>JANNEY010000450.1:0-9987 GCA_031379235.1 Opitutaceae bacterium | reverse complement strand
GCGTCAGCGGCCCTTTTTTTTGCTGGTGGGGACGCGACGCCCTCGTCGCGTTGCACATCGACCGCGACGAGGGCGTCGCGGCTCCAGCGCTTCGAGCACCCCGCGAATCCATTTGCTCCCTTTTCGTGATTCGTTCGTCTCTCTTTCACCCATGAGAATCCCCACTCTGCCCCTCTTGCTGTTGTCGAGTCTCCTTGTGCCGGTCGCCGCGCTGCACGCCGCCGCTAATGACGTCAAACTCACCCGCGCCGACGACCGTGTGCGCGTGGAAATCGGCGGGCAGTTGTTTACCGAGTATATTTTCAAGGGCACGCCCAAGCCCTACCTCTACCCAGTCCTCGCGGCTGACGGCACGGAGCTGATGCGCCACTACCCGATGAAGAAGGATGTGCCCGGCGAAGTAAGCGATCATCCGCATCACCGCTCGCTGTGGTTCACGCACGGCGATGTGAACGGCCTCGACTTCTGGGCCGAGACCGGCGGCGCGAAGCAGGGGAAAATTGTCAGCTACGGAGTGGTTACGGTGGATGGAAAATCCGAGGGCAAGATTACCGGGATGAATAACTGGGTCGGTCCCGATGGCACCGTGCACATGACCGACAAGACGGTGATTACGGCCAAAGCAGTGGCGGGCGGTCGCATCCTCGACTACGAGGTCACTTTGCAAGCCCCTGCCAACAAGCCCGTCACGCTCGGCGATACGAAGGAAGGCTCGATGGCGATGCGCGTGCCGCTCTGGATGACGCCCCCGCACAGCTACACCGGCGCGGACAAGAAAAAGGTGCAGCACGCCGGCCTCGGCACGATCATCAATGACTCCGGCCAGAAGAACGACGCGACGTGGGGCAAGAAATCGGCATGGGTCGACTACTACGCGCCGAAGGACGGCAAGGTCTACGGCATCGCAATGTTCGACCACCCGTCAAATCCGCGGCACCCGACGTGGTGGCACGTGCGCTCCTATGCGCTCTTTGCCGCGAATCCCTTTGGCAAACACGATTTCGAAAACCTCAAGGATCAGCCCAAGGCCGGCGACATGACGATTCCCGCCGGTGGCAGCGTTACTTTCCGGTGGCGTTTCTACTTCCACATGGGCGACGAGAAAACCGCCAAGATTGCCGAGCAGTTCAAAGCCTACGCTGCCGGAAAATAAGTTGTAGCCGGGATCTCTGACCCGTGCGCAACGCCCCCCGGCCAGGTTCAGCGAACCCAGCCGCATCCGCCTCAGTTACCTCCCAAAAAATCCCCGCCATGCCCCTCCGTATCAATCATCTCACGCGCCGCGCCTTTCTCTTTAACACTGCAGTCGCTGGCGCGGCCACGGCTGCCTTTTCGGCGCGCTCTTGGGCCCAAGTCGCGGGCGCCAACGCTGAGATTCGCGTCGCCGTGGTCGGCCTCAACGGCCGCGGCAAAAGCCATCTCAACAGTCTCTCGAAAGTGGCCGGCGTGCGCGTCGTCGCCCTGTGCGACGTCGACACGGCCGTCCTCGCCAAGACCAAGGCCAGCCTCGGTGCCGCCGGTGCGGACGTTCGCACTTTCGTCGACATCCGCGAGCTGCTCGCCGCGCCGGACATCGACGCCGTCACGATCGCGACGCCCAATCACCTGCATTCGCTGCAAGCCGTCTGGGCGGTGCAGGCGGGCAAGGATGTCTACGTCGAGAAACCCGTTTCGCATAATATCTGGGAGGGCCGCCAGCTCGTCACCGCCGCGGCGAAATACAACCGCGTCGTGCAGTGCGGCACGCAGATTCGTTCGGGCGCGGGTTTGCAGGAAGCCGTCGCGTTTGTCCGTGCCGGCAACCTCGGAAAAATCACCGCGTCACGTGGTTTCTGTTACAAGGCCCGCCCGAGCATCGGCAAGACCGAGGGCGCGCAGCCGGTGCCCTCGACGGTGAACTACGATCTGTGGTGCGGCCCGACACCAAAGGCCGAGCTGCACCGCAAACGGCTCCACTACGACTGGCATTGGCTCCACCTCACCGGCAACGGCGATGTTGGCAATCAGGGTATCCATCAGATGGACGTCGCGCGCTGGTTCCTCGGCGAGTCCGGACTCCCGCGTGGCACGCTGAGCGTCGGTGGCCGCCTCGGTTACGTCGACGATGGCGACACGCCCAACACGCAGGTCGTGATCCACGACTATGCGAGTGCGCCGCTGATCTTTGAAGTGCGCGGCCTGCCGTCCAAGGCCGGCGCGGCGGTGGCGGTGGCCGAGGGCGACGAGGCGGCGGCCGAGGCTGCCAATGCCAGTGCCGCCAAGGGCAAGAAGGGCGGCGGCCGGGCCGCCAACCCGATGGACAACTACCGCGGTGTCGGCGTGGGCAACGTCGTCGACTGCGAAGGCGGCTCCGTCGTGACGACGAATTATTTCACTGCCACCGCCTACGACAAGGCGGGCGCCGTCGTGAAGGAGTTCAAGGGCAGCGATCGCCACATGCAGAATTTCATCGATGTGGTGCGCAGCCGCAAAACCGCCGATCAATATGGCCCCATTGCCGAGGGTCACCTCTCCAGCGCGCTCTGCCATCTCGGCAACATTTCGCACGTGCTCGGCCAGGCGATCGCACCGGATGCGCTGCGTGAAAAAATCAAAGGCCGCGCGCCACTGGCCGAAGCCACCGCCCGCATGGCCGAGCACCTCGCCGCCAACAACGTAAACTTGGCGAAGACACCGCTCACCTTCGGCGTCCCGCTCACGATCGCGCCGGGCAAAGAGGCGTTCACGGGTGAATTCGCCAAGGAAGCGACCCCGCTCCTGACGCGCCAGTATCGCGCCCCCTTCGTCGTCCCGGATTTTACGAAAATGGCGTGACGGCTTGGCTAGTCGGGCAGGTCTGTGACCTGCCCTCGGCCGAAACGTGGCGCGCAGGTGCAACCGAGGGACAGCTCAAAGGGGCTGAGTTAGTTTTGTTTGTCATTGCCCGCCCGGCTCGGCGGGCGCGGCAATCCAGCTGGAGGAATTCCAGTCCTTCGACCGGGGTCCGGTGCAACCCAAGCTCGCGCGCTGCGTCCATGCCGTGCGAGCCTTCCGCTCATCCGCCATGCGCCGCCTCCGTTTGTTTTCGCCTGTCTGCTTTGTGCTGCTGCTCGCGGGGCGGGGCGTGGCGGCGGACGAGGCGGTGGCGCTGCCGCCCTTCATCGTCGAGGAAATGACCAAGGGCCCGCCTTGGCGTTATGCGGAGGCGCCGGGTTACGAGATTCTCTCGCGCTGCAACGATAGTGTGACGCGGCGGGTCGTCGCGACCCACCAGCGACTCCACCAGCTGCTGGCCGAGATGTTGCCGCCGGCGCTCCAATTGCAGTGCACGCTGCCGCGCGCGCTCATCCTCTATGACGAAGAGCTGCAGCCCGCGGCTTCGCGCGAGGTGATTGCGCAGATGCTTCGTTCGAACGCGCCCGAGCCGGCGGAAAATTTTTCGCCCGCGCCGAGTTTTCGGGGCGCGCGCATCGCACCGCCGGCGCGCGGGCTCAGTTTTCTGCCCAACCTCCGGCTCTGGGATCGCGACGCGATGGCGGTCTTCATGATCGTGCGGCGGGATGACTTCGACGCCGAGCGGCTCGCGCTCACGCACGATTACATTTCCTTTTTGGTGAAGAGCCGGGTGCCGGCGCTGCCGCCCTGGTTCGTGAGTGGACTGCTCACGCTCTACGCGCAAACGGCCTTCGCGGGCGACCGCCTCACGTTGGAGCCGTTGCGCTGGATTTCAGCGACGCACACCGAAGCCGTGAAAAAAGATCCCAAGACCGCACCGCCCGTGCAGCCGCTCGTCGATTTTCTGGTCAACCGCCTGCTCCCGCCGACAGAGCGGCAAACCTACGAGCCGTTCCAAGCCTGGCAGGCGCAGGCCGCGCTCTTCGTGCGCTGGGGACTGGAGGCGGATGGCGGGGCGCATCGCGATGCGCTGTGGAAATTTGCCGGGCGGAGCGCTACGCGGACGATGACGGAGGCCGCGTTCACGGAATGCTTCGGCGTCGATTACGCGGCAGTGCAGGCGCAGTTGACCGCGTATCTGCCCGCCGCCGTCCGGCGCACCGTGCACTTCAAGCCGGCGAAACTGCCGAAGCCGGCGCCGCTCGCCCTGCGCAACGCCGCCGACGGCGAGATCGCGCGGCTCAAGGGCGACTGGGAGCGCCTCGAGGTGCCCTTCGTGAAAAACATCTCGCCCGATCTCGCGCCCAAATATCTGGAGCAGGCGCGCCGCACGCTCAGGCGCGCCTACGATCGCGATGAGCGCGATCCGCGCCTGCTCGCGGTGATGGGCCTCTGTGAAGTCGATGCCGGCAACGCCACCGGCGCGCGCGACCTGCTGGAGGCGGCGGCCCGCCTGGGCCCGATCCGGCCGCGGGCGAATTACGAACTGGCGCGCCTGCGGTTCACGGAATTCCGCGCCCAACCCGCGGGCGGCAATGGCCGGCTGAGCGTTGGCCAGGCGGCCGACGTGCTCACGCTGCTCTTCGCCGCCCGGGCGCAGCAGCCTTCGCTGCCGGAAGTTTATTCGCTCATTGCCGACGTGTGGACGGAAGTCGCCTCGAAGCCGAGCCGCGGCCACCTCGCGGTGCTCGACGAGGGCGTGCGGCTCTTTCCCCGCCGGGCGGATCTGACTTTGCGCACGGCGGAACTTTTCCTGCGCGAGGGCCTGCGGGAAGAGGCGACCTCCTACCTCGAAATCGCCCTGCGCACCGCGACCGATGATGCCACGCGCGAACGCGTCGCGCTGCTGCGCCAGCAAGTTGGAACATTAGGAACGAGATGATCCGGCTGGCTGCCAACAATGGCTCGCACGCATAGCCGAGGACGGGATTTTCCAGGGGAGCACGGCACGGCTTTCCGGTTTGGCCGGCCCGTCGTAGGGGCGCGCCTCGTGCGCGCCTTGAGGCGTGGACGAGCCACGCCCCTACCCAAACCGGAAAGCCGTGGGGAGCACGGGCTCGACGCGGAAACGACCTGGACAGACGCCACCTAGGCCGGAATGGGCTTGTCGTCGGGTTCGCGACGGAGTGTTAGTTTATCCCTGGCTTTGGCCTGAGTTATTCCATCTTAACCATGACGTTTATGCACCGCCCTTGGTCTGCTTCGTTCAATTCTGCCCGTCGCGCTCTGGCGCTGGCAGCCGTCTTAGTCGCCCCTGCGGCGGTCGAGGCGCAGACGCGCTACGTCATCACCAACCTCGGCAGTCTCGGCGGATCGGCCACCGCGGCCACCGCGATCAACGCCTCGGGCGCGATCGTGGGCTACGACGCCACGTCGTTTCAAGTCGCCCGCCCCTTCCTCTATTCCGGCGGCGTCATGTCCGCGCTGCCCACTCTCAACAACGAGCGCAACGAGGCCACCGGCATCAACGCCTCGGGCGTCGTCGTCGGCTACAACTCCACTTTCCCTCCTAAAGTAGACTTTCGCGGCTTCATCTTGGCCAATGGCGTCCTGACGGACTTGGGCGCCGACACCACGGCGGTTGGCATCAACGACGCGGGCTCCGTCGTCGGCAATTCGTTTCCGCGCGCTTTCATCCGCTCGCCCGCAGGCGTCGTCACCCCGATCGGGCCGGCCACCGGCAGCAGCACGATTGCTACGGCCATCAACGCCTCCGGCGTCGTAGTCGGCTATTCGGAAAGCCTGAACCGCCGCGCGTTCAGCTACGCCAACGGCGTGCTAACGGATCTTGGTGCGTTGCCCGGCGGCTCCAACAGCTACGCCTACGGCATCAACGCCGCCGGAGTCGTCGTGGGCCAGTCGAACGAGTCCACCAACCGCCAGATCCACGCCGTGATCTTTTCCGGCGGCACCGTCACCGACATCGACCCCACGGGCGCCGGCGCCCTAGGCAGCGTGGCCCTCGGCATCAACGCCACCGGCACCGTGGTCGGACAAAATTCAGTCGGCCGCGCTTTCGTTTACACTACCGCCACCGGCATCGTAGACCTCAACACCGTTGTCACCAATCTCGCCGCCTCGGGCTTTGCGTCGCTCAACGGGGCGACCGCGATAAATGACGCCGGCCAAATCGTCGGCTTCGGTTCGCTGGCGGGCGGCGGCACCCGATTCGGCGCCTTCCGCCTCGACGTGACCACCATCCCCGCCGCACCGACGATCACAGCCGGTCCGCAATCGCACACGGTCGCGCCGGGCAGTAGCGTGGTCTTTTCCGTGACGGCGACCAGCACGGCGCTGCAATACGAGTGGCGGTTCAACGGTGCCGCGATTCCCGGCGCAACCGACTCAACCTACCGTATCGCTTCCGCCGCGCCGACGAATGCCGGCGCCTACACGGTCGTTGTCTCCAACGCCGGCGGCACCGCGCCAGTCAGCGCGCCGGGCAATCTCACGGTCACCGCCGGCACCGCCGGCCGCCTGATCAATCTCTCGATTCTCACGGCGCTCGCAGGCAGCACGGATTCGTTCACGATGGGCTACGTCGTCGGCGGCGCGAACACCAGCGGCGCGAAGCCGCTCGTCATCCGCGCGGCGGGGCCGTCGCTCACGCCGCTCGGCGTCGGCGGCGCGCTCGCCGATCCGCAGCTCACGCTCTTCGCGGGCGCGACGCAGAACGGCGCCAACGACAACTGGGGCGGCGGTGCGACGCTGCTCGCGGCGATGAACGCCGTCGGCGCCTTCGCGTTCAGCGGCCCCAATTCACTCGACGCCGCGGTCGCGACGAACGTCGCCGCGGGCGACAACTCCGTGAAAGTTTCTCCCGTCGGCAACCTCAGCGGCGCCGTGATCGCCGAGATCTACGACGCGTCCCCGGCTGCGACCTTCGCCGCCGCGACGCCGCGGCTCGTGAACGTCTCCGTCCTCAAGAGTATCGGCACGAGCCTCACGGCCGGTTTCGTCGTCGGCGGCAACGCTTCGCGCACCGTGCTCATCCGCGCCATCGGGCCGACGCTGGCCGGCTTCGGCGTCGGCGGCACCGTCGCCGATCCGCAGCTCGCGTTGTTTAATTCCGCCTCGGCCAAAATCGGCGAGAACGACAACTGGGGCGGCACCGCCGCGCTCACTTCCGTCTTCGACTCCGTCGGTGCCTTCCGTCTCGCCCCCGCCACTTCGCGTGACGCCGCGCTCGTCGCGACGCTCGCCCCCGGCAACTACACCGTGCAGGTCACTGGCGTCGGCAACACCACCGGCACCGCGCTCGTCGAGGTTTACGAGGTGCCGTGAACGTGCGACCCACTCGATCCCTCCGCTTCGGCCTCAGCCCGCAATTCTCTCGTAAAACACGTCCGCACCCCGCTCCCTCCTCCCACATGAATGCCTCCCTCCGCTTCCTCGTTCCGGCCCTGCTGCTTGGCAGCGCCGTGCTCCACGCGCAGACGCCTTCCATCACCGGCCCCGCGCTGCCGGGCATGGAGCGTTTCGATCCGGTGGTCACGGGATTGCTGACGACACTTAATATGCCCGGCGCACAGCTCGCCGTCACTTTCAACGGCCGGCTCCTGCTGGCCCGCGGCTACGGCATCGCCGACCGCGAAGCCGGCAATGTGCCGGTGCAGCCCGATTCGCTTTTCCGCATCGCCAGCGACACCAAGCCCCTCACTGGCCTCGCCATCCTCACGCTCGTCGAACAGGGCAAACTAACGCTCGACACGAAGGTCTTCCCGCTCCTCGGCCTCACGCCGTTGCCGGGTGCGACCAACCTCGATGCCCGCCTGCAGAACATCACCGTGCAGCACCTGCTGAATCACACCGGCGGCTGGGATGCTGACATCAGCGGTGACCAGACGTTCAACACCGTGGCGATCGCGGCGGCGGCCGGCGTGGCGTCGCCGGGCGATGTGGACACGATGATTCGCTTCCACCTCGGGCGGCGGCTCGATTTCGATCCGGGCACGCGCTTCGCCTACGCGAACATCGGTTTCATCATCGCGGGCCGCGTGATCGAAAAAGTCAGCGGCCAGTCCTACGGTGACTACGTCAAGGCCAACGTCCTCACCAAAGGCGGCGTCACGCGCGCGGTGCTCAGCCGCACCTTCCTCGCCGACCGCCAGCCCAACGAAGTCCGCTACTACGATTTTCCCGGCGCGCCGCTTGTCCAATCGGTCTTTCCTCCGACCACGGCCCTCGTGCCCGCGCCTTACGGCGGGTTCAGCTTGGAAATCAATTCCTCCACGGGCCAATGGGCGATGTCCGCGGTGGATTACGTGCGGCTCCTCTGCGCACTCGACGGCAGCAAGCCCGGCCCGGCGCCCATCATCAGCGCCGCCTCGCTCGATCTCTGGACGGAGCGCCCGCCCGCGCCGGTCTCGGTCGGTGCCACGGTTTACACCGGGCTGGGCGTCGAAGTGCAGCGCGACTCGGGCACGGGTTTGCGGGCGACTTGGTTTCACACCGGCGCGTTGCGCGGCACGCGTTCCCTGATGGCGCGTTTTTCCAACGGCTTGAGCTACGTGATCCATTTCAATTCCGCCGACAACCTCAGCGCGAGCAGCACGCAGCAGAACGATATCTTCAACGCCCTGAACCCTGTCTTGAGCACGCTCACACCCCCGGCCACCGGCGATCTGTTTGCCTCGACGCCGCCCACCATCATCACGCCGCCCGCCGCGCAGGCGGTGAACACCGGCGCGACCGCGACCATCACCGCGACGATCACGAGCCTCACCTCGCCGACTTTCCAGTGGCAGAGGAACGGCACCGCGATCGCCGGCGCGACCAACGCCGCGCTCACGCTCCCCGGTGTCAGCGCGGCCAGCGCGGGCAACTACAGCGTCGTCGTGACCTACCAGGCGGGCACGATCACGAGCGCCGCGGGCGCGCTCACCGTCAACGCCACGCCCGTCGCCCCCACGATCGCCGTTAGCCCGCAGTCGCACACCGTGCCGCCGGGCAGCAGCGTGGTGTTCAGTGTCACGGCGACGAGCACGGACCTGAGCTACCAGTGGCGCTTCAACGGCACCGCGCTCGGCGGAGCGACTGACGCGACTTACCGCATCGCTTCCGCCGCCGCGGCCAACGCCGGTGCCTATACCGTCGTCGTCTCCAATCCCGGCGGTGCCGCCCCGGCGAGCGCGCCAGGGAATCTCACCGTGACGGCGGGCGTGGCGGGCCGCCTGAGCAATCTCTCGATTCTCACTTCGCTCGCGGGCAGCACGGACTCGTTCACGATGGGCTACGTCGTCGGCGGCGCGGGCACGGCGGGCGCGAAGCCGCTCGTCATCCGGGCGGCCGGCCCGTCGCTCACTCCGCTCGGCGTCGGCGGCGCGCTCTCCGATCCGAAGCTGGAGCTGTTTACCGGCGCGACGGCCAGCGGCACCAACGACAACTGGGGCGGCGGCACCCCGTTGTTCAACGCGATGGAGGCCGTCGGGGCCTTCCGCTTCACCGGTCCCACCTCACTCGACGCTGCGGTCGCGGCCAATGTCGCCGCGGGCGACAACTCCGTGAAAGTTTCGCCCGTGGGTAACATCAGCGGCGCCGTCATCGCGGAAATCTACGACGCGTCCCCGGCTGCGACGTTCGCCGCCGCGACGCCGCGGCTCGTGAACGTCTCCGTCCTCAAGAGTATCGGCACGAGCCTCACGGCCGGATTCGTGGTCGGCGGCAACGCCTCGCGGACGGTGCTCATCCGCGCGATCGGCCCGACACTAGCCGGCTTCGGCGTCGGCGGCACCGTCGCCGATCCGCAGCTCGCGCTCTTCAACGCCGCCGGAACAAAGATCGGTGAGAACGACAATTGGGGCGGCGGCGCCGCGCTCACCGCGGCCTTTGACTCGGTGGGCGCCTTCCGCCTCTCGCCCGCGACCTCGCGCGACGCCGCGCTCGTCCTCACCCTCGCCCCCGGCAACTACACCGTGCAGGTCAGCGGCGTCGGCAACACCACGGGCACGGCGCTCGTCGAGGTGTATGAGGTGCCTTGAGCGGACGGCCGTAAAAGCCGCGGTAGGCCTGCAGGCGATTTCGTAGCGGCGGGGGGGGCCGCCCCCCCCCGGGGTTCGGAAAAAGAGAAAAACCCGGCCGGGGGGCCCCCCCCCAACCCCCCCGCCCCCAGGT
>JANNEY010000418.1:0-9987 GCA_031379235.1 Opitutaceae bacterium | reverse complement strand
TGGTCGGCACGCTCATAATTAAGAGCGAGCCCGCCGATGTCAGTTACAGCGTCCGCCCGGCGAATACGTTCTTCGTTGCGTCCGATGCCAACCGCTCTGGCCGCACGCCCGCAACCCTGGTCGATCTGACGCCGGGGGACTACGTGATCACATACTCCCGCGAAGGCTGGCCAGCCCACGATGAGACGGTGACTATTGGTCGCGATGCCACGGTGCAGACGAATTGGGCCTTCCGCTCCGGCATCGTGAAGCTGACCAGCAACCCGGTCGGCGCGAGCGTCACAAGTGACGGCACCATCCTCGGCGTCACCCCGCTCACTCTGTCCGAGCAGGTCCCAGGGGCAGCCAGCTACGAACTCTCATTACCCGGCTACGATACCGAGACGCTCAGTGGCCAAATCCAGTCCGGCCAAATCTTAGCGCTCACGCGCACCCTGGAGAGCGAAGACCGCATCGCCCGCCTCACCGATACGGACGAACGGCCCGTGCCCATTCTCATGCCTCAGCCAGAAGTGAGCAGCCGCCGCATTGTTGAGCCTCTGCGCGTCGACATCCAACTCGTCGTGGATCGCTACGGTAACACGCGCGATCTCTCGATCGCCAAATCGCCCGACGCCGAAATTGGCAAACTCTGCCTGGCGGCCGCGGCCAAATGGAAATTCAAGCCCGCCACGATCAACGGCAAACCGGTGAACGTGCGCGTCGCCGTGCCGTTCAACATCATGCCGGCATCGTAATCCGCGGCCGTCGCGCGCATCGCTCCGCCCGCAAAAAGCTACGAGGCGGGAGCGCGCTCAGGGCAACTCGCGGATTTCAATCAGGACCAAACCACCCTTGGGTTCGGCCCCTTTCGTAATTACCCGGTAATCGCCACTAGCGAGCGAGACGAGCATCGCGGCGTCTTTGCTTTCCGCACTCGCAAAGGGAAAAATGCCAAGACGGCTGACCGCCGCCAGAATATCATCGCGCCCACCCCAGTCATCATTGCGGGCCAAAAACTCGTCACCGCGAAACAACTCAATCTGCGGGTCGCTCAACGCCCCTTGCAGGCCCAGCACCGCCAGCGTCGGACCAGCGGCGCGGATCAGCACTTGCCGGGGTGAGGAGTGCTCAACGGCAAAAGTCATGGTCGCCGTCGCGACGTCCGCCGCGAGCGTTCTCAGGCCAAACTGGCTCACCGCAGACCCCGGCGGATTTTGCGGTCCTGCCTCGGCCAAAGGCGGAGTGGCAGGAAGCGCCGGAGGCGGTGTGGCCGAATGCGAGACCGGCGAAGCCTGCGGCGGACTCGGCCGATCATCGGTCACGCCGACTCGCTCGGTGACCACGAGCACCGCGGAATTACTGTTCGCAAATCCCTCGGAGTTTGTCGCGACCGCCGTGTAGATCGCCTCATCACCTTTCGTGACCCTTGCGAAACTCAACGTGGCGGCCGAGGCATTTGCGATCAGGGTTTTGTTCTTGAACCAAGTAAATGTCGCCGCCGGCGAAGCAATCGTCGAGGCCGCGAGCGTGACCGGATCGCCTGCACTGACAGTGATTTGCTCAATGCGCGGACTCGGACCGTAGCCTTTCCATTTCGGCTCATCAAAAAAATCGGGCTGACCCAACTTCGTATCCCGCACCGAAATCATCGAGCCCGCGAGCGTCCCTTCCATTGAGGAGAAATTCAGCGGCCAAACCATGGCCTCGCCAAAGATACTGTCCGAAACCACCACGCCACTAATCATACTGGTGCGCGCGAAGTCGAGGCCGAGGGCCAGGCGGGAAAATTCGCAGCGGGCGACCGTAATCTCACGCCCCGAGCCGGCAACCGTGATTGCGGTGCCCGCCAACGAGGCCGCGCTCATCGGTTTCTGGTTAAAGGCATAGCCGAGGTCGCGAAACACGCAGTCGTTGATCGCGATGCCCTGACAGCCCTGGGCAAAGGCGATGCCACCGCCATAGCGGGCGGCGACCCCCGCTCCCGGATCGGCCGGCAGCTCCGCCGCTCCTCCGATCGGGCCAATCTCAAGAGATTTGAACACGAGGTGCCGAACCAACTCAGCCGCCGCGAATGCCGTGATCGCCGCTGTCCCCCGATTGTCCGTAAATTTTGCGCGGCCTTCGCCCCAGTCACCGCTGGAATTCCCATCGTAGGTAATGGGACTTCGCGGCTCGCCGCTCCACTTCAACGCGATGCCGGCGGTGCCGCCAAAAACGTAGGTCACCCCGCCTTTGAAAATCACGACATCCCCCGGCACCAGCAGGCAAAGCGCGGCGCGGCCCACCGCCGCAGTATCGCCCGGACAACGTTTCCACGGTGCATCCACACTCGTGCCGTAGTTGTCATCCGCGCCACCCACGAAATCGACGTAGTAATTGATCGCACCAAGCGGTGTCGCGAGGGCGACAAGGAAGACCAGCATGACGGGGACGGAGCGCATACGACTGGGATTAACAATATTGGCTGACTCTGGTGCAGTAACAGCAAGGTCAATCTGGGGACTATACCCCGTGGGCGCAGGAACCGCGCTTTTGCCACCGGGCCGATCGCTCTCCGTCGGCCGACCTGAGTAAACTTCATTTCTCGACGGCACTCCGGCCGCCAATCACGGTCACAGTTCAACCCATGCTCCAACGTCACACCTGCCCCTCCAAGGCCATCGTGCTCGCGGCGTTGTTGGCGGCACGCATCGCGTTGCCGGCCGCCGAACCCGGCACCACTTCGGATCGAGTGCGCGAAAGCGTGCTGCGGATGACGGATTTTTTCGACACGATGCTGCCCGGCGTGCTCGGTGAAAGTAACATCACGGTGCATCTTCAGCCGAAGTTCAGCGATCTGCGCGACCGCGAGTTCATGCGGTTTCCCGTCGAGCTGCGCTATGGCCTGACCGACCGCTGGGAACTGATTGGCGGCCTCGTGCCGTTCACGCCCAACCCCTTCAACCGCGGCCGGCAGCACCGCTGGGGTCCGGGCGAAATCAAGCTCGGTGCCCGCTACGATGTCGGGCGCACGCTGGGATTTTTCGACGCCACGACCGTGGGCCTCGAAACCCGCGCCCCGCTCGGCCATCCGCCCGTCCAGTTCAACGACCAATACACTCATGTGAAGCCGTTTGTCGCGGTCTCGCGAAAGCTGCACACGTGGCCTTCGACGACCCTTTACGCCAACGCCGCCTACGACCGGAGCCTCGACCTCACGCACCGCGCCGCACCGCCACCCGAGGTCGTGCGCCGCGACATCACCGAACTGGCGCCGGGCCTGCTCTACAAACCCGGGGAGTTCGGTTATTTTGCCGAGTATCGCGGGCGGCATTTGCACGAGGACACCGGCGTCCGCCTCGGTCACGAGATTCAGCTTGGCACCATCTGGGATGTGCCGCTCGCGCGCACCGCGAAGCTCGGCCTGCCCGGAAAATGGCAAATCGATCTCGCGGGCAAGGCCGCCAAGGAAGAGGGCCGCGACCGCGATTTGGGCGTATCGGCGCGCGTAAACTGGCGCACGACGCTGCGCGAAGTGCTCACCCCGGCGAAGCAGGCGCGGACGAAGTAGTGCTCTCCTCCGGGCGGGGGCTTGCGCTGGCCGGAGCGCACGCGAAGTGTGCGCTCGTTGAGATTTTCCATCCTGCTAGTTTTCGTCTTCGGCTGCCTAGCCGGCCCCGGCTGCTCGTCCACGAGTGCCCGCAAGATCATTCCGCTTGATCGGTTTCAACGGATTTACGTCGAGCGGCGGCTGAACGAAAACAACCGGCTCGATGAAATCATGGCCGCCGAGTTGCGCCGGCTGGGGCGTGATGCGAGCTCCGGCCCGCTCACCATGATGCCGGAAAACACCGACGCGATTCTCACCTACGACGCCCGCTGGGCGTGGGATTTCAAGACCTACCTAATTGAACTCAACGTCGAGCTTCACGCGGTGCGTCCGCACAAAAAACTCGCCGACGGCCGTTACTACCAACCGTCGATCAAGACGAAGCCGCCGGCCGAAGCCGCCCGCGCCATCCTCGAACCACTCTTCGCGAAGCCGTAGCCCAGGCTTCCCGCCGGGCCGGCTTGCGCAACGTGGTCAGCTTACCGCGCGGCACCCGGCCCGCCGGTGTCCGGCTCCGAACCTTACTTCGTGACCTTGCGCAACGTCGGCCCTTCGGTCCAGCGCGCCGCGATCGTCGTCGTCGTCGGCCAATCGGGCACCCCCAGCTCGTTGCGCTGCAGCTGCGCGATCAGCTGCTCCACGGCGCGCGCCCCGAGTTCACGCGGCTGCTGGTCGAGCCCCGCGCACGGTCGCGTGGTGTAGATCGCATTGAGACTCACAAAGCCGTGCGTCGCCGGCACGCGCGCGCCGCACTCCTCCATCCACGCGATCGTCTCGGTAAAATAACCGACGACGACATCGGGCTTGTGCCGACGAAACCAGCGCTGGAACTCCTCCTTGCTCTGATTCTCGACGATCAGGAGAGGCACCGGTTCGAACGCGGGATCGTTTTCCTGGCACGAGCGAAACGCCGCGCTGAAGCGTCGCTGCATGCGTTCGTCGCGGCCGCGCTCGACGTAGAGTCCCGGCCGCCGGTAACCGCGCTCGGCGAGTCGCGCCATCAGCGCCGTCATCGACCGGTAGTGGTTGCAGCACACGCAGTGAAGTGCCGGCCGATCGATCACGTAGTCGGTGTAAACCGCCGCGTAACGGGACCAGTTCAAACCCGACCAGTCGGGCGAATACCACGAGGGCAGCAACAGCACCCCGTGAATGCCGCGCGAATGCAAAATCGTATCGAGGCGTTGCACCGACATCCCATCCGTGCCGACCACAAATTCTTCCAGCTTGAAACCCAGATCAGCCGCTCGCGCCCGCCCGCCCTGCACGAGCTCAGCATGAAAGGCCCCGTGCGGATCGCGGCGGTGCGGCTCCAACAAATCCACCGCGGCCAGCACGCCGCGAAACGTCCCGCCCCGCGAGCGGCGCAGCTCGGACATCACCGCCGCCGCGAGCGGATTCCGCCGGTAACCAGCTTCGCGCGCCGCCTTTTCCACGCGCGTCACCGTCGCTGGATCGACGCGGCCCTTGCCGCGCAGGGCGTCGGAGACAGTGGTGTGCGAGAGCCCGAGGGTGCGGGCCAGCGAGCGAACAGTGGGGGCCGGGGATTTCATGCCTGACCGTCAACCAGCGACGGCCCCGCGATCGTGGCAAGCGCCGAGTTGCAAACCCGTCCGACGGCGGCAGGCGCCGCGACGGACCGTCGGAGCTGAAATTGACATCGCAACGCGCCCGCTCGGCGTGCGTCTTCGCTCCTACCCTTCTCTTTCGCCATGCGCTCAAAACTTATTCCCTTCGCCGTCACGCTCTCGATGATGTGCCCGCTCGGCCTCATCGCCGCCGTCATCGGCACCAACCCCGCGTCGCACCCGCTCACGGTGGAGCGCATCGCCACCCTGCCCGCGGGTGAACAACCCGCCTGGCGCGACTATCTCGCCCGCTCGGTCGCCGCCCGCGCCGCCGATCAGAAATTTCTAGCAGCGGAAATCAGGGCGTTGGGCGGTCCCCCGCCGGTCGTTCCACCCGCGGCCGGACGCATCCCGCGCCTTTCGGCCACTCGTCCGGCCGAGTGGTTCACGACCGCCGAGGCCCGCAAAATGGCGGATAACGTCATTACGTTTCAAACCCCCGCGGGCGGTTGGAGCAAAAACTTCAACGCCGCCGATCACGCACGGCAACCCGGCGAGGCCTTTGCGCCCCACACCAACGTTTCCCGCTTCCTCACTGCGGGCGACAACGATCAACCCGCTGACTCCGGCTGGAGCTACATCGGCACGTTCGACAACAATGCCACCATCGGCGAACTCCGCTTTCTCGCGAAAGTCATCGCCGCGAATCCCGGGGAAAAAATCTCGGCGCCGTGGCGCACGGCGTTTGCCCGCGGCTTGAATTATGTTTTCACCGCCCAATACCCGCACGGCGGCTGGCCGCAGAGCTACCCGCTCGACGGTGGTTACCATGATGCCGTGACCTTCAACGACGACGCGTTCGCCAACATCGTCACCCTTCTGCACGACATCGCCGCCGGGAAAAACGAGTTCGCGTTTACCTCGCAGGACCAACGCACCCGAGCAGCGGCGAGCGCCGCCCGCGGGATTGCGTGCATCCTCCGCGCCCAGATGGTCAGCGACGGCCGGCTCACCGTGTGGTGCCAGCAGCACGACTCTCTCACGCTCGCGCCCACCTCCGCGCGCAACTACGAGATGCCCTCGAAGTCCGGTTCCGAGAGCGCCAGCCTGGCGCTGTTTCTGATGCAGCTGCCGAAGCCATCCCCCGAGATCGTGCGCGCCGTGCACGCCGCGGCGGCCTGGTTTGAAAAGACCGCGCTCCGGGACGTGGCGTTCACCGCCGCGCCCGACGGCACCGGCCGCAAACTCCAACCCGCTCCCGGCGCCGGTCCGATCTGGGCGCGCTATTACGATCTTAAGACCGACCACCCCATCTTCGGCGACCGCGACAAGACCATCCATGACGACGTGAACGAAATCTCCGCCGAACGTCGCAACGGCTATTCTTGGTTCGGCAACACCGGCAAGCGCATGCTCGACCACTACGCCAAGTGGGCGAAGGCGCATCCGCGTTGATCAGCGACCTACGCGCAGGGCGCGGACCGCGCTTTCGGCGTTGCCGGGGCGCGGCCTCCGCCCAAGCTCCCGCGCCATCCCCATGAGTTCCATTCCCTCCCCGGCCGCTTCCATCGACACCACCCGCGACACCGCCGGAATCGGAGGCCACCCCCGCGGCCTCACCACACTCTTCTTCACTGAAATGTGGGAGCGGTTCAGCTACTACGGCATGCGGGCGCTGTTGATGCTATTCATGGTGAAGACCGCCGCCGAAGGTGGGCTCGGCTTCGAAACCAAGAAGGCCGCCGCGATTTACGGCACCTACACGATGAGCGTGTATCTGCTTTCGATTCTCGGTGGCTTCATCGCCGACAACTTCATCGGCGCGCGCCGCGCCGTGCTGGTTGGTGGCATCATCATCGCGACCGGACACTTCACGATGGCCATCGGATCGATTCCGACGTTTTACGCCGGCCTGGTGCTCATCGCCGTCGGCACCGGCCTGCTCAAGCCAAACATCTCCACGATGGTCGGCAGCCTCTACTCGCCCAGCGACGATCGACGGGACGCGGGGTTCTCGATTTTCTACATGGGGATCAACATCGGTGCGTTCCTTTCCCCGCAGGTAACCGGTTACCTCGCGCAAAGCGAAGGTTGGAAAGCCCGGCTTGTGTTGTGGGGCATCGATCCCGCGCATAGCTGGCACTGGGGCTTCGGCGCAGCGGGCGTCGGGATGACGCTCGGTCTCATCGTCTATCTCATCAAACGCGAAACACTCGCACACGTCGGCGCAAAACCCGCGCCGGAGGCCGACGGCTCGCGCCCGTGGGGCAAACTCGGCCTCGTCGCCCTCGGCTCCGCCGTGCTCATCGCGGCGATGAAGCTGAGCGACACCTATCCGGCAATCGTCTATGCGCTTTTCGCTCTGCAAATCGCGGCTATTCTTTTCTTCGCCTTACGTCCCGACGTGGACAGCAAACGCATGGCGGCGATTCTCGTGTTCTTTTTCGCAGCCGAGATCTTCTGGGCGATTTTTGAGCAAACCGGCTCCTCGATCTCGTTGTTCGCAGATCAACTCACGCGCAACGAAATCCTCGGCTGGAAATTCGAGTCCGCCCGCTGGCAATCCGTGAACGCCTTGTGGGTCATCCTGCTCGCGCCCGTCTTCGCGTGGCTCTGGATCACGATGGGGCCGAAACAGCCGTCGAGCCCGGTGAAATTTGCGCTCGGGCTGCTGTTTGTGAGCCTGTCGTTTGTGCTGATGGTGCCGGCCGCCAAGCTCACCGCTTCCGGCAAAGTCGGGCCCCTCTGGCTCGTCGGCCTCTTCTTTCTCCAAACTGTGGGCGAAATGCTCCTCAGCCCCGTCGGCCTCTCGACCATGACAAAGCTCGCGCCGCAACGCCTCGTGGGCCTCGTGATGGGTATCTGGTTCCTCGCCGCCGCGCTCGGTAACAAACTCGCTGGTGTGCTCGCGGGTGAATTCAAGAGCGACAATGCCGAGCAGCTCGCGACCTTCTTCTGGCACCAAGCCCTGTGGGTCGGCGGCGCCACCGCCGTCCTCTTCGCGCTCGTGCCATGGGTGAAGCGGCTCATGGGCGGCGTGCGGTAAGCGATGATTGCGTCCGCGTGCGTTGACGACGACGCGACTCGCTCCACGCTCGGCGGCCTCATGCACTGGACCTTTCTCCTGCTGGCCGCCGGGCTGGAAATCATCTGGGCCACTGGCCTCAAGTCCGCCGCGGGCTTCACGCGCCTCTGGCCGAGCGTCGGCGTGATTGCGACGATGGCGGCGAGCCTGTTTCTCCTCGCGCTCGCCGCGCGCGGCCTGCCGATTGGCACGGCTTACGCGGTGTGGACCGGCATCGGCGCAGCGGGCACGGCGGTCGCGGGCATCGTCCTCTTCGGCGAGTCCGCTTCGCCCGGGCGCCTCGGCTGCCTCGCACTCATCGCGGCGGGCGTCGCCGGCCTCAAATTCCTCGGCAAATAATCCCATGCCCACACGCGCCTGGTTTCCCACCCACATTTATTGCGAGCCGCTCGTGCCAGCGGCCCCCACGCTCGCGCGGCTCAACGCCGATCTCGCCGACGAGTGTCGGCGGCTGCGCGACTTCGACGCGGCAGGCCGCAAGTGGTCGGCCAAAAATTATCCCGGCGGCTACACGAGTTACGCCTCGATGAACGAGCTCCACCGTTTTTCCAGCACGTTTGCCGGGCTCGAAAAGAAACTCATGCGCCACGTGCGCGCATTCGCCCGCACGCTCGACATGGATCTACGCGGCCGTGCCATCCGCCTCACCGATCTTTGGGTAAACATCATGCCGCCCACCGCGGCGCACTCGCTGCACCTGCATCCGCTGTCGTTCATCAGCGGCACCTATTACGTCGTGACGCCGCGCGGCTGCCCCGGCCTGAAATTCGAGGACCCGCGCCTGAGCAAGTTCATGGCCGCGCCGCCGAAGCTCTCCGCCGCGCGCCGCGCGAACCAAGTCCACATCACTTACCCGGCCGAGGCGGGCAACGTGATTCTCTTCGAAAGCTGGCTGCGCCACGAAGTGGCCGCCAACCGCACGGCCGAAGAGCGCATCAGCGTGAGTTTCAATTTCAACTGGTCGTAGGCGTGCGAGCGCAGCGCGCCCCATCGGGACAATCCAAAAAATTAACCACGGATGGACACGGATAAACACGGATGGTCGGAATCTCGCGACGCAGATATTTCCGACTGCCTGCATCCGTGTTTATCCGTGCCATCCGTGGTTAAACAAGTTTCCTGAATTCTGATTTCTCCTCCTATGGTCGTCATTCGCCGCATGGTTGATCGGCAACGGGCTTACACGGGGATTTTTCTGCCCGGTGAACCGCCGAAGATTTTCCCGACGACCGACTACGAGCACGCGCGCATTCTCGAAATCTACCTGCAGGATCGACCGCACGCCGGCATCCACAATGATTTTTCTGACTACGCGATCGGAACGCCGCTGACGCCGGACACCGACAAGTAATACGGCTTATTGATGTAGGGCGGGGTCGCCGAACCCCGCCTCTGCGAAGGCGGACGGGCTTTCAAACCGGCGGGGTTCGGCGACCCCGCCCTGCTATGATGGCGGGAGGGTCAAGCGGGACAAAACGGGGGATGAGTTATGGTGAGGTGGAAGGGGGAGTAGGCGGTGGTGGGATTTCTTTTCTAAGCGGTTTGGTGGCTTGGCTGGAAGCGGGCGCCGGTCGGCGCCCCGTGCGAAGTGTCTCACGTCCCGGACCTGGACGAGTCGATCATCCAAGTTAACCTGCTATCCGCGCGTGGTGGTGCCAGCGCATTATGCTGTATGCAATTTGGAGAGCGAAAGGGACGGAGTGCAGCGGCACCATCTACAGAGCGGTTTTGAACCCAAGGGCGGGACCGTGCGCGCTTACACT
>JANNEY010000354.1:0-5229 GCA_031379235.1 Opitutaceae bacterium | reverse complement strand
GCCGACCAACGCCACGCAGGTCGCCAACGCCGCGCAGGGCACCGTCCGCCTCTCCACCAATGCCGCCACGCCGCGTCCCACGTTCATCTCCAACGACGGCTCCGTCTTCGCCATGCGCAGCACCCTGTCGACGATTGCCGGCGGCCCCGGCGGCAGCGGCGTCGTCCTCGACCGCCGCCACACCGATCCCTCGATCAATATCGGCGGCACCGCGCAGGACCGCTCGTCGCGGTTCAACGCCCTCTCGGTCTTCCTCGAGCATCGCCTCACGAAGACGACATTCCTTGAGTTCGGGTTCAACCACCAGGACCATGTCTTCGACCGCTACGACCCGCAGGTGGACCAACCACAGCGGCTCCGCGGCGACCCCAACCAACTCCACAACGACGGCTCGCGCAATCCCTTTGCCGGCCGCCTCTACCTCGAGGGCGGCTGGCAGCGCATCTACAGCCGCGAGTCCACCGACACCGGCCGGCTCATGGCGTCCACCGAACGCGACTTGCGGCGCTGGGGCCACTACCGCGTCGCCACCCTCCTCGAATACGAGAAGAGCTTCACCGGTTCCGCCACCTATCGCGAGATGTGGACCGACGCCGCCACCGGCCTGCCCGCCTTCAACAGCCAGCCGGAGAACACCGCCAACATCGCCTATCGCCGCACGTATCCGATCGAGGGCGACTGGGCGACCTACCAGCTCAACGGCCCTGGCCGCGGCGGGCTCTTCAACGCTGTCCGCGATCCCATCACGGCGCGCACGCTATCCTCGGCGTGGTTCCCGAGCAGTGGCAGCTCGCCGCGCGAGGTCTACACCACACAGAAAGCCGGGATGATCGCGGGCCAGGCCCGCTACTTCGGCGGGAAGCTCATCTTCGCCGCCGGCCTGCGGCGCGACGATCTCGACGAGCGCACCATCGGCCGGCGCCGCGACGCCCGCACCGGCGAGTGGATCGTCGCGCGCGATCCCGCCACCGCCGATCCCGCGCAGCGGCCCTCCCGGGCGGAGAACGTCGGTCGCAACGAGACCGCTGGCTTCGTGTGGCACGCCACGCGTTGGCTTTCCGCCTTCTACAACCAAGCGAACAACATCTCGCTCCCCGCGCGCGGCGCAACGCGGCTGCCCGACGACGGCACGCCGGGCAGTCCGATCCCGCTCGAGCCGCCCCGCGGTCGCGGCCGCGACTACGGCCTCGCCTTCGACCTGCTCGGCGGCGCGCTCTACGCCCGCGCCACCTACTACACGACCGCGGGCGAAAGCCAGTCCACCACTCCGCCCTCGCCTGCGGTGGACGCCAACGTGCGCATCATGGACGCGCTCCGAAACGCCGGGCGCATCACCGCGACGGAGCGCGACTCCCGGGTTCTCACCGGCAGCCAGGGCCGTTTCGATCATAAGTCCGAAGGCCTCGAGCTGCAGCTCACGGCCAACGCGACCCGGGCGTGGCGCTTCCAAGCCAACTACTCTTACACCGACGCAAAGGAGGAAAACCTCTTCCCCGAGTGGCTCGCATGGCACCGGCAGAACGTGCGCTTCCTCGGCGGCATCAACACCGCCGGCGTCGTCACCAGCGCCACGCGCACGATCGCCGAGGAGGTCAACTTCTACCTCACCACCAACGGCGGCCTCAACGAATACACCGAGAACGACGGCGGCACCAAGCTCGGCACCCGCCGGCACAAAGTGAATTTTTTCACTCGCTACACGTTCGCCTCCGGCTGGCTGCGCGGCGCCTACCTCGGCGGCGGCGTCAACTACCAGAGCAAGCTCTTCACCGGCCTCGATCCCGCGGACCGCAAGGTGTGGTCGCCGTCGTATTGGCGCGCCGACGTCATGGCCGGTTACGCGCTGCGCGGGCTGCGCAAGGACCGGAAGGTCAGCTTTCAGTTGAACGTCTACAATCTCTTCGACGACCGCGACGCGCTCATCGTCCGCTACAGTTGGGAAACAGGCGTGCAGCGCCCGTTCCGCACTGTGCCCCAGCCGCCGACAACTTGGCGGCTCACCACTAACCTCGAATTCTAACCCGTCTTCCCACTGCCACCATGCGCCGCCATCGCTTTGCCGCCAACGCCTTTGATGTGAAGGGCCGTTTGTGAGCAGCGGAGAACGTGTCCCGCTCCGCGTTTGTTTCGTCTCATGACCCGCCGCCAGTTCATTTCCTCGACCGCCGCTGCCACCGCGATCGCGAGCGCTTCATTGCTCGCCCGCGCCGCCACTCCGCCTCGCGCGCGTCCGCGCATCCTCCTCCGCGAGGCGCTCCAATACGAAAACATCGGCGACGTCGGCCGCGTGCCGGGCACGATTCGTCTGCTCTACCGGCATCTGCCCGACGCCGAGGTCACGCTCTGGCCGTGGAGCCTCCACGAGCGCGAGCGGGAGATGCTCACCCGGGCGTTTCCGCGTCTGCGCCTCGCCGAGGGCGAGATCGACGCCCGCGGCAAGGCATCGACACCCGCGCTCGCCGAGGCGTGGGCCACCGCGAACTTCTTCGTGTCACCCGCGAAGAACGCTCGCACCTACACCGACTGGGCGCCAACCGGGCGGCCGTTCGGTCTCTTCGGCTCATCATTCGATCCGATCACGGATCGCCGCACCCGGCCGGCCGGCCTGACCCTGCAAAAATTGCGCGAGGCGATCGAGCGGCTGCCGCGCGGCGCGTTCGAGAAAAAATTCGGCCCGCGCCCGCTCTACGAGAAGGCCGCGTTCCTCTATCCGCGCGATACGCTCGGCCTGCGTTATCTGCAAAGGGAGGAGCTGAGGCCCGGCGTGCTCGAGTTCGGACCGGAGGGCTGCTTCGCCTTTGACCTGCGCGACGAGACCCGCGCGGCCGACTGGCGCAAGCGCCATGGCCTCGCGGTGGAAGACTACATCTGCGTGGTTCCACGGCTGCGCTACACGCCGTATTACCGGGTGAAGAATCTGCCGCGGAGCGCCGGCGACTACGAGATCGACGCATTGAACGATGCCTCCGCCGCTCAAGATCACGCCGCCCTGCGCGACGTCATCGTGCGCTGGGTGCGGCAAACCGGCGCGCGCGTCGTCGCCTGCCCGGAGATGACCTACCAGATCGCCACCGCGAAAGAGCAGCTCATCGATCCGCTGCCGGACGACGTAAAAAAGCGCGTCGTGTGGCGCGACACCTTTTGGCTGCCCGACGAGGCGGCGGCGCTCTACGCGAAGGCGCGCGCGGTGATCAGCGCGGAGTGCCATTCGCCGATCATCGCGCTCGCCGCCGGCACGCCGATCCTGCACGTCCGCAATCCGGTCGACGGGACCAAGGGGCAGATGATTGCCGACATCGGGCTGGGCGACTGGCTGTTCGAAGCGACGGAGGCGACCGGCGATCAGCTCTGGGCCGTGGTGAAAACCATCCACGACGATCTCCCGCGCGCCCGCGCCCGCGTGCGCGAGTCGATGGACCGGGTAGCCAATCTCCAGCGCGGCATGACCGAGTCGATCGGGCGCGCAATCAATCCGTCATGAAGCGCCGTCACTTTCTTCACCTTGCCGCCGTTTCCGGCGCCGCCGCCGCCGCGCGCCCGCTCCTCGCCGCGACGCCGCGCGCGCCGCGCGTGCTCGTCCGCTCCGCGTGGCAAAGCGTCAACATCGGCGACATCGCGCACACGCCCGGTGCGCTGCGCCTGCTCGAGCGTCACTGGCCCGAGGCGGAGCTCACCCTCTGGCCGCGCAACCTCGAGTTCGGCGCGCGCGAACTGCTCGCGAAAGCGTTTCCCCGCGTGCGCTTCGTCGACGGCGTGATCGGCAGGGACGGCCAGCCCTCGACGCCTGAGCTGGCGCGTGCTTTCGCTGACTGCGACCTCGCGGTGCATGCCTCCGCCGCGCACTTCTCGGCGTCGGCCGACTTCGCCGCGTGGAAGAAAATCACCGGCAAGCCCTACGGCGTGCTCGGCATCACGTTCGATCCTGTCTCGGGCATGGGTGGCGATCGCTTCTCCGAGGGCGGCACGCTCGCCGAGTTGCGCACCGCTCTTGCCAAGGTGCCGTCGTCGCGCGTCGAGCCCGCGCTGCGCGACATCGTCGACGGCACCGCGTTTCTCTTCCTCCGCGACACGCTCTCGCGCGATGCGGCACGCCACCTCGGCGTGAAGACCCCTGTGCTCGATTTCGGCCCCGACACCGTCTTCGGCTTCGACCTCCGCGACGACGCCAAGGCCGACGCCTTTCTCCGGGCGAACGGCCTCGAGCGCGGCAAGTTCGTCTGCGTCATCCCGCGCCTCCGCTACACGCCCTACCACCACATGAAGGAGGACCGGCGCTACTCGCCCACCGGCGCGCGCAGCGAGTCCGAGCGCACACGCGATACCATCAACGCCCGCACCGGCGAGGCCGACCACGCGCGCCTTCGCGATATGATCGCGGGGTGGACCACGGCCACGGGCCTCAAGGTCCTGGTTTGCGCCGAGATGACTTATCAGATCGAGCTCGGCCGCACACACATCGTGGAAAAACTCCCGGCCGCCGCGCGCCGCCATGTGGTGTGGCGCGAAAATTACTGGATGCCCGACGAGGCCGCATCCGTTTACGCGCAGTCGCTCTGCGTCGTCGGTATCGAGCCGCATTCGCTCATCATGAGTCTCGCCGCCGGCACGCCGATCATACACGTCCGGCAGCCGACCGACACCTTCAAGGGCCACATGTTTCGCGACATCGGGCTGGGCGATTGGCTCCTCGAGATCGAGGATAACTCCGGCGCGCAGCTCGCCGCCGCTCTCGAGAAGATCACGCGCGATCCCATCGCCGCCCGAGCCCGCGTGCGCGAGGCGACAGCCCGCGTGGACAAACTCCAGCGCCACATGATCGCCACCGCCCGCGCCGCGGTTCGCATCTGACCCTTTTTCACGATGAAACTCCCCGATTCACTCCGCCGCCTCGGCGCGGGCCTGACGCTCGCGTTTTCTCCACTCGTCAGCGCCGCAGATGCCACCGGCTCTGTCCGCGGCCAGATCAGCAACGCCGCCACCGGCGCCTTCCTCGAGGGCGCGCGGGTCGAGGTGCGCGGCACCGACCGCGTCGCGTTCTCCGACCGCCAGGGAGGTTTTCTCCTCAACGTGCCCGCTGGCAACGCGACGCTTGAGGTCAGCTACACCGGCCTCGAAAAACAGAGCGTCGCACTCGAAATCGCCGCCGGCCGCGAGCACGTGCGCGATCTCGCGCTTACTTCGGCGGTCTACCGACTCGAAGCCTTCACCGTCGAGGGCGCGCGCGAGGGC
>JANNEY010000336.1:0-8085 GCA_031379235.1 Opitutaceae bacterium | reverse complement strand
CCGCATCGCAGCCTACGAGATCATGGTGACGACGACTTCCATCGGCGCGTTGATTCGGGAAAACAAAACCTTCCGGATTACGTCGGACATCCAGACCGGCGCCAACCTCGGCATGATCACCCTCGACACGCATCTCATGAGTCTCGTGAACCGCGAACTTGTCTCCCCCGACGAGGCGCTCGAAAAGGCGCAGGATCCCAATCTCATGCGCGAGAAATTCCAGCAGCTCGGGCTGAAGCTCCGCGATATTTGAGGCCGCGGGCGGAGGCCGTTCCCCTCCGCTGCGCGCCGATTCCCCTCCGCATGTTTCCCAGTCACAGTTCCGCCATCTACGAGTTTCTCAAGGACCAGCGCCTCGTCGTCCCCGCCCAGCTCGACGAACTCAACGAGGAGCACAAGGCCACCGGCAAGCCGCTCGCGGATGTCGTGGTCGATCTCGGCGTCGTGGAACGGGAGGTCCTGCTGCGCCGGATTGCCGAGCACCTCGGCTATGACTATCTGAGCGAAGTGCCGATTCAGTTTCCGGGCGAGGCGATCGCGGCGCTCACGGGCAAGCTCGCGCGCGACTACGGCGTGATGCCGCTTCAGGCCGACGAGCAGAACATCGATCTCCTCGTCACCGATCCGTTCAACACCCACGCGGTCGATGATCTGACCTTTGCCCTGGATCGAAACGTGCGGCTGTTTTTTGCCGATCCCGACAAGGTTGAGCTGCAGATCAGGCAGCACTACGGCGAAGACGAGGAGAGCATCGACGATCTGCTGCAGGAAATCAGCACCGGGAAAGTCGCGCCCGATACAGGCTCGGGCCGCGAACTCTCGGAGCGCGACATCGAGTCGATGGCGGAGCAGACGCCGATCATCAAATTTGTGAACCTGGTCGTGGGCCAGGCGATCCGCGACAAGGCGAGTGACATCCACTTCGAGCCCTTCGAGCACGAGTTCAAAATCCGCTACCGCATCGACGGCGCACTCTACGAGATGGCGCCGCCGCCCAAGCAACTCGCCCTGCCGATCATCTCGCGCATCAAGGTGCTCGCTTCGCTCAACATCGCGGAGCGCCGGGTGCCGCAGGATGGCCGCATCAAGATCAACATCGGCGGACGGCCCGTCGATCTGCGCGTCTCGACGCTGCCCACGCAGTTCGGTGAGAGCGTGGTGCTCCGCGTGCTCGACCAGGCGGCGGTGCGGCTCGACATCGCGCAACTCGGCATGCCCGAGGATGTGTTCAATGGCGTTCAGGAAATTGTGCGCCGGCCCAACGGGATCTTCATCGTCACGGGCCCGACCGGTTCGGGGAAGACGACGACACTCTACAGCGCCCTGCGGATCGTGAACACGGTCGATCTCAAGATCCTCACCGCCGAGGATCCGGTGGAATACGAAATCGAGGGCATCATGCAGGTGCCGGTGAATCCGCTGACGGGGCTCACGTTTGCCGCCGCGCTCCGCTCCTTTCTCCGCCAAGATCCGGACGTCATCATGCTCGGGGAAATTCGCGATCTTGAGACCGCGCAGATTTCAATTCAGGCCTCGCTCACGGGGCATCTCGTGCTCTCGACGCTGCACACGAATGACTCGGCCGGCGCGGTGACGCGGCTCGTCGACATGGGCGTCGAGCCGTTTCTCATCGCGTCGTCGCTCGAGGCGGTGCTCGCGCAACGGCTTGTGCGGCGCGTGTGTGTGCATTGCCGGACGTCCTACATTCCGCCGGCTGATTTGCTGTCGCAGCTGGGCATCGCCAAAGAAAGCATCGGCAGCCGCCAGTTTTTCTACGGCAAGGGTTGCCCTACTTGCAGTCAGGCCGGTTACAAGGGCCGGCTTGGGATCTACGAGTGGCTGCGGATGAGCGAGGCGCTACGCGATCTCGTGACGGAACGCGCGCCGACGCTCGTCATCCGCCAGAAAGCGATCGAGCAGGGCATGCGCACGCTGCGCGACGACGGCCTGCGCGCCATCTTCGACGGCCACTCCTCGATAGAGGAAGTGGTGAAATACACATGAGCGCTCCTACCGTCATTGCGAGAAGCGCGGCGACGAAGCAATCCAGCTGGATTGCCGAGCCCGGCTGCGCCGGGCTCGCAATGACAAACTAAGACCATGGCCAAACATTCCGTCCGCCCCGCCGATGCGCCGGCTGCCAAGCCCGCGACCTTTGCCGCCAAGGCCCCGGGCAAGGGGCCGCAGATGACGTTTCCCACCGGCGCCCCGCCGCGCCGGAAGAAGGGCATCTCGTTTGGCGCGCCGATCAACGCCAAGGGGCAGGCGGTGTTCACGCGGCAGCTTGCCACGCTGGTGAAGGCGGGCATGCCGATCATGCGCAGCCTCGAAGTGCTGGGGCGGCAGGAAAAACGACCGGCGTTCAAGGCCGTGATCGAGGAATGCGCGGACAGCATTCGCTCCGGAGGAAATTTTTCGGACGGCCTCTCGGCGCACCCCAAGGCGTTCGACCGGCTCTATGTCAACATGGTGAAAGCCGGCGAAGCGGGCGGCGTCTTGCAGACGGTGCTCGAACGTCTCGCGGTCTTCACGGAGAAGGCCGTGAAGATCCGCGCCAAAATCATCGCGGCGATGGTTTATCCCGCGATCATCAGTTTCGTCGCGGGGCTCATCATGATCGTGCTGATGCTCTTCGTGGTGCCGAAGTTTCAGGAGGTGTTTTTTACCATGCTGAAGGGCAAACCGCTCCCGATGCTGACGTCATTCGTCGTCGGGATCGCGGACGCGCTGCGGACCAACATCCTCATGGTCCTGCTGGGGGTGACGGCCGTCGTCGTGGCGTTCTGGCTTTTCAAGAAATCGCACTTCGGCACGAAGGTGCTGCACTGGCTGCTGCTGCACGTGCCCGTGATCGGCGACCTGTTTCTCAAGGCGGCGATTGCGCGTTTCACCCGGACTTTCGGCACTTTGCTGGCCTCGGGTGTGCCGATTTTGCAGGCGCTCATCATCACGCGCGACACGAGTGGCAACGTGCATATCGCGAATGCAATTAACGTCGTGCATGACCGCGTGAAGGAGGGCGACAACGTCGCCAAGCCCTTGGAGTCGACGAATATTTTCCCCGGCATGGTGACCAGCATGATCGAAGTCGGCGAGGAAACGGGCGCGTTGCCCGACATGCTCGTGCGCATCGCCGACAACTACGACGAAGAGGTCGACAACGCCGTCGGCGCGCTCACTTCCATCATCGAGCCGGTGATGATCGTGCTGATGGCCGTCGGCGTCGGCATCATCGTCATCGCGATGTTCATGCCGATGGTGGAGCTGATCAAGAGCCTGAGCGCGTGAGGGTGGGGCGGGACGTGGGAAATTCCGGTAGTGGGTCAGTTTGATTCTGCGTTGTCATTGCGAGAGCCCGACCAAGGCGGAGCACCTTGGGTGATTGGGGCAATGAACCCTGTTTGTCATGGCGAGGAGCGAAGCGACGTGGCCATCCATCTGGAATTTCAGCTGGATTGCCGCGCCCGGCGGCCCGGGCTCGCAATGACAAATCAAACTGACCCACTATCGGAATTCCGGGGAATTCTCGGACGCTGGCTTTCTGGCGTCGGGCTAACCCTGCCAGTCTTCGACGCTGAGCCCCGGCACCCGGGAAAACTCCTTCGTATTTTGCGTCACGAAAACCGCGCCGAGCGCCAGCGCCTGCCCGGCCAGAAGCGCATCATACGCCCCGATGGGCTGGGCGTTCGGTTTCAAGTTGGCGAGAAGGGCGCGCACGAATCCCGCGTGATGCGCCGCCTTCTCGCCAAACGGCTCCACCCGCGGAAACACCCGCTTGAGCCGCGCGATCCGCTCGCGAAATACCGGCACGTCAGGGCGCTTCGCTGCGCCGTATTCCAATTCCGTCAGCACGATCGCCGATAGCCGGCAGGCGCCTAACGATTCCTCCAATCGGATTTTCATCTCCGCATCCTCCGGCCGTCCGCGCAGGAAGCGGGAGAACACGTTGGTGTCCGGCAGGAAGATCATTTCGTGTGGTCAGGAAAATCCGGTGCCGATCCCCACAGCGCCCGTAGCGCCTTCAATCGCCGCGCCTCGGCGGCGGGATCGGTGACGATGAAGCCGCCATTGCCGTTGGACTCCACGTGGTAGGATTTCACCTTCGCGTTGAGGCTGCGCGGCAGCCGCAGCGCCTTGGAGTTGCCGGCTTGAAATACTTTCGCGGTGAGCGTGGGCATGTGAGCACGCTGTATCTACGGTGCGTTGAGTCAAGATGCCCCTCACGGTCGCAGGACAGCCAAGGTTTGGGTTTGCCGACGGCTACTTCGCTCCGCCCGCTCCGCCGCCTCCGCTTGCTCGATCTCCGCCCACGCGGGCGCGCGTCGGGACGCACGTCGCCGTTCGATCACGCCGCGCCTCACCGCGGCAGCCGCAAAATTTCGATGATCTTCCGCCCGATCACGCGACGACGTTCCAAGCCCACGGCACCGACGGCCGGCGAGCACGCACTCTTCGCCACGAGGTAAAACACGCCGCAGTCCACCGCCGTGCGAAAATCGAGCCCGTCGGCGCCGTTGAGCAACACTTGCCACGGCTGGAGATTCGCCGCTGGCGACTTCTTGGAGCCATAGAGCACGTTTACCCGGAGAAACTCCGGGTCGCGGCAATCCTCCTCGCACGAGATGACGACCGCGGGATGCGCATCGCGGTCATGCTCGTTGATCCGCACGCGGACGATGTCCCACTGGTGCATCGCTCAACGCACCGGCCCCGCATCCGCGACCGCACCATTCGCCACCGCGTAATCCGCGGGCCGGCGCTGAAAATAGCCCACCGGCCGCTCGGGGATTGGCTCCGGCACGACAAACTCCGTCAGTTGCACCAGCCGGTTGCCCTTGCGGATAATCACGGGCGTCCCGCGCAACGCTTGGTCAATCAGCCGGCTCATCTTCGGCTGGGCCTCGGTGACGGTGAGGATTTCCATGCGGCAAGATTCGGTCGGCTCGCAAAATCTGTCAAGGGGTCGGCCGTAGGCCCGCCGATACTTTTAGCCCTTAACACGGGACGGCCCCCCTCACCGCCCCGCGCCCGCCCGCTCCGCCGCCTCCACCTGTTCGATCTCCGCCCACGAGGGTGCGCGCCAGAAGCGTATCTTGTCGCTTCCGCCGCCTGCGAGCACGTTGCCGTCCGGCGAAAACTTCGTGTTACCGAGAGAGGCGGGTAACGAGAGGGTCAGCAATCGCTCGTAGTTGTGCACATCCCAGAGTGTCAGCGCCTCGAATGCCGTGCTGGAGAGCGCCAGGCGCTGTTGATCCGGCGAGTAGGCGGCGCCATGCACGCCGAACATGAAGCCGGACAATGTCGTCATTTCCCGGTAGGTCGCGGCGTCGAAAATTTTCGCGTAGCCCATCGAGCTGGCGACGACCAGTGATTTGCCGTCAGGCGAGATCGTCGAGGCGGAGTTGGCTTGAGACAGCTTAAGTTCGTGCATGCTGAATCGCCCGGAGGTGAGATCAACCCGCACGCTTTCCTCGTTGCCCGCAGAGATCAGAGCCACGTGCGCCCCGTCCGGCGAAACAATCGCGACGCGGCGACTTTGCCCCGGGGAAGGGAATTTTATCGAGCGGGTTTCACGGCCGGACGCGAGGTCCCACTCCCTGATTGAACCGCCGTCGGCGCTGGGCCCGAACAGGAGCAGTTTGGTCCCGTCGGCGGAAAAGCCGACCGGGACCACAAACGAGGCGTCCGCGGGTTTGTCCCAGTCGCGCACGAGCATGCGGCGCTCCCAATCCCACACTTGGACCTTTTCGGCTTCGGTCACGATTCCCAGCAACGGGTGCTTTGGATCCATGACCGCCCGAATGCTGCCGCGAGAACCAGTCCCCTGCGCGATCTGTCCAACTTCCAGCAGCGGCGTTTCCTCCTCAAACATCCGGCCATGTCGGCGCGCCACCCGGCCGTCGCCCTCCAACGTCACGATGGCGTCACCGCTGGCCGAAAAAACCCATCCGCCCCGGCCCCTGGCAAACGTGCCCGACGACGTGGAGTCCCGGTCGGAAGCAACATCCCACAGGTAGGCTGAACCGTCCTTGCCGCCGCTGAGGAGTGTCCGCTGGTCCGCCGCCAGAGCGAGGGCATGCACTTCGAGATTGTGGCCGCGAAAAGCGCGCACGACCTTGTGCGTTTCGAGATCCCAGAGCCGGAGGATTTGATCCGCACTGCCGGAGACGAGGTGTTTGCCGTCGGCCAGAAACGCGAGCCCGGAAGTCCAACCGCGTTGCCCCTCCAACCTGCCCAGCGGCCGTCCCGTCGCCGCATCCCAGAGGCGAATGGCCGTATCGACAAAGCCCGCGCCCGAGGCCAACACGCGGCCATCGGGCGAGAAGGCGAAGCAGTGGACCCTGTCATCCGTGCCCACCGCGCTCCACCGCTCCCGCCCGGTCTTGAGGTCGATCACGCTGAGCGTGTTCAGATCCGTGGCGACGGCAGCGGCGGAAGCGTCTCGCGTCGCGGCAAACACGGATATGCCGGTGCGGTTTGACCCAACGCCAACGGCCCAGCCATCCACCTTGGAGCCGTCGGCCACGCGCCAGACTGTGACTTCCCCGCCCGCGGCGCGGCCGCTTCCAACCACGAGCGTCTGCCCGTCCTCCGAAAACGACAACCCGTTCGCGGTGCCGCCGATGCTCAACTCCCGGACCACGCGCCGCGTATTCACATCCCATAGCAGCACGCGATTCGGTGGCAGAGCACCGGCGACCCTCGCCTCGCGGCGGGCGGCGAGTGGGAGGGTCTCGACGGTGGCAATCGCGAGCAGGGATTCGCGCGGCGAAAATGCGACGCGGACGGCACCGTCTCCGGCGGGCACACGAATCGTCTCCTTCGTCTGGAGATTATGGACGGAAAGCTGGCCGCTACCCAAGTCGGCTCCAACCGCCGCCCATTTTCCGTCCGCCGAGAGTGCGACGGACTTAATCTGGTTTGGGCCGGACTCAATCAGGACTGATTGGGCATCGCTCTGGCAGAATTGCCACAGGTAACGCCATTCCCAGCCGCGCAAGTCGAGCTCGCCGGGCTTGGAACGGTGGCGGTTCAAGAGCGTGCGCGCGCGGCCGAGGTTGTCGATCGCCAGCGCAGCTTGCAGCGCATTCATGTCGGAGGCATAGGCCTTGCGCAACGCGGCCAGCTCGTCGGTCTCCGCCTTGACGCGCAACGCCGCCTCGCGCGCTCGCGCCGTGTCGGCATCGGCCCGCAAGCGAGCCTGCTCCCGCTCGGCGCGAATGGCCCGCCATGCGACCCAGCTCACGCCGGTCAGGCCGACGAGGAGCGCGGCCGCGATCGTGCGCGCGAGCCACATGCGGCGGCGCGTGACGCGCTCGCGCTGCTTGGTTTCTTCGAGAGTTTGGCGCTGGTGCCGGGTGTCGCGGCTTCCGCGGATGACTTCGGCGAGCACGTCGTGCGTCAACTCCACGCGCTGCACGCCGAGGCGATCTTCGAGCCGCACGAGGCGGCGGGCGACGAGCGTGTCGATGAGCGGACGCGTGACGCCGGGAAATTCGAGCGCGGTCTCGAGCGCGAGGTTGTCGCGGAAGCCGGACTTCGTGAGCAGGTGATCCTCGACGAAGGCGCGCATCGCCTCGGGCAAATCAGCGACGCTGCGCTCGTAGAAATCGGTGAGGATTTCGCGGCGGTTACCGGAGACGAGGTCGGCGGAGATCTGTGGCTGGCCCAGCGTGCGGCGGCGCTCGTTGAGCTCGCGGCAGATGACGGAGAGCAGCGCGGGCTCGACTTCGAGTTCGGCGAGGCGTTCGGCGGAGCCGCCGCGCGCACCGGCCACGAACTCCACGATCCGCTCCGCCACGCCGTCGGCGAGGAGGTGCGGCGCGGGGCGCGTGACGATTTCGAGGGCCTGCGTGCCGTTGAGCCGGCGGACTCTCATGCGGCTCTGCATGATCGAGCGCATCTCGTTTTTCAGGCCTTCGAGGTCGGGCAGAAAATCCTCGCGCAGACTCAAGATCACCTGACACGAGGGCTTGTCGAAAGCGTAGCGCGCCGGGTCGAGTTCGCCCGCGTCGAATTTTGCGCGCAGCGCCGTCGGCGGACGGTTCTCCACGAGGTCAGCCAGTTCGGCGAGAAAGGCGCGCC
>JANNEY010000318.1:0-33697 GCA_031379235.1 Opitutaceae bacterium | reverse complement strand
GCGCGCGGAGCGCACGGCCCACCCTTCCGGCTGCATCGTTCCGGCTCAGGCAGCATTTCCGAGACACCCTGCTGGCCCCTGCGTAGCGGCCTGATCTGAAGCTACCCCGCACTGAACGAATCCGTGGGCTGCCACGTGACGGTGCGGAGTCCCGGCATCACCGGGCCGCTCTGCTCGTCGGCAAGACCGGCCGCTTGGCCCGCCGCTTTCGCCAGCTCTTGCCGGAAACCCGCTGCGAAATCGCTTACTCCTGGGCCGGCACCTTCGCTGAAACTCCCGACGGGCTCCCCTACATCGGCGCGCATCCCCGCGTGCCGCACACGCTCTTTGCCCTCGGTTACGGCGGCAACGGGATCACTTTCAGTGTCATTGCCGCCGAGATCATCCGCGATCTTGTCTGCGAGGGCCGCAGCCGGGAGGCCGAACTCTTCCGCTTCGACCGTGTTTCGGACCGACGATGATAATGGCGGCGGAATTGATCGGCCGAGGCGGCGCGGGATTCAGCGTTTCTGCTGATCGATGGAGCTGACCACGCTGTTCCTGAACTCCACGCGGATCACTTCATCAACGCGCGTGCGATAAAGGTCCTGGGCGACGGGTTCGTGAAACACGACGTAGTCGCGGCCATTGGACGCCGGCACGATTATCCGACGCCAGCCGACCCAGGCCGTGCCCTCGTATTGCTGCCAGTAGGTTTTATAAACCCAGACGAGCTGGTTGCCGTCCGCATTGGACACCTGCCGGGTCTCGTCCGGGTTGCCCAAGGCGATATAGGCCATGTCCTGGGTGTCGCCGACCTTGATCTTGCCGCGTTCGAGCCGCTTCTGGGTGTTGGGCGACAGTGAATCGAAGGTCGCGGATTTTTCCTCGGCGCGCTTTTCAAACGTGTTGCAGCCGGTGAGGGACAAGGCGGCGGCGAGAGCCGCGACCGCCAGCGATGGAATGATGTTTTTCATGGGAGAGATCGTGGTGGGGGATGGGCGGAGCTCCGGCCTCGGTGGTGGCGAAACGTCGCACGTCTTTTCTGTTTGGCGCGCGGCGGAGGGTGTTTCACTCCGGCACGCTACACCTGCTCGCATCGGCGCACCATGGGGTATAACCAGCGGTCCGAAAGCCTACCGGGCATTTGGCCCCGCAAGCGGGGGTCCGATCCGAAAAGTGAAAACAAACGTTCGCCACCACCGAACCTTGGACGGTTTGGGGCTACTAAACGTTCCTCCATGAAAAATTCATTGAAGCCCATTGCCCTCGCCGCGTTGTTCACCGCCAGTCTCGGCCTCGTCACCTTCGGTGGCGGCTGCGCTGCCACCGCCACGAGGGAAAGCACCGGCGAATACGTCGGTGACAGTTCCATCACGCTGAAAGTGAAAGCCGCGTTTGTGAAAGACCCGTTGGTGAAGGCCATCGACGTGACCGTCGAGACGTTCAAGGGCGTCGTGCAGCTCAGCGGTTTCGTCAACACGACCGAAGAGAAGGCCCAGGCCGGCCGTGTCGCCGCCACGATCAAGGGCGTGACCGACGTGAAAAACAACATCACCGTCAAGTGAGGGGACTGCGGGTCGGGCCATGAAACTTTCGGCGGCGACGCCCGAATGCGCAATATGAAGGCAGACTATTGCATGCCGCTCGAAGAGAGCGGCTCGCGCAAAATACCGCGAGACCGATGCACACGAGGAGAGGACCGGGAGCGCGCCGGCGATCAAGGCGGCCAAGATTTCGCCTTATTTTCCTGAGCGAAAACGGCGCGGCGGCTAGAAATACGCGGGGTTGATAATTTCTGCCCAACGCCGCCCGAGCCCACACCGCAAAGTTCAGTGCCGAGCTGGATCATTCTTCGGGTTTGCGACAAATGATGGTCGAGCAGCGCCGGGACCGGAACTGCCGGGCCACCTGCCGGTCAGGTTCGCGTCACCATGTCACTCTCCCTTCCGGCTGCCATTTCGCCGTCACCCGCGCCGCCGGTTCCCGCCGACGCGGCGTGGGACGAGGCTTTCCTGCGGGTGGAGAGCTACCTGCGCGCGCATCACGTGGAGAGCCGCGTGCTGCTCAACGAGCTGGCCACCGCCATCATTCGCGTGGCGCGCGCGCGCACCCGGCCGGGTGAAGCGCCGGTGGCGACGGCGATGCACGTCACGCACACCCGGATCGGGACGTGGTTCGCACAGGCCGGCCTTGGGGGCGACTGGTCCGATGAACGCGTGCGCGTGCGCGGCCGGCTCGCGCTGCTGCTCGCCAACGTGCCGGCGCTGCCCGCGAATTATTTCCTGGCGACGGCGCCGGTGCCGCCGGGCCTGGCGTCGGCGCTCGCGTCCGGCGTGCTGCGGCCGGGGCCCGAAATCCGCTTCACCAACATGGCGGCGGCCCCGTTGGAGTTTGGCTTCGACAATCCGCGCGATCCGAACTCGTCGCCGCCAAGCCGCGGCGAGTTGGTGCGGGCGGCCGCGTCGTGGCTGTCAATTGTGGCGATCTATGGCGTCGCGTGGGCTGCGTCGCATTGATTCGCGATGACGCTCGCGCCCTTCGATCCGGCCGGCCTCGAACCGCGGGAAGCCACGCGGCGTCGGCACCGCCTGATCGCGCTCGTCGTGCTGATCACCGGGCCCGGCGTGCTGGTGCTGGCCGATCTGCACTGGCGCACGGGCTTCAGCAGCTGGAAGGTGATCCATCTGCTGCTGTTCGCCGTGCTGTTTTTGCTCGTCGCCCTGGGCGCGGCGCAGGCGCTGGTCGGTTTTTTTTTGCGGCGGCGCGGTCGTGATCCTTGCCGGATTGAGGCGAGCCTGACGGACGAGCAGCGGGCGCGGCCTGTCGGGGCCCGCGTGGCGGTGGTGATGCCAGTCTGCAACGAGGAGGTCGGCCGCGTGATCGAGGCGTTGCGCGTGATGTATGAATCCGTGCAACGGACGGGGCAGCTGCCCGACTGCGATTTTTTCCTGCTGAGCGATTCGAGTGATCCGAACCGCTGGATCGAGGAGGAGGCGGCGTGGCTGGCGCTGACGCAGCAGCTCGGGGCGCAGGGGCGTTTTTTTTACCGGAAGCGCCGTGGCGGCATCAACAAGAAGGCTGGCAACCTCGCGGATTTCTGCCGGCGCTGGGGCGGCCACTACCGTTACATGGTGGTGCTCGATGCGGACAGCATCATGACCGGCGACGCGATCGTGCGGCTCGCGCAACTGATGGAGTGCAACCGCCAGGTCGGCATCATCCAAGGCGTGCCGGTGCTGGTGAACGGCGAGACGCTGCTCGCGCGCCTGCAACAATTCGCGAGCCGGCTCTACGGCCCGATCTCGGCGGCGGGTCTGAACTACTGGCAGCTCGGGGAGGCGAACTACTGGGGCCACAACGCGATCCTCCGGCTCGCGCCGTTCATCCGCCACTGCTCACTGCCGGAGCTGCCCGGCGAAGGCCCGTTCGGCGGTCGGATCATGAGTCACGACTATGTGGAGGCCGCGCTGATGCGGCGCGCAGGCTGGCAGGTCTGGCTCGCGACGGAGCTGGCGGGCAACTACGAGGAGTGCCCGGGCAACGTCATCGAGTTTGCGCAGCGCGACCGGCGCTGGCTGCAGGGCAATCTCCAGCACGCGCGGCTCGTGGGGGCGAAAGGTTTTCACACGGTCAACCGCCTGCACTTCGTGCTCGGCATCCTCGCCTATCTGGCGTCGCCGCTGTGGCTGGCGTTTCTGGCCACCTCGGCCGTGGTCGCCGGGCCCTCCGGGGCGACGGGCGCAATCGCCCGGCCGGTGTCCAGCTTTGCCGGTTACGCGCATTGGGACCCTCATGTGCAGGCCTCGGGCCTCGCGCTGTTCACGCTGGCGATGCTTTTCCTGCCGAAAATTCTGGCGCTGCTCGATCTCCGGCGGCGGCCGGACGAAGCAACCGCTTTCGGCGGCTGGGGCGATCTGATCGGCGGAGTTTTTCTGGAGACGCTTGTTTTCACGCTGCTGGCGCCGGTGCTGATGCTGTTTCACACCACGTTCGTCGTGCTGACCGTGTGCCGGCAGAAAATTTCCTGGGGCACCCAGCGGCGCGGCCAAGCGGGCGAGTCGGTGCTGGCGGAGACGGTCAGGGCGCACTGGGCCCACACCGCCATCGGGCTGATCGCCCTCCTGGTCGTGCACCGGATCGACGCCGGCCTGGCGTTCTGGATGACGCCGATTCTCGCGGGCCTGATCGGCGCGATCCCGCTTTCGTTTTTCACCGGCTCCTTGCGCGCCGGGCGGGCGTTGCGCCGGGAGGGGCTGTGGAAAACGCCCGAGGAGAGCCGGCCGCTCCCGGAGCTCGTCGCGCTGGCGGCCGGACTGGCGGCGCGCCGTCGCGGCCCGCCGCCCCGGCCGGAACTGAGGGAAAACTACGGGCTGCTGCAGGCGGTGCTGGATCCCTATGTGAACGCGGTGCACGTTTCGCTCTTGCGCGCCAAGGATGAGCGCCCGCCCGCGAGCGAAGAACGGTTCGTGGGCCTGCGCGAAACGTTGTTGCGCGCGGGGCCCGGGGCGCTGAGCGCCGGCGACCGGTTCGCGCTGTTGTTGGATGCGGACTCGATGAACGCGCTGCACGACGCGCTGTGGTCTTCGCCCACCGCGCAGCTCGGCGAGTGGTGGCAGCTCGCGCTGCAACACTACAACGCGATCGCGCCCGTGCCAGAGACGGCCTTCTCGCGCAAGGACAACCCCGCCACGAGAAATCCTGCCGGCGCAATAGGCCCCGCGGACCCACGAAGCGCCGAAATGGCCTGAGCCAGATTCAGCCTGCCAGATTCCCGTTCCGACCCTGTCAGGCGAAGTGCGGTTCTGGCCGATGGAGCGTAGGTGAGCGCCCCATGGCTACGACCTCAGTCGCCGGGTATTTCCCTCACCGCGCTCGCGGCGGCGAACGACGCGCCATCGCGCTCGCGTTCTTCGACGGACTCACGCTGGTGGAAATCGCCGGGGCGCTGCGCCTCCCGGTTGGCACCGTGAAGGCGCGTATCCGGCGCGGCATGCTCCCACTGCGTCCTCGCCTCGGCGCGCTCCGCACCATGGCGGCGCCCCGAACTCCACCGCTCCGGATGCGGCGAAAACCAGACGGTAGGTCAGTGCCCCATAGCAACGAATGCGTGGTCGATGTATTCTCAGCGCCTAGTCCTATGAAAAATAACAATCTGTCCCTCCTCGTTGCCCTCATCGGCAGCCCCATCGCCCTCTTTGCGTCGCATGAGACCGACCGCCGTATCGAGACCGCCGCCAAAGCCTCCTACAACTACCGCATGGTCCTCGAGGATCACGTCAAGGTGAAGGCCAACGACGGCATCGTCACCCTCACCGGCACGGTGCAGGACGCGGACGACAAGGCCCTCGCCGAGGACACCGTGGAAAATCTTCCCGGCGTCACGCGCGTGAAGAACGAAATCAAAATCAAATCCAGCTATCCCGAGCACTCCGACGGCTGGATGGCCCTCAAGATTCGCAGCCGGTTGCTCGTCAAGGCCAACGTCAGCGCCGCCACCACCAAGGTGGCCGTGAGTGACGGCGTCGTGACCCTCACCGGCACCGCCGACAACCAGGCCCAAAAGGATCTCACCGCGATCTACGCCAAGGAAATCGACTGGGTAAAGTCGGTGAAGAACGACATCGTCGTGAAGAACCCGAATGAGTCCTACCCCGCGCGTGAGACGATGGGCGACAAGATCGATGACGCCTCCATCACGAGCCAGTTGAAATACGCGCTCCTCACCCACAAGTCCACCAGCGCGCTCAAAACCAAGGTCAAGACCAACGATGGCGTGGTGACCATCATGGGCGAAGCCAGTTCTGACGCGGAGAAGTCCCTCGTGACGAAACTCGCGAAGGATGTCCGCGGCGTGAAGTCAGTGAACAACGAGATGATTGTGAAGAGCTGAAGTCCGCCCTGCTCGGCGCGGCCCAAAGCCGCGAACGATCGGATCCCCCTGCGGCCGGCTTCGGCCGGCCGCCTATTCTCCTCCAATCTTGGTGACCAACCATTCTCCGAGCCGTGAACAACGTCCTCTCTCTCTTGCAGACGGCCCGCCGCCTGCCCGAACCGCAGCCCGCGCTCTATTCGGAGCACATGCTCGCCGAGCTGCTCTCCTTACATGGCGACATGATCGAGCAGTTGCGCCTCGAGCAGCTCGGCAGCCCCGCAAAAGCCGAGTTCCTCGCCCTCTTGATCGAGCAGCATAAAAATACCGCGGCGATGCTCCGGGCTAAGCTCGAAACCGGTCACGTGGAGACCAAGGAAGTCACTTTGCCAAATCCGCCGGCGCGACCGGCACAAAAACAAAAGCAACCACACTATAAATGCCTGTATTTCGCCGCGGCCTCGCTGGCGACACTTCAGGCCGGAACCGCGGCGTCTCCGCCGGAAAATTCCATCGACCACTCATGCATCCAAAAATCAAACTCCGCTCCGGCGGCGGCGTGAGTGCCGCTGCCACCGTCAAGCCGCTCCTGTTACACGACGTGACCAACCCGTCGGCCTCGGCCAACGCCGCCTCGCGCCGCCGCCTGGTTGCTCCGCAGCCCGCAGCAGGCCCGGCGAACCACTCGCGCCATCACGTGTCCAGAAAGAGCCAGTCGTAACTTCAGCACTTATGAAAACCAACATCGGCCTCAACGACGAAGCGCGCCTTGAGGTCGGCCAGATGCTCAACCTGATCCTCGCCGACGAATACGTGCTCTACGCGACCACTCGCGATTACCACTGGAACGTGACCGGCCCGGAATTCCGCAGCCTCCACCAGCAGTTCGAAGAGCAATACGCTCAAATCGCGCAGTGGATCGACGATGTCGCCGAGCGCGCACGCGCCATCGGCGCCGGCGCCCGCGGCAACTGGGCCGATCTCACCAAGGCCGCGCGCACCTCCGCCGATCCTGGCATCGGGCTGGCCGCCGAGCACATGCTCGCCGAGCTGCTCGCGCTGCACGAGGAGATGATCGTGCAGCTCCGCACCGACAGCGAGGCGTGCCTGGAGCGCTTCAAGGATGCGGGCACCACCGATTTTCTCACGGGACTGATGGAGCGCCACGAAAAGATCGCGTGGATGCTCCGCGCCCAGCTCGAAACCGAAGAGGCCGAAGCCTCTTAACGCCGTCTCACCCCGATCCTAATCCAGAAACATCCATCATGAACAAGCCCATCTCCCTCGCCCTCCTCGTCGTCGGCGTCATTCTCATCATCTACGGAGTAAGCGCGTCCGAATCGCTCGGCTCCGATTTCTCCCGCTTCTTCACCGGCTCTCCGACCGACCGAACCATTTGGCTGCTCATCGGCGGGGCCGCCGCCGCCGCCGTGGGTCTCACGGGCATGATGCGCGGCTCGAAATCATAACCGTCACTCATTTTTCCCATGCTCCAATACACCCTCATTTTTCTGATCATCGCCCTGATCGCCGGCGTCCTTGGCTTTGGCGTGATCGCCGGCACGGCCGCCTCGATCGCCAAGGTGCTCTTCGTCGTCTTCCTCGTGCTCTTCCTCGTCTCGATGTTTCGCGGCAAAAAAATCTGACGAAACGACCCACCTCTCATCCGCCCGCTCCACCCATTCTTTCCCATGAAAAACAAAAACGATTCCTCCGCCCAGACTCCCAGTGATCTCCTCGAAGATCTCCGTTCCCTCGTCGCTGACGCCGAAAAAATGATGGGCGACTCGCTCTCCGAACACTCCGCCGACGCCATCGGCGCGTTGCGCGCGCGTTTCGAAACCGCGCAGGAGCGCCTCGGTGAATTCTACACCGGTGCCCGCCAAAAAGTCGTCGCCGGTGCCAAATGCACCGACGAGGCCATCCGCGCCAATCCCTATCAGTCGCTCGCCATCGCGCTCGGCGCCGGCCTGCTCGTCGGCGTGCTCCTGGGCCGCCGCAGCAAGTAATTCCAACGCCCACCGAACCACCGGCTGTCATCGCGAGGAGCGCAGCGACGTGGCGATCCAGCTAGAATTTCAGCTGGATTGCCGCGCCCGCCGGGCCGGGCTCGCAATGACAATCCTGATAAGTTCATTGCCCTCACCGCTATCTTAACCGCCATGGAAGCATCCAAAGAAATTCCCCCCAATCCCGAGGTCGAAGCCTTTATCGCCAACATCAGCCAGCTCATGGCCGAGGCGGAGCTGATGCTGGGTGAATCCACGAGCCACCACGCCGAGGCGCGGATTAACCTTATGCGCACGCGGTGTGACACCGTGCGGGCGCATCTCGCCGCGTGCTGCACCACCGCCGGCCGCGCACTGGCCGACGGGGCGCGGCACACGGATCGGGCGATCCGGGCGAATCCCTACCAAACCGTGCTGATCGCGCTCGGCACGGGCCTCGTCGCTGGCCTGCTGCTGGGCCGTCGTTCCGACTAGACGCATACCCATGGAAAATCCCAACCGCCAGCCCCTAGGATTTCTGGGCTCATTCCGCGTGCTCGGCGACAGCCTGCTCTCAATGGTGCAGGATCGCCTGGCGCTGTTCTCGGTCGAGTTGCAGGAAGAAAAATTCCGCCTGATCCAGACGTTTATTTGGATCAGCGCCGCCGTCTTCACCGCCATGCTGGCGATCACCTTCGCCAGCCTGACGCTCGTTTACCTCTTCTGGGAAAGCGCGCGGCTGTGCGTGCTCGGCGGGTTCACCCTCCTCTACTCCGGCGCCGCGGTCGCGATCATCATCGCGCTTCGCCGCTTCATCGCGCGCCAGCCCAGCCCGTTTGCCGCCACGCTGCAGGAAATCGCCGAGGACCGCGCATGTATCCGACCGAAGATCTGAAACGCCTCGCCGTCCACAAGGCCGCCCTGCGCCGCGGTATCGCGCTCCACCGCGCCCAAAGCGAAGCCTCGCTGGCCCGCGTGGTGCAACCCTTGGAGTGGTTGGACCGGATGCTGGCCTCTTGGCGGCGGCTGGCACCACTCGCGCAATTTGCGGCCGTGCCTCTCGCTTTTTTGGCCACACGCACGGTCTTTCCTCGCGCAAAGTTCCTCCGCCCGCTCGTGCGCTGGGCCCCGATCGTTTTTAGCGCAGTGCGTGGCCTCGGCTCGGTTTTCAAGGCTCGGCACCGCGCCGGTCCCATCTGAACGGCAGGTTCCGATCCGGCGAACTAACACCCTCCGTCCTCCGGCACCACCATGGCGCCGCCCAATACGCCGATGGTGCCACACCCCGACTCCAGCGAACGCTTCCGATTGTTCATTCGGTTTGCGACTGTCGTCCTCGTCGTCGCCGTCCTGCATTTTGCGCGGGAGGTGCTGATGCCGATCACGTTTGCGGTGCTGCTCACGTTTCTCCTCACGCCGACGGTCGTGCGACTCACCCACTGGGGACTGCCCAAGGCGATCGCCATCGTGGCGACCGTGAGCCTCGCTTTTTTCGTGATCGGCGCGATCGGCTGGCTCGTGACCGATCAGGCGATGCGGCTCGGCAAGGAGCTGCCGAGCTACGAACACAATCTCCGCGAAAAAATCGCCAGACTGCGGCAGCCGCACACCCCGGCGGCCCTCGCGGAGCTGGCGACGATGGTGGATAAGCTGGGCAAGGAAATCGCCGCGCCCGCAGCGGAGAATCCCTCAAAGCCGGCCGGCACCCCGGCCGAACCCAAGCCCGTGCCCGTCGAGGTGCGCACCGCAAGCCTTTCGCCGCTGGCGGTGACCCGCGACCTCATCGCGCCGATTCTGCCCCCGCTGGCGACCGCGGGCATCGTCATTGTGTTCGTGGTCGCGATGCTTTTTCAGCGCGAGGATTTGCGGGATCGGTTCATCAAGCTTGTCAGCGCCGGGCACACCAATCTCGCCACCGAGGCGGTGGACGACGCCTCGGAGCGCGTGACGCGCTATCTCTGGATGCAGCTCGTCGTCAATGTCACCTATGGACTCCCGGTCGGTCTCGGCCTCTATTTCATCGGCGTGCCCAACGCCCTGCTCTGGGGCGTGCTGGCGACGCTCCTTCGCTTCATCCCTTACATCGGCCCGTGGATCGCGGCCGCCTTTCCCATCTTGCTCACGATCGCCGTCGATCCGGGCTGGACGAAGCTGCTCTATGTGATCGGTCTTTTCGTGGTGCTGGAGCTGGTCAGCAACAACATCGTCGAGGTCGTCCTTTACGGCGCCAGCACCGGGATCTCAAACATGGCGATTCTGGTCGCCGCCGTTTTCTGGACCTGGCTCTGGGGCATCGGCGGCCTCGTCCTCTCGACGCCGCTCACCGTGTGCCTGCTCGTGATGGGAAAACATGTGCCTGGTCTCCGTGGCCTGGCAACCATGCTCGCCAGCGAACCGGCGCTGGCACCCGCCGTGCAGTTTTACCAGCGGATGCTCTCCATGGAGTCCGAGGACATGCTCGATCTCGCGGCGAAGTTTGTCGCCGAGCATTCGCTCGAAGAATTCTACGAGTCGGTCTTCATTCCCGCGCTGATCCTTTCGGAGGAGGATCGCCATCACGGCGATCTGGCCGAGGCGCGGCAGGTGTTCATCTTTCAGGCCAGCCGCGACCTGATCGAGGAGTTGGAGCGGCGCGACGAGATCGCAGGCGCCAAAGAGAGCAAAGCCGCCGGCGAGGCCCCGCCGCCGCAGGATCTCCCGGCCGCACCGCTGATTGTGGGCCTTCCCGCCCGCGACACCGCGGATGAGCTCGTGGCGCTGATGCTTGGACACCTCCTCCGGCGCCAACACCGGCCCGTCGCCGTTTTCTCCCTCGGGCCCGATCTCGAAAACGCCCTCGCCTGCATCGAGCGCCACAGCATCAAGGTCGCCTTCGTCTCGGCCCTGCCGCCCTCCGCCTTGGTCGGCGCCCGGCAGATGTGCCGGCGGATCACGGCGCGCTGCCCCGATGTGGCCTTGGTGGTTGGAATCTGGACTCACCGGGAAACCCACGCGGACCTCCGCGACCGCCTGGCGCTCACCGCGCCCACCGAAGTGGTGACGACACTGGCGGACGCGATGGCGAAGCTGGAGGCGCTAATCAGCGCCCGTCCGCTCACAGTCTCGCGTGCCGCAACCGCAGCGCGTTCCCAATGACGGAGACCGAGCTGAGGCTCATCGCCGCCCCGGCAATGATCGGGCTGAGCAGCAGGCCGAAGAACGGGTAGAGCGCGCCCGCCGCGATCGGAATGCCCAGCGCGTTGTAGAGAAACGCGAAGACGAGATTTTGCCGGATGTTTCGCATGGTCGCGCGACTGAGGCGGATGGCCTTGGCGATGCCGCGGAGATCGCCTTTCACGAGGGTGATGCCCGCACTTTGCATGGCCACATCGGTGCCGGTGCCCATCGCGATGCCGACTTCCGCTTCGCTGAGGGCGGGAGCATCATTGATGCCGTCGCCCGCCATCGCGACGTGTTTCCCTTCCGCGCGCAGCTTCTTCACGTGGGCGACTTTCCCGGCGGGCTCGATCTCCGCTTCCACGGCGTCGAGCCCGAGTTGTTGGGCGACCACGGCGGCGGTGCGGCGATTGTCGCCGGTGAGCATGACGAGTTTGATGCCGAGCGCGTGCAGTTGAGCGATGGCTTCGGCCGTGGTGGCTTTGATCGGGTCGGCGACGGCGACGATTCCCGCCGGCTTGCCGTCGATCGCGACGAACATCGCGGTCTTGCCCGCTTCCTGCAGTTTCACCGCCGAGGCTTCCAGCGGCTCCAGCCCGGCGATCTTTTCGTGCCGCAGGAAATCCAGTTTCCCGATCATCACCGCGCGACCGGCGACGGTGCCGAGCACGCCGCCCGCCGTCACCGAACGAAAATCGTTCACGGCTTCGAGGGTGATGCCCTGGTCCTTCGCCCCCTGCACTATCGCGGCGGCGAGCGGGTGTTCGCTGGCCTGCTCCAGCGAGGCGGCGAGACGCAGCAATTCCTTCGCCGCGAGACCGCTGACGGGCAGCACATCCATGAGCTTGGGTTTCCCCTCCGTGAGCGTGCCGGTCTTGTCCACGACGAGGGTGGTGATTTTCTCCAAGCGTTCGAGCGCCTCGGCGTTTTTCACGAGCACGCCTTCCTGCGCGCCGCGGCCCACGCCGACCATGATGGACATCGGCGTCGCGAGGCCGAGGGCGCACGGGCAGGCGATGATAAGGACCGCGACGGCGTTGACGATCGCGTGCGCGAGCTTCGGCTCGGGCCCGAGCCAAAACCAGAGGACGAACGTGAGAACTGAAACCGCCAGCACCACCGGGACGAAGATCCCTGCGACTTTGTCCGCGAGAGCTTGAATCGGCGCGCGACTGCGCTGCGCCTCGGCCACCATGGCCACGATCTGGCCGAGTAACGTGTCGCTCCCGACGCGCTCGGCGCGCATCACAAAACCGCCGGGGCCGTTGACGGTGCCACCCGTGACTTTGTCGCCGACGGATTTTTCCACCGGGAGCGGTTCGCCGGTGATCATGGATTCTTCCACGCTCGAGTGGCCTTCGACCACGACGCCATCCACAGGCACCTTGTCGCCGGGAACAACCCGCAACCAATCGCCGACTTTCACCTGATCGAGCGGCACGACGTTGTCGCCGCCCGGTGCGACTTGCCGTGCGGTGGGCGGCGCGAGGTTGAGCAACGCCTTGATCGCGCTGCCCGTGCGGCTGCGCGCGCGAAGCTCGAGCACCTGGCCGAGCAGCACCAGCACGACGATCACCGCTGCCGCCTCGAAGTAGATGGCGACCTTGCCCCCATGCTGCATCGCGCTCGGAAAAAGAGCGGGCGCGAGCATCGCCACGGCGCTGAAGACGAAGGCGGCGCCCACGCCGATGGCGATCAGCGTGAACATGTTCAAGTGCCGCGACACGACGGAGCGCCAGCCCCGGCGAAAAAACGGCCAGCCGGCCCACCCGACCACGGGCGTGGTGAGCGCAAACTGGATCCAACGCGACGCGTGACTATCCGCCCAAGACTGATGCGCGAACGCCGGAATCAAATGAGCCATCGCCAGCACAAACACCGGCAACGTCAGCGCTGCGCCGATCTGGAAACGCCGCGTCATGTCACTCAGCTCGGCGTTTTCCTCGTCCGTGTCAGCCTTGCCGGCGTTGGCCGTTTTCAGCTCCAGCGCCATGCCGCACTTGGGGCAATCGCCGGGATGGTCCTGCTGGACCTCGGGGTGCATCGGGCACGTGTAGATCGCTTTGCCCGCAGCGGGCGCGACCCACGCCGGATTTCGTTCCAACGCCATGCCGCATTTCGGGCAGTCGCCGGGTTGGTCGGAGACAACGCCCTCGCACATCGGGCAGAAATATTTCGCGGCGGACGGGGGCTTCACCGTGGCATCGTGATGATGCGCGTGATCTTCTTTATGGTCGCCAGCAGTGGAGGGCGGGTGATGTGAGTGGTTCATGTAAGTGCTGACGGATCAGAATCGATAACCTTACGCTTCCTCCGCGGCACCCCGGCGAGGGCCGAAGGTGGAGGATGATTCGGAGAGCAAATGTTTTCTCGTTAGGGATTCATTTCGTAGCCACGCGAAGGCAGAGTTATTTTTTGAGCAGCTTGCTGATGACGACGACGAGCAGGACCACCACCAAGGTGCCGATCACGGTCCAGCCCCACATTCCTCCGCCGCCCCATCCACCCATCCATCCGTCATTATGATTCATGTTATTCATGTTTTGTTTCTAGTTATATTTCTGGTTTTTCGTTTCGCTGAAAACCGTCCGGACAATTTCACCTAGTGGCTGCGCATGGTTGGGGTTTATAGCCGGTTCACCCTCAGTGGTGTTTGTAGAAGCCGACGCCTTTGATGTCGTTCCACGAGGTCGTTTGATGGCAGAGGAAGCATTGGTTGACCTCCGCTTTCTCAACATGTGCGGCGGTCATCGAAACCATTTTGAAATGCATCATGTAATGGCTCGGCGGGGCCTGATGGCATTGGGCGCAGGATTGCGAGACGGGCGACGGATGGCGGAATTCCGGCAGCGTCCATTTCGATGTGGCGTGGCATTGCGCGCAGTCGTTGCCGAGCAGTCCGACGTGCCGGTCCTTGGTCTGGTGGCACGTCGCGCAATTGAGCAGCGCTTCCTCGCGTTGGAGCTGCGGTGTCACCGAAGGCGGGGCGCCACTCGCGCCTTTCACGAACCAGGCGACCAAGTCGCCGCGCGTTTTATCCTGCGGGTGCGGCTCGGGCCGCATCTGTCCCAGCCCAATGCGCGCGAGCGCGACGTGGTCCATCGTAGTGATCCTCGGGGCTCGGCCTTGGTGTTCGAGATGGCAGGCGGAGCAGGACGCGATGTCGGCGTGGAAGGCGCTGGGCTGGCGTTGGAGGAGCGATTGGTTGTCGGCGTGGCAGACGATGCAGTTTTTTGCCTCCACGCCTTTCACCGCCGTGTGGCAGGCGGCGCAGTTGGCTTCGAGAAACGCATGCGGCTGCGACAACTCGCCCGGACGGACCGCACGCTGGACCGCGGCTCGCGCCTGCGGGAAGTGCAGGACGGAGAGCGTCGCCGCGGCACCTCCCACAACGAAGAGCGCCATTGCGAGGACGAGCCTGGTCATGGCAGCCACCTCAGCCCGAAATAAATTCCCGATGCGATGTGTGCGGCGAGCAGCGCATACAGCGCCACCGAAAGCACGATGTGGATCGTGAGCGTGCCGGAGAACCAGCGCTTCAGCACCTCGTGCGTCCGAATCGAGTATTCGAGGTTCGCCACACCTTCGGCCAGGAGGGTGACTCGTGCCCTCGGGCTTTCGGGATCGGATGGCAGTTCCTTCTTTGCGGCGGCGGCCATCTCCAACCCTCCCCACGCGTGATCGAGATCGCCCCGCGCCGTCTGCAAGAGCAGGAGCTTGTCCTTCATGTCCAAGTTCACGAAGGGAGTGAGATATCGGAGGACAATCCCGCTCACGACGACGAGCAGCATCGTCGCAGTGAGCGCGATGCCGAGCGGGCTGACATATTTGTGTCCCGTATGGACGAGCGCGAGCAGCGCACCCACGATACCGGTGTAGATATGGATTGAGAGCCACGTCTGTAACGAGACGTATTTGCTGATGCGCTCCTTGAGAAAAGGAACGCGTTTCACGAAAACGTAGAGCAGTGGAACGAGCATCAGCACCGCACCCGCGATTCCGAAAACCGCCCCGAGGCCGCTGCCCGCAAAACGCGGTGACACGTGCAGGAGAAAACCGAGCCACGCGAACACCAGCACGATGAAGACGCTAATGACGATGAAGCGTTCGCGATTTTTCATCGCTACGCCTCCACCGTGACTTCGGTTTTGGGCTTCGCCTGGCAGGCCAGGATGAGCCCGTTCGCCTTGTCGTCATCGTCGAGCGCATCGTCGATCTCCATGTCAACTTCGCCCGCCGTCAGCTTCACCTTGCACAGCCCGCAGGTGCCGACGCGGCAGGAATACTCGATGCCGATGCCGAGGTCTTCCGAGAGTTCGAGAATGGTCTGATCCGCCTGAATCATCGCGGATTTGTTGTTCTGTGAAAACGTGACCAACGGACCCGTCGCCGCAGCGATCGGTTTCGCCGAAGTTCCGGGAGAGGGAGGTGGAGGTTTCACGGCCCCGAACGCTTCGGTCTTCAGATTTTCCGGAGAGACGCCGATCTCGATCAGGAGCGCCTTGATTGCATCCATCATCGTCGGTGGCCCGCACAGTTGAACTCGCCGCGCCGCGAGATTGGGCACTGCTCCGACGAGAAATTCCTTCGTGATCCGCCCGCGGGGGCCCTTCCACTCCGGCGTCGGCTTCGACATCGTGATCGCGACGTGCAGCTTGGGATTGCGCCGCTCGAGCGCGGGAATCGCTTTTCCGAAAATTAAATCCGTCGGAGCACGGCAGCCGTAGATGAAAAAGATTTCGCCGGGCCACGACTGCTCCGTGAGATACCGGGCGATGCTCATCATTGGCGTGATGCCGACGCCGGCCCCGATGAGGACGACGCTCTCCGCCTCGGTTCCAGTGAAGGTGAACTTGCCGACCGGACCTCCCGCTTCGATTTCGTCCCCGACTTTGAGCAGATCCACGATGTGACGGGAGACGGCGCCGCGCTCCTCGCGCTTCACCGTCAGATCGACGTAGTCGCGCTCGTTCGGCGACGACGAGATGGAATACGAGCGATTCATCCTCGCGCCGCCGATCGCGAACGCGACGTTAAGAAATTGTCCGGGCGTGAAGGTGAACGGCAGAGCTCCGCCGTCGGGCGCGCGGAGGCGGAACGTTTCGACCGAGGGCGTTTCGCTGACGATGCTCTCGACGCGGAGACGGCCCGCCCACTTCGCGTTCATGGGCGCGGCTGCGTTCGGTTTGGGTGATTCTACTTTGTCCACCGGAGGCGCGACCAAAGACACTGAAGAGTTTATTCCGGGTTCGGCTGACGGTGCTGGCGTTCCTCCGACCGGCGGAGCCTTTCCTCCCGACGGCGCGGAAGGCCTGGGCGCGCCGCCGAGCGGCGGCGACGATCCCGGCGGCGGAGATCCTGGGCCGGGCTCGATCCGTCCGAACAGGGCCGCGGCCCGGCGCATCTTGAAAAAATACATAGCGAGCATCGCGAGCGCGAAGGCGACGAGCAGCGCCATCGTGAAGAGGTGCAAGGGTGAGAGCCCACGCTTGCCTTGTGCATCGTCGCCCACGGCAGGAGACCAGAGGCTCATCTCCTGTTTGAACCACGCCAACGCAACCGCGCGTGGGGCGCGTCCCTCGGCGAGGGCGCGGCGGGCGGCGATACCGCTCTCAAGCTGCGCGACACCTTCGCGCAGACGGATCGTGGCCTCGTGCATCGCGGCGTAATCCCCCGATAACGAGCCGGCGTTGAGGGTGTCGAGCGCCTGCCCCATCAGCCTCGTGCCCGCGTGCATCCGCTCGCCGGCCTGTTGCTCGATTTGCGTGCGCTGCTCGGGCGTGAGCGCCGGCAAAGCCATCAGGGTCGGATAGAGTTCCTTCGGCGGCGGCACGCCCATCATCCCCTTCATCATCTCGCCCATCCCCGCCATCATGCCGCCTGCCCCGTCGGGAGTTGCGGCTGAAGCTGCGGTGCCTCCAACCATCGCCGGCGTCGTGCCGCCCACCGGACCGGGGTGATGGCTCGCGTGCTCTGCGGGCGACTGCGCCCAGAAAACGGGAGCACAAACCAGCCCGGCCAACAGGCAGATCGACCCTTTGTGTTGCCGGCTCACATCTTCATCCCGGCGGGCATCGGAGCCGCCGCGGGAGCGGCTGAAGCGGGCGGCGCAAAACCGGTGAGGCTTTTGCGCTGCTCCTCGGTGAGGATTTTGCTGGCGTCGCCCACTGCGCGAATGAAAGCGAGACGCTCGTCGCCGCGCAGTTTTTCGATTTCGCGGATCTTCGCCTCGATCTTCGCGGCGTCCGGCTGGTCGGCGGCCGTCAGTGTCCAAAGCACTTGCTCGGATTGCTCCACCGCTCGGTCCGAGGTGCTTTTCGCGAGCAGCGCCTGTTCCTTGGCTTTGTTGAGCCCGGCTTGCTGTTCGGTCGTGAGCGCGATGTGCTGCGGGTGATCGAGAAAGAAACCGGTGGCGCCGATATGGTAGAGATGCGAGGCGCCGGGGAAGCCGGGCAGCCCGGACTGCGGCATGGCGGCCATGCTGGCGCCACCACCCATCCCCATCATGTCCATCATGCCCATGCCGCCGCCGGCGGGCATCGCGCTGCCGCTAGGCATCGGTGCGCTGGCGCCGCCCATCGGCATCATTTTATCCATCATGCCCATCATCTGGCTCATCATGCCCATCATCCCACCGGCGGGAGCAGCCGCAGGGTTCATGCCTGCCATCGCGGGAGCCGACGGTGCCGGCGCGGGCATCGCCGGCATGGCGCCGCCTTTTTTCATCTGGTCCATTCCCATGCTCATCTTCGGAGCCGGAGGCGCGGCGGCGGCTGGCATTCCGGGCATGGATGCACCGGCGGGTGGCGCGGCCATCGCCATCGGCGGCGCAGTTTTCGCGAGCGTGGCTTCGAGTTGAGCGACCTTCCGCTGCAATTCGGAGACTTGCTGTGCGAGCACCGGGTCGCCCTTGATGGGATCCGGGGGCATGAGACCCGCCGCAATGTGAGCGGCATGCGCAGGATCGACGGCTGGTTGAGCCGCGAGGTTCGATGGTCCGATGCTAGCGAGGAGGGTCATCGCCAGAAGGCCGGCGCTGTTCCGGCACGCGGAGGTAATTGGAATTCTAGATTTCATTTTCGTTGAGTGTTTCCCTGTTTCTGTCCGCGCCGCGAGGCGGGCGCGGTCCGCTTACTTCTTCGTTTTGCCCTTACCCATGTCTTTCATGTTGCCCATGTCATGCTTCGCGCCGCTGCCGGGGGCGGTCGCGGAGCAAAACATGGCGTCGTCGCCGCACTTCGAGCAGACGTGCTTCACTTCGGCGTCCTTGCCCGTGCCCTTGCCGGTGGCGACGACTTCGACGGTGCCATCGCAGCCGTGGCACATGCTTTTTGCGCCGACAGTCATCATTTTGACGTGCGCGTTGTCGGTGGTGACTTTCTGGACCATCACGTCTTTGCATTTGGTGCAGGTCATCGACATCGAGTCGCCGGGCTTCAGGGCCTCCGCCTGGGCCTGGGTCGTGATGTGCTGCATGTGCTGCATATCGGACGCAGGCATCTGATGTTCCGCGGCGCGGGCCGGTCCAGTCAGCCACACTGCGAGTGCCAAAGCGACTGTGAGCCCCGAACCAAGGCCGATATTTCTGAGGATGGATTGATTCATTTTGTTAAGTTAAGTTTTCGTTTTGAAGATGGATCAGTGGTGCGGCTGGCAGCCGGTCACGACGAGGAGAACGATGAGCAGAGCCGGCAGCAGCGCCGACCGGGTCCAGATGGATTGGGTCGGGGTGATGAGCAGGCGGATGATCTGGGTTTTTGTTTTCATGGCTGAGTTTCGGTGAGGGAGGTCATGGCTCCAACCGCCCGCAAGGGATCGGTTTGTAGCCCAGCCGCCAGAGGAGAAGAAAGGCCATCGTCCGGAAGCGAACGGCGGCCTTTGTTTTTTCGGACCGGCAAACCGCGGCGCTACGCGATCACTTCTTTTCCGGCGCAGCGGCCTTTTCCGGCGCGGCGGCGCAGCAGAACGCCGCCCCGGTGCCGCACATCGTGCAGTTGTGCTGCATCTCGTCCTTGGTTTTCCCGTTCACGACGGTGATCGTGCCGCCGCAATGGCCACAATCGTGCTTCGAGCCGACATCCATCCAAATCTTGGGCGGCCGGTCATTGGTTTGGGGCGATTTGTAGACGCTGAGCTTGACTGTTTTGCAGGCTCCGCAGACCAGCATCACCGTCGATTCAGGTTTGATTTCTTTCGCCTCCTTCTGGGTCTTCACCTGTCCGAAATTACGCCAATACTCCGGGCCGGGACCGGCGGTGGCGGTGGGAACGATCACTGCGAATGCGAGAGCCAGAAGTGCGCCCAGCCCGATTGTCTTGTTTGAGTTTAGTGATGTATTCATGGGATCTGTTTACTGTGCTTGTTTTCGGCCGCGCGTTTTGGCATGCGGCCTTAAATTCTCTCAAGTTACTTTTTGTCGGGTGCCGCCATGGCGACGCTGCACGTCACCGTGCCATCGCCGCACTTGCTGCAGTTGTGCTGCATGGAGTCCGCGGTCTTGCCTTTCACCACCGTGATTTCGCCTTTGCACTCACCGCACGTGTGCTTGGAGCCAACGGTGAACCATTCCTGCTGGCCTTGGTTCGGCGGGCCGACGTGCTTGGCATTTCGGATCAGGACGGTTTTGCAGCCCTTGCATTGCATCGTGACCGTGTCGTCGGGGCCCACTTTCTTGGCCTCGGCGAAGGTGGTGACGGGCTTGGTGCGATTCCAGTATTCGGAACCGGGGCCGGCGTAGAGCAGGGAAGCGAACGCGCCGAGTGCGGTGGTCGCGAACAGGAGACGGACGGTGGTTGATTTTGTTTTCATAGTTTTTAGGGACGGAAAAATCTTGCCGGGCCTCGGCGCCCTAGTGTCGCGTCTTCAGGCATACACTAAACCTACTGCGGGATTTCGCCCCGCGGATCTTGGCGGGAGCCGCGCAAAAATTGTCATTGAATTGGAGGCATGCATGACGGCGAAGGCGTGGGCGCACGTGCGATGACGTGATGCGGTCAGAAGCGGAGATAGAGGCCTCCGCCCCAGCCGAATTGAGAGTGCCAGCGGCCAACCATGGAGAGGCGTTTGCCGACGATAAATTCCACCCCGGCGGAACTCTCCCACTTGGACCGGGTGTCGTATTCGCCCCGGCCGAAAATCTCCACGCGATCGGTGAGGCGGATGTTGCGGGTGAGTTCGACGCGCAGATCGCCCTTCGTGTCGATCCAAGTCGTGGAGCGAAACATCAACGGGAGCAGGTAACGGACGCCAGCGATGCCGCGGTTGTGGCCGCGCTCAATGGCTGCGCCCGCGAAGGCGCCGACGTAGCTGCTGAAGAAGCGGTCGTAGGTGAGCTGGGCCTCGTAGTCGGTTCTGGGCACCTGCTGCCAACCGATCTCCCACGCGGCCGTCGCGCCCTGGCGGTTGTTCTGCGCCGTGACGAACCCCTCGGTCATGTGGCTCAGCGCCTGGAATTCGCCCCACGGGATCAGCGGGTCGTGCTCGGCCTTGTCCATCTGGGCGAGATGCGGATTGGGCGGCGAATCCTCGTAGTGCACGATGCGACCCATGCCGACCTTCGCGTGGTAGAGGATGTGGCAGTGGAACAGCCAGTCCTTCTCCTCGTTGGCGTCGAACTCGACGGTCTGGCTGGCCATGGGCGGAAGATCGACCGTGTGCTTGAGCGGCGACGATTCGCCCTGGCCGTTGAGGACGCGGAAGAAATGCCCGTGCAGGTGCATCGGGTGGTGCATCATGCTTTCGTTGATCATCACGAAGCGCACGGTCTCGCCGCGCCGGATGGAAATCACATCGGCCTCAGTGAGGGTCTTGCCATCGAGATACCACACGTAGCGGATCATGTCGCCTTGCAGGCGCAGCGTGATTTCGCGCACCGGCCGGCCTGGCGGAAGTGCCGTCGACGCGAGGGCGCGCAGTTTGGCATAGGGCGCATTGGGCCGCTCCGCGTCGTCCATGCTTGCCATGGGCTCGGTCGAAGCGGTCGTGCCGGGAGAGCTCGAAGTTGTCGGCATCACCATGCCGGGCATCAGGTCAACCGGTGCAGTCGCCGGTGCCTTAGCCGGGGCAGGTGCCATCCCGGCCATGCCGGCATGAGGATTTGCGGCGACGACGGGTTTCTCCGCCGGCATCGGCATGTTGATCGTGTGGCCCGCGTGCGCGGAACTGGCCGGCTCGCTCGTCGGGCTTTTCATTCCACTCATCCCGCTCGCTCCGCCGACGTCAGCGGCGCCCGACCTTCCACTCATGCCCGCCATGCCGCGGTAGATATTTGGCCTGGGCACATCGGGAGCGAGGTGGCGCGCGCCGCTGCCGATGAAGAGCGACGTTTTGCCCGAACCATCCTGGGCCGCCGCGCGCAGTTCCCACGCGCCCTCAGGCGGGACGGTCACCAACAAGTCGTAGGTTTCGGCGATGGGATAGAGGAAGCGTTCGATTTCCACGGGCTGCACATCGTTGCCATCGGCGGACACCACGCGCATCGGACCGCCGGCGTAGCTGAGATGCCAGTAGGTGGAGGCGGCGGCATTGACGAGCCTCAGCCGGACGATCTCGCCCGGCTTCGCGTTGAGCACGTGCTCGGGCTGGCCGTTAAAAAGAAAGCGGTCGTAAGCCACATCGGAGAAATCCATCGGCGGCATCCGGCTAAGCTCGCGTTGAAACATGTCCTTCAGCGCCCCGTGCCGCCATGCGCCCGCGATGCTCTGCACGGTGCCTTTCTTGAGCTGGTAATAATCGCTGCCCCGCCGGAGCGTGCGGAGGACTTCGCTCGGATGCTCGTCCGTCCAGTCGGACAGCATCGCCACGTAATCGATGTCGGCGGCGATGCGCGGTTCGCGCGGCAAGACGACGATGGCGCCAAACATCCCGCGCTGCTCCTGCAACACCGTGTGCGAGTGAAACCAATAGGTGCCGTGCTGCTTGAGCGGGAACTCGAAAGTCTGCGTCTCGCCCGGCCGGATGGGCGCGCGGTTGACGTGGGGCACGCCATCCTCGCTGTTCGGCACGAGCAAGCCGTGCCAGTGCACGGAGGTGTCTTCCGTGAGGGCGTTGCGCACGCGGATGCGCGCGATGTCCCCCTCGGTAAACCGCAACGTCTGCCCGGGCAGCGTCCCGTTGAACGTGATCGCCTGCGCCGGCCGCCCCGTGAAATTCACGGTGGTGTAGCCGACGGTGAGGTCATACTCGACGACCTTGGCGCTCGCGGGCGCAATCATCCCCGCGAGAACGGCGAAGATGATGACAGCATGTCGGTTCACGGTTTGGTGACGGCCACTTTGGCTCCATCGCATCATGCAGCGTCGCGTGCGGCATGGCTGTGGGGTCTATGCCTACTTCACCATGCCCCGGATGCTCGCGGCGCGCTTCGCGTTTTTTGGCAAAGGCTGCCCGCTTTTTCACCATAGCCGAACAATAATACGGGCGCGCAGCGCGCAGCTGACCGGCTTGGTTTGCGGTGACCAATGCTGGGGCGTCACCGTCCGCGGCATTCCCTGTATTTTGCTCAGCCTGACAATCACGACGAAGAGCGAGGCCGCGACCAAGACGCCAATCACCGTCCAAGCCCACCTTCCCCCGTCCTAGCGGGGTGGTGCCGACGAGAAAGCCTGGATGTAGTGTCGCATCCCAATTTGAAACGCGGAGAAGCCGTAGGATTTCGCCTCGGCGAATGCCCGTGCGACCGACCATCCGTCGTGCCGCATCCGATAGCACGCCACGATCAGGCCGGTGCGGTCCGCGCCGTGTTCGCAATGGATAAAAACCGGTGGCGGCAATGATTCGATGAACGTCAGAACCTGCGCGACCTGGGCGTCGGTGGGCGCACTCAAGCCCCGCAGCGGCACGGAGACGTAGGCGAGACCGTGCGCCTGCGCGCTCGCCTCCTCACCGACCCACGTGTCGTCCGAGAGGCGGAGGTTGATGATCGTGCGGACGCCGAGTCGCTGCAGACTCGCGATGCCGGATTCATCCGGCTGGGCGCCACGATAAAACGCGCCGTTCACACGGCCAAAATTAAGCAGACCCTCGGATGCGGGCACGCGGCGCTCAACCGAACCGCATCCGGAAAACGCCAGCGCAAGGAACAAGCCGGCCAACCTCGAAACGAGATGCACCGACGTGAAGATAGCTTGATCGACCATGGCATCGGTGAGGTTGGTTCCCTCTTTGCGGAAAGGCCGCTCAGATCTTCGCCTCACGGCGCGGGTCACAAACGATCACCTGCAGCACCCGGGCATCAACACGCCCGGGTGCTGACACCGTGCGGGTTTAATTTTCCACCGCGAACCCGACTTTGATGGTTACCTGCCAGTGCTGGACCTTGCCTTTGTCGATGCTCCCGCGCGTTTCGACGATCTCAAACCAGCACAGGTGCTTGATCGTTTTGTTGGCGCGCTTAATGGCCCGGGCAACGGCATCCTCGATCGTGGTCGTCGAGGTGCCGGTGAGTTCGACGTGTTTGTAGACGTGATCTTTCATCGTGATTTGTTCGGACGCGCTGAAACGACCGCTCAATTGCTGCCGCAGTCTTTGGACGCTTCCTTGACCGCTTTTTCGACTGCTTCGCGGGTTTCACCCGTGCGCTTCTGAATGCGGCCGAGGAGTTCGTCGTGCTTGCCATCGACAAACTGGAGATCGTCGTCCGTGAGCTTGGCCCACTTCTGCTTCAACTTGCCCTTGGCGATGTTCCAGTCGCCCTTAATTTCGAGTGTGTTCATAATATTTCCTTTGGTTTTCGTGTGCCGTCGAGGTGACGGTTAAAAGTGTTCCCCGAGCGAGAGGCTCGCGGGGCTACGGATTTTTTCCGCGGAGAAACTGCAGCGTGATCTCGGCGACGCGCCGACCATATAGCTCCGCCGTCTCAAGGTCGCCTTTGCCCGGGGCACCCGGCGGGTTGACTTGGAAACTGGCGGCCATCGGACCGATGAACGAGCCCACGCGGTTATGCGCATCCGGTCCCGGACCTGAAAGCTGGTTCATCGCCTCGGGCCGATTTGCCGCTGGCATCATGCCCAGGCCCACGAAGATCATGCCGTGCTGCATCGCGTTGACGACAAGGCCCAGCAGCGTGTTGAGCTTGTCGCCGGAAAAGGAGGAGGAGTTGGTAAACGCTCCCGCAATCTTGTTTTTCCAAGCGAGGGTGAACCATTTCTTCGCGGCAGCCTCGATGAATGTTTTCATGCCGGCGGACATGCTCCCCATATACGTCGGGCAGCCGAAGATGATAGCATCCGCCGCGTCCAGCTCGTCCAAGCACGCCGTCGCCTCCTCTACGGTGTAGAGTTTGGCCACGACCGAGGGCACGCCGTGCGCGCCGCGAAAGACGGCCTCGGCCTGAATCTTCGTGTGCCCGTAAAGGGAGTGATAGATGATCGCGATGTGGCTCATGATAGTGGGGACGTGCCGACGGGACCTTGAACGCTCCCTTGCTGCGGGTTACTCCCTCGGAAAACTCTCGTTTCCTTGATTGCCCGCACCCGCGTGGGCGAGATGGTCTTCTGCGGTCTTTTCAATATCGGCCTTGGTCAGCTGCACGAAGACCTTGGACTCCTCGTAGCTGATGCGCGTGACCTTGGCCGGAGAAATCCGGATCTCCTTGCCGGCATACCAGTGCCCCGTCTCGACGACGATTTCGCGAATCATCCAGCTCTTGTCTTCCACCATGAAGCCACTCACGGAGCCGATCGCCCCGTCGCTCGCCTCGATGTGATGTCCCGTTACCGATTGGGCGCTGCGGAGGTGAATGTCGTCCCTCTGATTGTGTCCGTGATGAGGCCGCTGCTCCCGCACCGGTGGCGGAATCACGACATCGAAGCCGGCCACTCCCATCATCCCGCCGGCATCCCAATAACCCGGCCAGCCATAGTGGCCGTAATACCGCTCCTCGTATTGGCGCGAGACCGGCCGGTGCGATTCGATCGGCGGGCTTTCCTCGATCTGCTTTCGCGTCAGGTTCACGAACAAGCTCTTCTCCTTGAGTTCGAGCTGACCAAAAGCGCGCGGGGCCAGCAGCACCAAGCGGCCCGTCAGCCACGTGCCGGTGTCCGCGACCACGTAGCGCACCGCCCAAGTCTTGTCGTCGAAATAGAAATCCTTGATGTGGCCGATGTCGCCATCGGAGGCGGCGAGTTTGCAGCCGGTGAGATTTTTGGTGTTTTGGAGCATAAAATTGTTGCCTGGGGCGACCGGCCGGAACGCGCGTCGGGGAAAACTCCGCTGGTTGCGCCGGTGTGAGTATGCGTGGTAAAGCGAGCACCGGCCATGGGGTGTTGTCCTACGGCGGAAAAATCGCGGCGGCATGCTCGCCGCCCGCGATCAAGAACCGGCCGGCCGGGACGCCTGAATCGGGATGAGAGGTGGGAAATTCACGGGAGCCAAACGGTCAGCCGACCGTGAGATCATACTCGACGACCTTGGCGGTCGCGGGCGCAATCGTCCCCACGACAAGAGCGAGGAAGACGTGAGAATGTCGGTTCACGGATTGATGAAAAAGCATTGGCCCATCGCATCATGCGCCTTCGGCTGGTGCAGGTCTGTGTGGTCTATGCCTACTTCAGATCTCCGGGATACTCGCCACACGCTCCGCGTTCTTTGGCGAAAGCTGCGCGCTTTTTCACCGCGACCGAAAAAATTCAGCCGCCGAGCGCGTGGCTGGGCGGCCGAATTTGCGTTTGCGAAATGGCCGGGCGGCGCCGCCCTCGGCGCTCGTTTTATTTTTTGAGCAGCTTGACGATCACGACGACGATCAAGACCGCGACCAAGACGCCAAGCACCGACCAGCCCCACATTCCACCGCCCATCCAGCCATCAGTCATCCATCCGTTTGCATGGTTCATGGTAAAGTTTATTTCGTTTGCACAGCGATCCGCCCGCCGGTGGTCATCGCTGGCCAACGCCCGTCACGGGGCGTCGCGACACCCGGCTGCCGGTCTTATTTTTCCTGATGCTTGTCGTGGGCCCCCGCCGCCTTCCCGCCCATCTCGCCCATGCCCTTCATCATCGGACAATCGGCCATGGATTCTTTGCCCATCTGCATGTGCTGCATCATGTGCGCCATCATCTGCTCCTCCATCTTTGCCTTTTGGACATTCATCGCGGTCCGCTCCTCCGCCATCCGGGCGACGATGGCGGACAGCAGGCCCAGTTTTTTATCGCCTTTCGCGCCGTTCATTTCGGCGATTTGCACGGTGAGCGCGGCGTCCTGCGCCTTCATTTCGCCCATCATTTTCTCCTTCTTTTCCTTCATTTCGGAGCACCCTTCCATCATCCTGTCTTTCGTCATCATCATTTTCTTCGGCGCTGGTTCGCCCGCCTGCGCGTGGACAGAAAGCCCCAGCGCCGAGGCCAGGGCCAAGGTTAGGCAGAAACGGATGCCGAAGTTCGTATGCATTTGGTTTTTCATATTCTAGAATCCCCCTTTGATTGCTTTTGTTTTTCGGAAAATGCCCGGCTTCCAAGAGCGGCACGGGTGCCGAACCTCACTCTACGCCGGCAGGCGACGGTTTCGCTATGGGGTGTCGCCCTACCGCGAATCAGTCGGGTGCCGATTTCCGACCGGCACGGAATTCACGGAACGAAACGTTTCAGCCGCTGATTGAAATCCGGGTTCCCAGCCTGCCGCGTCTGTAAACAGGGCGCACCTTCCGTGCTGCGATTCCTTTTCCTCAGCAAATCCCAAGGTGATTTCAGCGACTCGCCGGCCATATCTCTCCGCCGCGGCGAGATCGGCTTTGGTCGACGGCGCCATCTCCCGGATCAACGAACCATTCCATGGGCGCGAGTCCATCACTGGAACAGAAACCTGATGGCAATCCTCGGGTTGCCCGGCAGACCGGGCACCCATGTGAGCCGCAGAACTCATGCTGCGTTGCATGACAGCGGTGACGAGACCAACCAGCGTGTCAGATTCGTCACCGGAATGTAGCGACGAGGTGGCGAAAACTTCCACGCCCCTGTGTTTCCAAGCGAGAGCAGTCCATCCTTCCGCTGCCCTCAGAATCATCGCCCTCACGGGAGTGGTCGTGCTGTCCTCATAAGTTGGGCACCCGAAAGCAATGGCATCGGCGACGTCCAATTCGTCCAACTGCGCCGCCGCCTCTTCCTCGGTGTAAAGCCGCACATTGACCGAAGGCACGGCCAGCGCGCCGCGATAGACGGCCTTGGCCTCACGCAGAGTGTGGCGGTGGCACGAGGGATACAGGACGGCGATGTTGCTCATGACCTCTCCTTTCCTGCGACGCCGCCCATGGGCAGAGGCCGCGCCGCGTTTTGTATTTCAGGGGCTGGCAGTCGCAACGGCCGCCGGCCTAGTCGGTGGGAAAGTCCGCCCTCGAATCACTCCCCTCGCCGGTGCGCGCGAGGTGATGTTCAGTGGTCCGCTCGATTTCGGCCTTGGTCAGGGTCACGAAGACGCTCGAGTTTTCGTAGCTGATCAGCCCGACCTTGGCCGGGGCGATCAGGATTTCCTTGCCGGAATACCAGTGGCCCGCCTCGACGACCAGCGCGCGGATGGCCCAGCTCTTGTCGTCCACCATGAAGCCGCTCACGGAGCCGATGGCGCCATCGGTGGCCTCGATGTGGTGCCCGACGACCGATTTGGCGCTGCGGAGGTGAATGTCGTCCTTTTGCCGGTGCCCGTGGTGCGGGCGCTTCTCGGGCGCCGTTGGAGGAACGATGACGTCGAATCCAGCCACGCCCAGCATCCCGCCAGCCTCCCAATAACCCGGCCAGCCATAGTGGCCGTAATACCGCTCCTCGTATTGCCGTGAGACCGGCAAGTGCGACTCGATCGGCGGGCTGTCTTCAATTTGCTTCCGCGTCAGGTTTACGCCCAGGCTCTTGGCGTCCGGCGCCAGAAGGCCGAAGGCGCGCGGTGCGAGCAGCACCAGACGTCCGGTCAACCACGTGCCGGTGTCGGCGACCACATAGCGCACGGCCCAGCTCCGGTCGTCGAAGTAGAAATCTTTGATGTGCCCGATGTCGCCATCCGAGGCGGCGAGTTTGCAGCCCGTGAGTTCCTTGGTGTTGTGGAGCATGGTCCCATGCTGCGCCCAAACGTTGTCGCGCGCCATGGGGTCTTACCCTCCGCCCGCTCAGCCGCCGGTGAGGAGCAACCGAAGTTTCTCCAGCGCCTGCGCGCCACCCATGGCCAGCAGCACGAAGAACGCCGCGGTCACCGCAAAGGCGACGACGCCGGCGATGAAGAACAGGCCGTCCCGCGCCAGCGCTCCGGCCGCCAGCAGGAGCACCCCCCAGGCCGGCAACGAGTTGCTGAACGGCACCGGCAGCGGCGCGATCAGAAACAGCCCGCAAAACGCGATCATCACGCCGGCGATCCGGCGGCAGACGACGTTGTCGTTCATGAACGCCAGCCGCGGCCGCAGGAAAAATTCCAGGCCCCGCACGATCCGGGCCGCGGTGCGCAGCACGCCGGCGAGGAACCGCGGCGGCAGCTTGCGGTGCAACAACCGGCGGGGGAGCCAGGGCGGCCGGCCCACCGCGCGGGCCGCCCCGATCAGGCCGACGACCACCCCAAACGGAATCGAGAAACCCGGCAGCGGAATCGGCGTAAGAAACGGCAGCGTAATCAACACCAGGAGCAGGTCGAAGCCCCGGCCTTTCGTCGCCTCCAGGATTTCCGCCAACGTGACCGCACGCTCAGCAAAGCGTTCGCTCAGTTCGCGGAGGTCCTGCGAAAAAATGGCCGCGCGCGCCGGTTTCGCGGCCGATGTTTTTATTTTCATGGTCCGTGCTCTCGTCGCGGCGTTCGCAGCGGCGCGGCGCCGGCCGTCGTCAGGTGGCGCCCAACGTCCGCGGTTTGGCGCCGCGGAGCGCCGTCTGGATCATCAGGAATTCGCCGAGGTTCTCCGCCGTGACGATACCCACCAGCCGACCTTGACGCACGACGGGCAGCGTCGGGCACTTGGACTCCTGCAGGCGCGCCAGCCCGCCCTCGGCCAGCTCCAGCGGATCCGCCGTTTGAAACTCGCGCTGCATCACTTCGCCCACGGCGGTAGCAGCCCCGCGCGCCGCCAGCGCGCCGATCAAGTCTGCGCGCGTCAGCACGCCGACGAGCCGGCCATCGGTCTCGACCACCGGGAAATCCTGCTGAAAGCCGGCGAGCACGTAGTCCACCGCGCGCGCCAGCGGGTCGGACGGCGCCAGCGTGCGAAACTCCGTAATCATCACGCGCTGCATCGGCAGGCCGCCGAGCACGGACTTCATTTGCACCATGCCGGACTCCTCCTGCGCGCCGATCCAGACAAAGAAGGCGATGAAAACGAGGAACGGATTTCCGAACAGACCGAAGAAGCCGAACACGATCGCCATGAACTGCCCGAGCCGCGCGGCGATATTCGTCGCGCGCGCGTAGTCCATGCGCGTGGCGAGCAGCGCGCGCAGCACCCGGCCGCCGTCCATGGGAAAGGCGGGCAGCAGGTTGAAGAGCACGAGCATGACATTGACCGCCACCAGCCGCGCGAGGAACGACCCGCCCGTCACGCTCAGTTGCCCGGCGGGTTCGAGCCCGGACGTCGCGGCCAGATAGGCGTAGATCACGCCAGCGATGACCACGTTCACGGCCGGTCCGGCCAGGGCCACCCAGAATTCCTCCATCGGCTTCTCGGGCATCCGCTCCAGCCGCGCCAGGCCGCCGATGGGCAGCAGCGTGATGTCGTGCGTCTTGATGCCAAACCTCCGCGCCGTGAGCGCGTGGCCGAATTCGTGCAGCAGCACGCACGCAAAGAGCGCGGCGAAAAAACCCACGCCAGCCAGCGCCGCGCCCAGCTCGCGCGTCGGCAGCCAGTGGGTCACCCCGATGAAGCCGAGCAGGAGCAGGAACGTGACGTGCACAAACACGTCGATGCCGAAAATTTTTCCGAGGCGAAAGGACCAGGACATAGGCGTGAAGGAAGTTGCGCGTGCGAGAGAGTGGGTGCGCGAGGAAGACGGACCGCGAAACCGGCCGGCGGTGGCGGCTGCGTTCAAACCGGCGCCGGAACGATCCGCGTGGTGCGGCCCGGCCGGAAATCGAGCTCCGCCACCCACTCGCCCTCGGCGGCGTGGAGGCGGAGTTCGAAGCCGGCCGCGCGGATGACGTGCAGCATCGCGGCGTTGCCGGGCAGCACGTGACCGAAGATGCGCACCCGGGCGTCGCGCGCGATCCGCACGAGCGTGGAGAGCAGCGCCGTGCCGAGTCCCTCACCCTGCCACCGGTCCCCGACCAGGAGGGCGAATTCGGCCTCGTTGCGGCCGGGCGTCCGGATGAGGCGGCCGACGCCGAGGATTTCGTGTTCGCCTCCCGCCTGCTCCCGATCGACGACGAGCGCGACCTCGCGCGCGAGGTCGGTGTGGCAAAGCCGCGCCAGCCGCTCGTGTTCCGTGCGGAACGCGAGGCTCCTCATGCCGAAGTAGCGGGCATGCACGCTCTCGTCCGACAGCGTCGCGTGAAACGCGACCATGCGCGCCTCGTCCTCCGGCGTGATGAGCCGGATCGCGACCCGCGTTCCGTCACGGAGCGCCCGCTCAGTGGGGCGCACCCGATGGCCGTCGAGATACGCGGCGGGCGCGGGCGCCGGGTCCAGTCGCGGCGGTTTCAGGGCCGCGGAAGTCTTGCGGCGCGGCGCGAGGTCGGCCGGACGTTTCATAGCGCGGTCCCGGCGAGGAAGGCTTCGCCCGTTTCGAGCCGGACCAAGTTCGCCGTCGTCACCCGCGCGATCTCGTTCAGTGCCTCCTGCGTGAGGAAGGCTTGGTGGGCGGTGATGAGCACGTTGGGAAACGTCAGCAGGCGCGACAGTTCGTCGTCCTGCAAAATCTCGCCGGACAAGTCCTCGAAGAAGATGCCTTCCTCCTCCTCGTAAACATCGAGCGCGACGCCGCCGATTTGGCCGCTCTTGAGCGCCTCGATAAGCGCAGTGGTGTCCACGAGTTTGCCGCGGCTGGTGTTGACCAGAAACGCGCCGGGCTTCAGGCGCGCGAAGGTCTCCGCGTTGAGCAGGTGGCGGGTCTGAGGCGTGAGCGGCAGGTGCAGCGAGACGACATCGCTCGCGGCGAGCAGCGCATCGAACTCCGTGTAGCGCACGCCGTGGGCCGCTGCCCATTCGGGCGCGGGCTGCGGGTCATAGGCCAGAACTTCCGTGCCAAACCCCCGGAAGATTTGCGCGGCGATCTTTCCGATTTTCCCGGTGCCGACTACCCCGACGATCTTGCCGTGGAGGTCGAAGCCGACGAGGCCGCTGAGGGAGAAATTATGTTCGCGCACGCGGTTGTAGGCGCGGTGGAGTTTGCGGTTGAGCGCAAGCAGCAAGGCGACGGTGTGCTCCGCCACGGCGTGTGGCGAATAGGCGGGCACGCGAACGACGGCGAGGCCGAGGGATTTCGCGGCGGCGAGATCGACGTTGTTGAAGCCCGCGCAGCGCAGCGCCACAAGCCGCACCCCGGTCCGATGCAGCTGCTGCAAACACGGCGCGTCGAGGCGGTCGTTCACGAAGACGCAGACGGCCTGCGCGCCAGCCGCGCTGGCGGCGGTCGCGGTGGTGAGGCGGAACTCGTGGAACTGCCAGCGCAGCCGCCCGGCAGCCGTCGCGCTTCCGAAGTAGTCGCGGTCGTAGGGCTTGGTGTCGTAGAAGGCGACGGCGTTCATGCGGCGATAGTTTGTTCGGGCACGGCTCGCTTGTCGCGACCACGCCCGAAGCGAATCCATTTTTCCATCTCCACGGCGCCATATACGAGCGCCGCGACGGCTACGATGCGCAGCCATGCGCCGCCTGAGATCGGCGCGCTGTGGAACAGGCGGTGCATCACCGGCGCGTAGGTGAAGAGGAGTTGCGCGCCAGCCATCGCCAGCGAACCGATGATGACCCAGCGGTTGGTGAACAGTCCGATGGCGAAGGCGGTGCGCTGAAGCGAGCGGCAATTGAAGAGGTAGAGAATCTGGATCAGCACGATGACGTTGACGGTCACGGTGCGGGCCACGGCCTCACCGGCCTGCTCCACGCGCAGTTCCCACAGGAACAAGCCCAGCCCGCCGGCCACCATGATGAACGACACAAGTCCCGCGCGCCGGATAAGAGGCCACGGCAGCAGGGGCTGCTTCGGCGGGCGCGGCGGGCGGCTCATCACATCGCCGTCCTTCGGCTCGAACGCCAGCGAGAGGCCGAGCAGCGTGTCGGTGAGATTGATCCAGAGCAGTTGCAGCGGCAGCAACGGCAGCGGCAGCCCGAGCACGATCGCACTCAAAAGCATGAGCGACTCGCCGAGATTCGTTGGGATGATCCAGACGATGAACTTGGTGAGGTTGTCGAAGACGCCCCGGCCTTCCTCGACGGCGGCCTCGATGCTCGCGAAGTTGTCGTCGGTGAGAATCATCGCGGCCGCTCCCTTCGCCACGTCCGTGCCGCTGATGCCCATCGCGACGCCGATGTCGGCCTGCTTGAGCGCGGGCGCGTCGTTCACGCCGTCGCCGGTCATCGCCACGACGTGGCCGCGCGACTGAAGCGCCTTCACGAGGCGAAGTTTTTGCTCGGGCGCGACGCGGGCGAAGACCGAGGTGCGCTCGGCCACGTCGGGCAGATCGGTGTCGGAAATCTTTTCCAGTTCACCGCCGGCGAGCGCGACCAACGGCGCGCTGGCGTCCTTGTCGTTCAATCCGATCTGGTCGGCGATGGCGCGGGCAGTGACGAGGTGGTCGCCCGTGATCATCTTCACCGCGATGCCGGCGCGGGCGAACTGAGCGATGGCGGCAATCGCCGCTGCGCGCGGCGGGTCGATCATGCCTTGCAGGCCGAGAAACGTGAGCGCTTCGGCGACGTGGGCGTGCTCGAGCTTGGCGTGCTGCTTGTCCACCGACCGGCGCGCGAGGGCCAGCACGCGCAGACCGCGCGTGGCCATCGCCTCGGCGGCGTGATGCACGGCGTCCTTGTCGAGCGGGACCACGGTGTTGGTGTCGCCGAGCGTGTCGGTGCAGCGGTCGAGCATGCGTTCGAGCGCGCCGACCTGGTAAATGACGCGGCCCTCGCCCGCCTCGTGCAGCGTGGCGCGGAACATGTGCTCGGACTCGAAGGGAATCATGTCCACGCGCGGCGATTCGCGAACGAGGTCGTCGTGTTTCAGCCCGCCCTTTTCGGCCACGACGATCAGCGCGGCCTCGGTGGGGTCGCCGTGCACCTTCGGCCGCCCATCCTCGTGGACGAGTTGCGAATCGTTGCAGAGCACGCCGGCGCGCAGGCACTCGGCGAGCGCGGGATGTTCGGGCACCTTCACGAGCGCGCCATCGAGCTCGAGTTCGCCCTTCGGCTCGTAGCCCGCGCCGGTGACTTCGTAGAGTTTTCCGCCCGCGAAGATTTCTCGCACCGTCATCTGGTTTTCGGTGAGCGTGCCGGTTTTGTCCGAGCAGATGACTGTCGTGCTGCCGAGCGTCTCGACGGCGGGCAGCTTGCGGATGATGGCCCGCCTCTTCGCCATGCGCGACACGCCGATGGCAAGGACGATGGTGACGGCGGCGGGCAGGCCCTCGGGAATCGCGCCGACCGCGAGCGCCACGGCGGCCATGAACATCTCGGCGGGCTTCTCGCCGCGCGCGACCCCGAGCGCGAACGTCGCCGCCGCCAGCCCCAGAATGATCCAGAGCACGAGCTTGCTGAACTGCGCGATCTGTTTCGTGAGCGGCGTGGACAATTCCACCGCTCCCGCGATCAGCCCGGCGATGCGG
>JANNEY010000306.1:0-12878 GCA_031379235.1 Opitutaceae bacterium | reverse complement strand
CGCGCTACGTGTGGCGCATCAACCAAGGGCAGAAGGTGACGTTCACGGCCGGCGCGAATGCCAACAAGACGGAGGTCACCAAGATCCGCGCGACCCCGCCGCAGCTCGCCGCGATCGGCATCACCACGCCGCTCTTCGATCTCACGGAGCGCATCCGGATGGAGAAGAGCCAGCCGAAGAATACGCTCAACCTCGCGGCTAACTATGATGTGGAGCGCTGGTCCTTCCTCGCGCGGCTCGTGCGTTACGGCGAAGTGCAGGCCGTCCAGTTCTCCGCCGCGACGCCCGCGCAAATCGCGGCACTCACGCCCGGCCTCGACAGCTACCTGCTGCCCACCGATCCCGTCAGCGCCAACAGCCAGATCGTGCAGCGCTATGCGCCGAAATGGATCGCGGATCTCGACGTGAGCTTCCGCGTGTCGAAACAGCTCTCGCTCTCGGTCGGCGCGAACAACCTGTTCGACACCCTCCCGCACCGCACGGCGCCGACGGCCGTGGTGAGCGGCACGGTGTTCAACGGTGGCGACAACGCCGGCAGCCTGCCTTTCCTGCTGAACCCGACGCCGTATGGTTTCAACGGCGCGTTCTACTACGGCAAGGTGAGCTGGAAATTCTGATTCCGTTGTAGGGCGGGGTCTCCCGACCCCGCCGCTCAAACCCTCATTCGCGAAAGCGCGGGGCTGAAATGCCCCGCGCTTTTTTTTGGGCCATATTTTCGGTGTCTCCGCTCCTGCGCGCTGCCGCGATTGAAATTGCCGCGCGTCCTCCACCGTCCGAAAACACCGCGATGCAATCGCCCCATTGCCCGCCGCTGCCCCGCCGCGATTTTCTGGCCGCCGGCGCCGCCGTCATCGCGCTCGCCGCGGTTTCTTCCATCCCGCGCGCACTGGGCCAGTGGCAGCCCAGCCCGCGTTACCCCGATCCGTCGATCAAGATTCTCGATCCGAGCTTTGCGAAATACCGGATCGCCAGCGCCAAGGTCGAACGTCTCGCGACCGGGCAGCGCTGGGCTGAGGGCCCGGTGTGGTTTGGTGACGGCCGCTTTCTTCTCTGGAGCGATATTCCGAACAACCGCCTCATGCGCTGGGACGAGGAGTCCGGCGCGGTTAGCGTTTTTCGCCAGCCCTCGAACAACGCCAACGGTAACACGCGCGATCGCCAGGGCCGATTGCTTACCTGCGAACACCTCACCCGCCGCGTTACCCGCACGGAATACGACGGCGCGATCACCGTTATCGCCGACCGCTTCGACGGGAAACCGCTCAATTCACCGAACGACATCGTGTGCAAATCCGACGACTCGATCTGGTTCACCGATCCGCCATTTGGTGTCTTGGGTTTCTACGAGGGCGAAAAGGCCACGCCCGAACTGCCCACGAATGTCTACCGCTGGGATCCGAAAACGAAGCAGCTCTTCATCGTCGCCGGCGACATCGCGCGGCCCAACGGGCTGGCTTTCTCGCCCGATGAATCGACGCTCTACGTCGTCGAAGCCGGCGTCGCGCCGCGTGTGATTCGCGCCTTCGATGTCGTCGAGGGCGGCACACGCCTCGCCAAATCGCGCGCGTTGATCACGGCCGAGCCCAACGGCACGCCCGACGGTCTGCGCGTCGATGTCGATGGCAACCTCTGGGTCGGGTGGGGGATGGGCGCCGAGGGTCTCGACGGCGTGAACGTTTTCAATCCCACCGGAAAATTGATCGGTCGGATCGATCTGCCGGAACGGTGTGCGAATGTCTGCTTCGGCGGGCGGCACCGCAACCGGCTCTTCATGGTGGCGAGCACCTCGGTCTATTCGCTCTTCGTCAACACGCAGGGCGCGGCCGGCGGTTGAGCGAGGCTGGCGTGGGCTTGGAGTAGGGCAGGTCTGTGGTTGGCCCTTTCGGTCCCCGAGTCTTCTAATCCCAACGGCTGGTGAAAAATTGACTTTTGAGGGTGGCGTCGGGACCTCCGGGCCCGACGGTTTTGGTCTGCGGTTCACCCGTGGCCGGGCCCGGAGGTCCCGACCCCACCTCGATCCAACTAAAGTGCAGAAATCATGCGACGTTGGTATAACCAATGGCGGGCCACAGACCCGCCCCACTTCAGGCGTGCGCGGAAGGGCTCATACCAATCGTCGTTTGCGTTTGGACTTTTGTAGGGCCGGCGCTCGTCGCCGAGGCGTTTCGCGCCGAACGTGATAATCGTGACGGCACGCCGACAAGCGGCGGCCCTACGGTCCAAAAGCTACGCGACGTTGGTATCAGGCTCGCTTCAGCCGCTCCGCCTCGTCGATGGTGCGCGGCCAGTCGCTTTTCAGTAAGCGCGACAGCGAGCGGTCGGCGAGGAGTTTGCCGCCGGTCTTCCGCGCTCAGAGTGCGGCGACCGGCCGCACATCGGGCTCGAATCGGCGCACCCTCCAACGTGGGCAAACTGAACCCGGCAAGAAACTGGATTCTCAGGACGATCGATTATGGGAGACGTTATTTGAACAGCGAGGCTGGCTTCTTTCAGAGGCTCGTTCCTCCGCGGGTGGCGTCGCAGCCGGCGGTAGATTGAACGCTGGCGAAGTTAGGGTAGCCGAAAATCCCAACCCATGGAGGGCGGCGCTGTCCTCCACGAGGTCGGTTGGTAGGAAGCGGGTGGGGTGAGTTTCCGGTGGATCTGAGGTGATGTATTCATTTTATCAATGTGTTTACATCGTGAACCTTGATGTAGTTACAAACCCCCATACTCAATCGTCCCGTGAACAAAAACCTAAATATGAAAATAATGAAAAATGTTATCCGCTCCCGGTGTTCCGTGCTCGCGGCGGTCCTCGCCTCGCTCCAGGCGTTCGCGGCGAATCCGGAAAACGTCACCGTGTCCGCCACCGTGCCGACCGTGGCCGTGCTCAGCGTCGACACCAATTCCGTAGCCGTGAGCTTCGCCTTGGGCGACTACGACCTCAGCACGGGTGCGGCGACCAAGACCGCCGCCGCCGGTTCGACCTTCCGCGTTTCGACCAACCGGAGCTGGACTCTGGCGGTGAAGGCCGGTGCGGCCAATTTCACCTACACGCCCACGAACGTTGGTGACACGGCCACCAAGCCTGCGGGCAACCTTGGATTCAAGCTCTCGACGGCCGGCTCTTACACCACGGTTACCACGTCCGACCAGACAGTCGCGACCGGCACCCGCGGCGGCTACAGCACCTCGGGCAACACCCGGATCATGGATTACAGCCTGTCGAGCAACCTGAACCAGGACTCACCTGGCAGCTACTCGGTGACCTTGGTTTACACGCTCACCTCGAGCTAAGAGTCTTCCGCTCATTCCGAATTCCAGCCAAAGCCAAAGCCCGACCCCGCGTTTCGATCCGGGGTTGTGTAATTTTGGACAGGAGTTTGATCGGGCAGCTTTCCGCGTTTCCCATGCTTCGACTTTTTGCCGCGCTTGTCCTGGCTTTAGCCCTGCTGCCGATGGGCCGGGCGCAGAGCGTGACGATCCGTTCGATTACACCTTCGGTCACGTTGTCGGTCACTTCAGGCTCGTTTAATCTATCCAGTGGGGCCGCTTCGGTCGCTGCGGCGTCTGCGATTGCCAGTTCGTTGCGGAGCACAAGCCGTAGTTGGTCTCTTAGTGTCCATTCCACAGCGTCCACTTTTTCACATACTCCCGCGACCGGCGCTCCCCTGACGTCAAAGTCCGTTTCCAACCTCCTGATTCGACGAAACGGGACAATCTCCTATCTCGCGATTTCGACCTCCGATGCCGCGGTTGCCACTGGTCCCAGAACAACTGCCAGCGGCACCCCGGTGAATTTCGACCTTCGGTTTGACACATCGCTTTCCGACCCTCCCGGCCAGTATTCAGCGCTGTTGGTTTTTACCCTCATCACCCTATGACTCCGTCACTGCGTCACACTCTTGGACTTGCGATACTGCTGGCGTTCCTCCTCGTGTCGGAGTCGTTCGGCGCCTTCGTCGGCGTCGACCGTGGTGAATTGTTCCTTGAGCTTGTTCCCGGTAAGGGATCATCGGCCACCGTCACCGTCACCAACGGGGGCGAGACGAAGTCCACCGTCTCCCTTTCGATTGACGATTTCGCCATTACTGGCGGCCGGCCCGATTTCAATTCGCAGATGCATCCGCGGGCGCTGGCGCGGCGGCTCACGGTCTTCCCCACGAACTTCGAGCTGGCTCCGGGTGAGTCGCGCGAGGCCCGGGTGTTGCTCGATCCGGGACAAGGGACATTTGAGGCCGGCACGCATTGGGCGGTCGTCTTCATGCAGACGACCCGTTTGGCCGACATGGTCCCGCCGGGCGGTGACCGGCAGGTGCAGGTGCGCTTGGTGGAGCGGGTAGGAGTTTTTGTCTTTGCCGACGCGAGGCCCGAGCCGCGGCCGCTCGCGGACGATGTCGCGGTGACGGCACTCCAGTTTGAGGACGGGGTGCTGAAACTGGCGGTCAAGAATCCTTCCAAATATCTGCGGATGGTCCGCGAAGGTCATGTGCTTGTGACGCCACTGGGTGGAGGGGCGGCGCAGCGCTGGCCGGTGCAGGTGTTTCGTCTGCTCCCGGATTCAACGGTTCGGGCGGAAATTCCCGTTCCCCCTTCCGCCGCAGGACTAGGCCGGTGCAACGTGCTTGTGGCCCTGGACTACGGCTCGCCGGTGATGGTTGCCGGCGAACAGGAATTCACGTTCTGAACACCGCAACCGTCCTCCGGACGGTTTTCCCGAAAATGAGCAGTCGCATCCTGGCGGGCATAGTGCTGGCGGGCAGCCTCGCGACAGGAACGGCCACTGCGCAGCCGTCGCGGGTCGAGTTTGCCGGTGCGGAAATTGCCGGGCGCGGGGTGCAGGCGCTGCGGCTGGTATTCGATCCGGCGGGACCCGCGCGCGTGGGAACCTTGGAGCTTCTCGCCCCCGAGGGCACGCGTTTCATGCGGCCCGTTCCGGGGCAGGTGCAACTCGGAGCGGGTGCTCCGGTGGCCTTGGTCCTCCATCTTTTTGTCTCCGAAACGGTGCCGGCGGGGCCGCTGGAAGTCCGCGGGACGATTCGCGATCGCGGGGAGGCGACGCCGATCCGGGCGACCGCGATGGTCCGCAGTTCGCCGGCGTTCAAGGTTCGTTCGACAGCTTCGGACGTCCTCATCGGCTTCGATGGCAAGCCGGTTGAAGTAGCGGCTGTCGTCCAAAACACGGGCAACACGGCCTTGGAGTTTGCGGCCTCCGCGCCGACGGGCAGCGATGGCCCTGCGGTTGCAATCGAACCGCCCCGGTTTCGTCTTGCGCCGGGTGGAGCGCAGAAGGTGACGGTGAGTCTCTTTGCGCCGGGACGCTCAACTTTGACCACGGAGCACACCGTCGCGTGTCTCTTTGCGGCGACTGCGGATGGTTTTGAGCGCACCGAACAACTGGTGGTCAGGACCGTGTTCGTGCCGCGGATTTCAGACCCGGGCCCATTGTTTGCGACCTTGGATGGAAGCGTCGATGTGGGCGGCGTGTTGCACGACAGCCGAGGACGGATGGCGTCACAAATAATTCTGGCGGGAGAAATCAAACCCGGGGTGATGTTTGCCGCGCAGGCGGTGGACGGCGTGCCCACCGCCTTGGGTTCCCAGCTTGATTTGGCCCGGAGAGACACTTGGCACGCGACACTGTCGGCGCCTGGTTGGCACGCGACCGCGGGTGAAACGCGCGGGCCCTCGATGGGATTCCTTGCACCCGTGGTCTACGGCCGGGGCGTCGATGCCGGGATGGGAGGAGGCGGTTGGTCGGCCGGTGCGTTTGCCCTGCGTGACGCCTTTGCGGGCTCGGTCCGGGACGCCGCCGGCCTGAAGTTCGCCGGTCCTGGTGAAACTTGGGAAGCCGGCGCGCTGTTTCAGCGCAGTCGCGACCAATCTCTTGCCGAAGCGCGGCGGGTGGGCGCCTTTGCCGGCCAGCACTGGAACTGGCAGGGGCTGAAGGGCCGCTCCCAGATTGCGCTCGCCGTGCCGGATCGCGGTGGGACCAAGTTCGGTTTTGCGCAAGTGCTCGCCTACCAGGGACCGCATTTCAGGATGGACGGAAGGTATGAACGTGCCGCCGAAGGCTTTTTTTTGCGGGATCAAAGTTCGGAGACCCGCTCGATTTTGGGCGAGGGGACGCCCGGAAGCGGCTGGTCGCTGTTTGGCGGGGCGGACAAATCGACGCAGACCGGCCGACTGCGCACGCTGCTGCAGGAACAGGATAACTTGGGGCGACCGGTGGATCCGGCGGGAGTATTGGAACTCATCAACCAGGTTGCCACTCGTCAGGAAAGTGTGCGCGGGGGCGTGGGACGTGAGTTTGCGTTGGGCATGCTGCGTTCGGGATTCAAACACCAAAAACGCGCCAGTGAGCTCGATGGGAAGCAGGAGTTTGCCGAGGACGCATGGGAACTGGAATGGACCGGCCGTTCGGGAGACCCGTGGTGGCGGGTGGGTGCCAATGTAGGCCGTGAGAGCGGTGGCGTGACCTCGGCGCGCTTTGCCGAGTTCCAAGGTGCGGCGCAGTGGAGTCCCACCACACGCACGCGGATTGAGTCCAATGTCCGCTGGACGAAAGCGCTCGCCGGAACGCCGCAGGGATTTCGTCGCGAAGGCGTATTCGGACAGGCGGCGGCGAGCTACCGGCCCACGGCGCGATGGAGCGCCGAAATCCGGGCGGACGGTTACGACTACAAGGATTACGCTTCACGGACCAAGGTTGGAGCACTGCTCCGGTTTCCCTTGGGGAATCGGGGGTGGAGTGGTGCGGTCGAATGGGCGCGGGAATCCAAGACCGGAGCCACTTCGACTTGGTTCGTCGTGCGGGCTCCGCTTTCGATCAAGATGCCTTGGCGCCCCATGCGCGGGGCCGTGGGCGGCCGCATTGTCGAGCGGGCGGGTGGCGCGGGCTTGCCCAATGTGATGGTGCAAAGTGGACGCCAACGTTCGGTGACCGACGCGCTCGGCCATTACCTACTCCCGGCGATGGAACCGGGATCCCATCCGATTCGTTTTCACCTGCCGGGAAATTGGACCGTGGGAGAAGACTGGCCGGAGTCGGTGGACGTCGCTGCGGGCAGGCGCGACGTGCTCGATCTCGCCGCGGTCAAACTGGCCGGACTTTCTGGAGAAGTCGTGGTGACAAATCCGGCGGGCCAATCGCGACCTGCGCCGGCCGGAGTCCTGGTGGCGGAAGATACCAAGGGACGGCTGCACGAAACCTTGGTTTTTCGCGGGGTCTTTGCCCTGAGCCTTCCGCCGGGGCGTTACAGGCTGAAATTTTTGAGCGAGTTGCCGGAAGAGATGGGCCGCCAACTTGAGGCCGAGGTTGAGGTCGGCACGTCCGATGTGACTCCAGTCAAACTTGAGGCACGCGAGCGGGAACGTCAGCTCCGACGAACGCTTGTGCCCGACAGTAAATCGAAAGGGCCGAATTGACGGATTCTTAGCAAAAGATGTTGGACTGAAAGTGCTGCCTGTGCCGATTATGCGGCCATGGCTCGCAAAGCGTCACTGGCGGCTCGCTCCTTGGTGTTTGGCTTGGTGTTTGTTGCCGCGGCTGGAATCGCAGCCCCCGCCGAAGTTCGAGTTCGATCACAAGTCGCCCAGATTGCCACGGCCACCGGTCCGCACGTGATCACGCTCAAGCCCGGTGAACGCCGGCTGTTGCCGGTGAAAGTGGCCGCTAATTTCCCTTGGAAGTTGGTGACGAATTCCGGGAACCCCGCGATCTCGGTCGTCCCGATCAACCTCCAAGGCTCTCCGGGTGGCTTTCTCGCTCCAGGAAACACGGTGGCAGTTGAGATCAGGTGCGAGCTGTCGGCCAGTTCGGATCAGACGACAACGTTGTCTTATTCGCTGGACCGGCGCTGAGCCGGGTCGAGGCGCGAGCCAGGCTGATTGCCAAATCGGGGGCGTCTTCCCGTTGCCACGGCGTTTCTCGCCGTCGATCTGAACGACCAACGACGCGCACGCCTCCGTCGTCGAAGATTCATTCTCCCGCCAACCGCTCCGCCTCGTCGATCGTGCGCGGCCAGTCCGACTTCAGCAGACGCGAGAGTGAGCGATCGGCGAGGAGCTTGCCGCCGGTCTGGCAGCGCGGACAGTAGTTCACCTCGTTCTCCGCATAGACGATCCGCTGCACGGCAGTCGCGCACACGGGGCAGTCCTGGCCGAATTTGCCATGCACCGCCATCTCAGGGCGAAACGCTGTCACCTTCGCTGGAAACCCGCCGCCGGCCTCGCGGCGCAGCAGCTCGGTCCAGCGTCGCAGCGTCGCGCGCGTCGCCGCGAGCAGGCGCGTGATTTCGGTGCCGGAGAGTTTTGGGGTGAGCGCGATGGGCGAAAGCCGCGCGGCGTGGAGAATCTCGTCGGAGTAGGCGTTGCCAATCCCGCTGAACAAATGCGGATCGGTGAGCGCGCGCTTCAGCGTGTGATTGCTCCGCGTGAGCATGGCGGCGAACTCGTCCGGCGCGCACGTGAACACATCGATCCCGCCGGGATCGTGCGCCGCAAGCGCGGCCTCGCCATCGACGACGTGCAGCGCCGCGCGGCGCTTCGTGCCCGCCTCAGTGAGCGTGAGGGTGCCGGAGTCGAAGACGAAATCGGCGAGCGCATTGCGCGTCGTCGGCTTCCCGCCCGCCTCCACCCACTGGAGTCGTCCCGCGATCATCAGGTGCAGCACGAGCCAGCGGTCGCCTTCGAAGCCGAACCCGATCCGCTTCCCGATCCGCCGCAGCGCCACGACGCGCCGCCCGGGCAGCGAATCAATCGGCGGCACCGCCGTGCGCAGGAGAAACACGTGGGCGATTCGGACCCGCTGCAACACCCGCCCGAGCACGCGCGGGGCAAGCGCGTCGAGATAGACCGTGATATCGGGCAACTCGGGCATCCGCCTCGATCAGTGGATGACGCCTTCTTGGGCCGATCTGGTCGGCTTCTCGATTCCCAGACGTTTCAGTTGCGGCACAATCTCGCGCTCATAGCACGTGGGGCAGATGCCGTGGCTGAACTGCGTGCCTTGGCGTTCGCTGAAATACGACTCGATTTCCTGCCAATAGGCTTGGTCGTCGCGAATTTTTTTGCAGTAGCCGCAAATGGGTAAAAATGACTCAAGTCGGGAAACCTGACCGGTCAGACGGATGATGCGCTCCGCGACATGCAGCCGCATCCCGAGCGCTTCGGGATCGATGGGTTTGGCGAGGAAGTCGTCCACCCCAGCCGCGAGGGCGGTGGCGCGGCTCTCGCGCGTGACGGGAGTTGAGCTGATCAGGATAAAATAGACGTAGTCGCCCCCGTTGCCGCGAACCATGCGACAAAATTCTAGTCCGTCGATCCCAGGCATGCGCCAGTCGCATACCACGGCGCGATAGCCGCCCTGTTTCAGCTTGATGAGTGCGTCCGTGGCGTCCTTTGCGTGTTCCGCTTCATGGCCGAGCGATTTGAGCACGGTCATCAACTGCAAAGCCGCAACGGCCTGATCTTCGATGGCGAGCACTTTCATGGCGAGGTGAAGTTGCGATGCACCAGCTCGGCGCGCAAGCGTGCACAGGCCGCGTGCAAATCCGCCAGCTGTGCGGGCACGGCCAGCCAGTCGCCCGCGCGCGCCGCGGTTTCCAGCGCCAACGCCGCGGCCCTTACCTGCATGCCGCCAAAGACCGCGGCGTTTCCGCCCAGGCTATGGGCTCCTTCCGCGAGCGGCAGGGCGTGCCTTTCGCGGGCAAACGCTTCGAGACGCTGTAGCCGCTCGATCTCATCGCCCCGATAGAGTGCGACCACTTCGCGCAACAGCGTTTCGGCCTGATCTCCGAGCAAATCGCGGGTGGAATTTAGCACTCGCTCGTCGAACACCTCCTCGGGCCTCGGTTTGGATTGGGGCCGGCTTGGGTCGATTGCGGGCGCGGCTTCGGGTTGCCAGAGTCCGCAACGTTGCAATGCCGCTTGGAGGGCCGCGACGCGGAGGGGTTTCGTCACGTAGTCATCCATGCCCGCCGCCAAGCAGCGGTTGCGATCTTCGAGGCGCGCGTAAGCGGTAAGGGCGATAATCGGCAGCCGGCGATTGGCGCCGGAGTGCGGGTCGGCGCGAATCAATCGCGTGGTTTCGTAGCCGTCGAGCACCGGCATCTGGCAGTCGAGCAATAGCCCGTCGAACGCTTGCGCGTTCAGCCGATCGATGGCGAGGCGGCCGTTGGCCACGACCTCAACGAGGTAACCCATTTTTTCCAGCAGCATCGTGGCGACGAGCTGGTTTCCAGGATTGTCTTCGGCGATGAGGAGCCGCCGGCCACGTCCTCCCATCATTTCCGTCGGTTTCGGCCGGCCGCTTCCAGCAACCTCGACTCGTGCCGTGCCGGGGCCTCGGGGGACAAATTCGAGCTCAAACCAGAACAAAGAACCCTTCGCGGGCGTGCTTTCGAAACCTATTTCACCGTCCATCAACTTGACGAGTTGCCGGCTGACGGCGAGGCCGAGGCCTGTGCCGCCGAACCGTCGCGTCGCGCTCCCGTCTTCTTGCGTGAAAGGCTCGAAAATTCGTGGCCTCACCGCGGGCGTGATGCCGATGCCGGTATCGCGCACTTCGACGCGCACCCGCACGCTGTGAGGCGAGGCGGAGAGCGCAAAAACTCTTAGGTCTACGGATCCTTCGTCCGTAAATTTCAGCGCGTTGCCGACGAGATTGGTGAGGATCTGGCGGACTCTCCCACTGTCACCCCAAAGGAGAGTGTCCGGCAGCGATAGGAATTCGCATCTGAGCGCCAGGCCTTTTTCGCGCGCCCGCCCCTCCAGCAGTTCGATCGTTTCGGTCACCATGCGCCGCAGATCGAAATCAGCCGGATCCAGTCGGATGTGCCCGGCCTCGATGCGGGAAAAGTCCAGGATATCATTGACGATCGTAAGCAGATTCTCGGCGCCGCTCGCGACGGTGCGCACCATTTCTTGCTGTTTAGGATCGAGCGGTGTGTCCGCGAGCAGGCCAGCCAAGCCGATCACGGCGTTCATGGGAGTGCGGAGCTCGTGGCTCATGGTGGCCAGGAATTCCGATTTCAGGCGCGAAGCTTCGAGTGCCTGATCCCGAGCTTCAGCGAGGTTGGCCTCAAGCGCTTTGCGGGCGGTGATGTCGCTCACGGTGCCGAGATAACCGGTCGCCTTGCCCTCTCCGTCTCTGAGTGCGACTGCGCTACCAGCGACCCACACGACCGCCCCTTCGCGGTGCAGGAATCGATATTCCAAGGCGAACTCGCGTTCGCCCCGTGCGAAAGCCTGCCACTCGGCGAAAATTCGTGGCTTGTCCTCGGGATGCAGCGCGGCACTCCAGCCGTCGCCCGACGCTTCCGCCGAGGTCCGCCCGGCTAGATTGCTCCACCTGGCGTTGACGAACTGGCATCGGCCCGCCGTGTCGGTCTGGAAAATTCCCACCGGTGCATGCTGAGCGAGGGTGCGAAAACGCTCTTCGTTTGCGCGGACCGCCGCCTCGGCGGCTCGCCGCAAGGTAATGTCACTGAAGCTGCACACCACCAGTCGGGTCGAATCCTCCAGGCGCCCGATCAGCTCGGTGTTGATTTCAATCCATGCGAGCGTTCCAGCTGTCTTGTGCACCCCCATCACGACATCCCGCTGGGGAATCCCGGTGCGGAGAGTGACCATGGCGGGATGCTCGGCCCCGGGAAATGCCGAGCCATCCTCGCGCACGCACCGCCAGTTCGGATCGAGCGACGTCCGCCCTTCAAGTTGATCCCGCGTTAGGCCGAGGATCTTTTCGGCTGAAGCATTGCTGTCGAGGATGCGGCCGCCGGCGTCCTGAACGACGAGGCCCTCTGACATTGCCGCGAACGTTTTCTCTCGCTCAATCCGTGTCGCATCGCGTTCGCGAGCCAACGACCGCGACATGATCTCGGATTCTACGAGTCCGGCAAATTCCACGACCATTTCCACGTCGTGCGGCTGCCAGCGCCGCGGTTTCGAATCGATGACGCAGAATGAGCCGAGCACGAATCCGTCCGCCGAACGTATCGGTGCGCCGAGATACGCCATGACCCCAAGGTCGCGGATCGCGAGGTTGTCACATACCAGCGGATTTGCTGGGGCATCATCGACAATCAGCGGGGCGCCCGATGTGACGACGTGTTGGCAAAATGAGTGGGTGAGCGGCGTCTCGCGCGCTGCTCCCGCCGGGCCGCCGAGGCCGATGGCTGACTTGAAAAATTGCCGGCGGTCGTCGACCAGCGAGACGAGGCACACCGGCACGCCGAGGACACGTGCGGCGAGCCGCGCAATCCGGTCGAACCCAGGTTCCGCCGCAGAGTCGAGAAGCTGTAGTCGTTGCAGCGCCGCAAGGCGCACCGGATCGGTCAACGTCGAGTCAGGCCCGGGCATTTTGTTGAGCCCCGAAACGGAGGGCGCCGGGGCGCGATTTGGTCCACGTGGATGAGTGGGATGGCAGCAAAGGAAGGTCTAATCTTGGCCAAGCAGTGGCGGAGATTAATTTTCCATGCGGACATAACGCCCCGATGCTGTCGATATCCGGCTCACGAAGTTCGGATGATTTTTGATCCTGAGGGGCGCGCGGAATGGACGGCAGAAAGTAGAAAGACGCAAAAATCTCTTCCTGCGTGAGGGGGCAGACCTCGTTGCTTCAGGTGCCCAGGGGTGGTCACCAGCCGCGAGCTACCAGGCTCGGTTTTTGCCGGTTAATATTCCCGATGAGAGGGAGGCTACGCCAATCCAGTCGGTGCATGATCTCCGCGGCCGCATGCTGCGAGCGAACCTTAGCCCGACTTCCGCAATTGGAGGGTTTGAGCTGGGCAAGTTGTTGATTGCTCGCGTGGGCCCACCAAAGGTCGCCACTACAACGCCTGCGGGACCCTGATACGTGGAGGTGGTTGCGGCGGAAGCGTCAGGTTGAGGTG
>JANNEY010000257.1:0-5212 GCA_031379235.1 Opitutaceae bacterium | reverse complement strand
GGAACCCGGCCGGTCCTGACCTAGCGCGCCCCGGCAAAAAATACCTCAAAAACGGATTCCTACTGCATGGATACGGCTGAGGCATCCCCACCGATTTGCCGCCATCGCGCCCATCTGCGGAGGCGGCGATTTGGTCGACATTGGGACCGGGCTTCCAGGGAAGCTTCCGGCGCTGCAATCACTCCCGATCTGGGTTTTTCACGGAGCCAACGATACGCAGGTCCCTTTGTCCGAGTCCGAGCGGATGATTGCCGCGGTGAGGAGAGTAAGTGGAAACAAGGATGTGCGATTCACAGTATATCCTGATGCTGGGCACGACGCTTGGACTGAGACCTACGAAAATCCGGAATTATACCGCTGGTTCTTACAGCATCGACGATGACGACGCAGCCGGCGAAAGCCGCGGTGAAGTGAGGTCGAAACCTTCGGGAAGAATTTACCGGCGCTCGCGGCGAGGAAGTCGCGCCCGACTTGGGCCGGCGGGCGGACTTGCTCTATGAAAACACGTGTCGCTGGTTTTTGAGACCGGCGAGGCGACGTGAATCCGTGTTTGCCACTGACGAAACGCTGCGGCACTGACGTTCCCCGTGTCGTTGTCCCGCAGAAAACCTGCCGCCATGAACTCCCCTCGGATCTTCACTCCCCTTGCTCTTGCGATCGTGGCCGCGTGCGCGGTTGTTGCCCCTCAAACGCGTGCCGCCGCTGCGCCGCCGCCGAACATCCTCTTTGCGATCGCGGACGATTGGGGCGTGCATGCGGGGGCTTATGGGACGAAGTGGGTGCGCACGCCGCACTTTGATCGCGTGGCGCGCGACGGTATTCTTTTCAAGAACGCCTACACGCCCAACGCCAAGTGCGCGCCGTCGCGGGCCTGCATTCTCACCGGCCGTAATTCTTGGCAGCTCAAGGAGGCGGCAAACCACATCTCCTTTTTTCCCATCGAGTTTAAGGGTTGGGGCGAAGCGCTGGCGGAGAACGGGTGGTTCGTCGGTCACACCACCAAAGGCTGGGGGCCCGGCGTCGCCAATGACGCCAACGGGAAACCGCGGCTGATGACCGGGCGCGCGTTCAACGCGAAAAAACTCACGCCGCCCACGACGGGCATAGGCAATTCCGACTACGCGGCGAACTTCGACGATTTCCTCGAGGCGGCGACGCCGGGAAAACCCTGGGCCTTTTGGTATGGCGCGATCGAGCCGCACCGCGGCTACGAATTCGGCTCGGGTGTGAAGAAGGGCGGCCACACGCTCGACGAGATTGATCGCGTGCCGGGGTTCTGGCCGGACAACGAGACCGTCCGAAACGACATGCTCGACTACGGTTTCGAGGTGGAGCACTTCGACCGCCACCTCGGCCGGATGCTCGCCGCACTTGAGCGTCGTGGCCTGCTGGAGAACACGCTGGTCATCGTGACTGCGGATCACGGTATGCCGTTTCCCCGGGGCAAGGGCAGCGCTTATGAACTCTCGAATCACGTGCCACTGGCGGCGATGTGGGCGAGTGGTATCGCGGGCCGGGGCCGCGTCGTGGACGACTACGTTAGCTTCGTTGATCTCGCGCCGACGTTTGCCGAGGTCACCGGGCTCTCGTGGGCACAGATGGGGATGGCGGAGTCGCCGGGCCGCAGCCTCATGGATATTTTTCGGTCTAACCGCTCCGGCCAAATCAATCCCGCGCGGGATCACGTGCTGGTGGGCATGGAGCGGCACGATATCGGCCGGCCGGGCGATGTCGGTTATCCGATTCGCGGCATCGTGCGGGACGGTGCGCTTTACCTGGAAAATTTTGAGCCCAGCCGCTGGCCTGCGTGCAACCCCGAGACCGGCTATCTCAACGTGGACGCGGGCCCGACCAAGTCCTTCATTCTCGCGGAGCGCCGTTTCACCGGCACCGATCCGTTTTGGTCTTTGTGTTTCGGCCGACGTCCCGGCGTCGAATTCTACGATCTTAAAACCGATCCGGACTGCGTGAAGAATCTCGCCGCATTGCCGGAGCGCTCCCGGCAGCGCGAGGCGCTGAAGGCGGCTATGTATGCCGAACTCAAGGCGCAGGGCGACCCGCGGATGTTTGGGCAGGGCGCCGTGTTCGACCGCTACCCCCATGCGAATCCCGCCAACGTGAATTTCTACGAGCGCTACATGAAAGGGGAAAAGATCCGCGCAAACTGGGTGCTGGATTCGGATTTTGAGAAGGCGCCGCTGGATTGAGGCCGATCGATTCGCCCGGCCGAGCAGCGGGATGACTGCGCGGCGGGCCACGCGCTTGAGGTGTGAGCGACTCAGCTCAGCGCAGCGATTGCCCGATGCGGATCAGGTTCCCGTCGGGATCGACAACCGCAAACTCACGCATCCCCCAGGGCTTTTCTTTGAGGGGATCCTGGCGCGGGATTCCCTTCTCGGGCAGTTGGGCTGCGGTAAACGCCGCATGGATGCTTTCGACATCCGCCACCCGGATGTAGCAACCCGCGTTCGAATCGGCGGGCTTGAGTTCTTCGTGGGTGAAGAAGTGCAGCTCCACGGCGCCGCGCCGGAGGATGGCGTAGGAATAGGGAAAGGCCGAGACGGTGCCGTCAAAACCGAGCCGGCGGTAGAACGCCAGCGTGTCGGTTACCGACCGGCTGGGGAGGATCGGAATGGCGAGGTCGGGTGGGGGCATGGATGTCTGATGTGGATTCTCAGCGTGCGAACCAAGGTCAATCATCCCGCAGTGCGCGCAGCTCACTAGCGGCCTAACGACCCCAAGCTCAGCGACAGGCGGAGCGGGCGCGGCACCTGCCGGTGGCCGGAAAGGCGGTGGTGGTCTGTCGCAGGTCGCGTGGCCGCGGAGCCTGTTCGCTGCAGCGCATGGTTAGGCGTTGCGGTCGTTGTCATGTGGGCTCGTGGCGGGTTTGAGCGCGCAGAGACGGTGACAAGGAAAAATGAGTGCCAAAAATATCGCGACTCCGGCGCCGATAGAATAAGTGACGCCGACAGAAACCGGCAGAAAGAAGCCGATGATTCCGACGACGAAAATGATGAAGCCTGATACAGCGTGATAACGCCCGCCAATGGCGTTGATGCGATACCAGTCGGCCTCCGAAGTGGATGATGCCTTCGTGCGGACACCGTAGTAATCGTTGGGTGGAACGCGCCGCAAGATGAGTGGAATGCCGAGAAGAACGATGAACAGGCCAGAACCGGCGACGATAGCTGCAATGCTTTGGATAAAGTTCATGGTAAGAGTGCCTATTGGAAAATGATGTTGGAGTCCATTCTGGGAGTGCGCGTTGGGACGCCTAACAGGTAGTGACCAACTTCATGTTACGCACCTTCTTTGGCTAACTTGGGAGTCCGGTTTTTCAGTTCAAGTCCGATTTGGTTGATCGAGGGTGAGATGCGGCAACATCGCGGTCTCCGTTGTTCATGTTGAAGCAACGGCGCGATGCCGCTTCACGGCACGCGTTCGGTTTGGAAGTTCACAGATGAGGCTCCTCTGAGTTTGCTGATGTCCACGGTGCCTTGCGCATCGACGGTCAAATCTCCGGTGCCAGTCCGTGCGCCGATCACTCTCCAACCTTCGGGCACGCGGGCGCGGAGCAGGGTGCGGGTGGCGGGATTGCGCGTGGGCAGCATGACCTCGGCGACGATTTCGCCGGCGGCCAGTTTGGATTCCATGCGCACCGAGACTTCTCCGAAGGCGGTGGGGGCGCGCTCGACGGTGATCGTCTTGCCATCCTCGAGCCAGCGGCGCGGGGTGGCGAAGAGGAGGCGGAGCGTGTCGGGGCGGCCGTCGTCGTCGAGGTCCTGCTCCTGCACGAGCAACCCGCGGAGGAGGGAGATCCAGTGCGCGTTGGCGGCGCTGTTGGGCGGGCAATAGAAAATCCGGCCGCCCGCATCGACGGGTGGCAGCGATGCGCCTTCGCCGGAGACGAACGTGTTGCGGGTGAAACCCTGCGCGAGCATGCCGTAGAAACTTACGAGCGCGCGCTCGGGGTCGTCGCGGCGCAGGGTGTCGAGGGCGAGGCGCGTGCCGTAGAGCGGGTTCACGCGATCGGCGCCGGTCCAGAAATTGAACGCGTCGCCGCCGGAGCGGAGCATCCCCATGAAGAGGCCGCCGTGCTGCTCCTGGTAGCGGGGAATCCACGCGGCGCGCGGATCGCCCGGTGGGAAAATCCCGCTGCCGATCGTGTAGCCGATGGTGATGTTCCAGTAGCTGCCGATGCGGCTGTGCAGAATCGGATCGTGGGTCGGTTCGGCGCCGAGGAGCGCGGTGGGGATGAAAGGCGGATCGGTCTCGCGGTGCGCGCTGCGGTCGATGGCGGCGAGCACGGTGGCGCGGAACTCGCGCGCGGCTTGCGCATAGCGCGCGGCCTCGGCGGCGTCGCCGAGTTCCGCGAAGAGCACGCCGAGATCGCGGAGGGCGCGCCAGCCGTGGGCGTTGGCGCCGATGGCCTGCACGGGGGTGCTGATGTCGCCGGCGTAGCGGCCGGGCGGGAAAAGGCCATGCGGGCCGGTGCGCTCGTCGAGCAGGCGGCGCGCCTCCTTTTCCCAACGCGGCTGGAGCGCGCGCACGGTGGCGGTGTCGCGCGTCTGCCACCAATAGCGCACGACATCGGCGATTTTGAAACCGGCTTGGTGGTGCTCAAGGCCGCGGCGCGTGAAATCGAGGAGCGGCGGGAGGAGCCGGCGCGTGTCGGCGGCGTGGCCCCACTGCATGAGCGCGAGCGCGGCGTCGCTGCCCTCGGCCTCGTAAATCTGGTCGTATTGGTTGCCGGCGCTGTAACGCATTTGCTCGCCGTGGATGAGGGAAAAATTCTGCGCGAGCAGGGCGCGCCACGCGTGATTCACTAACGGCTCGGGTGTCTTGACGTTCATGCCGCGGTCGAGGATTGCGCGCCACGTGGCGGCGCACGCTTCGCGCTGCGCCGCGTAGCTGAACTGCGCGACGGCGCCGGCCGCGAGCGGCTTGGTGGCGATGGCGAGGGAAACGGACGAGGTCGCAGTCAGTCGCGCCGTGACGCGCTGGCGCTCCCATTTCCACGCCGGGCCCTCGAAGGCGGCGAGAATTTCGCCGCGATCGTTGAGGAGTTTTCCGTCGGCAAACGCGAGCGGCATGCGGTCGTCGATCGTGATCGTGACGGTGCCGGCGGCGCCCTGCGCGAGGGAGAAGCGGGCGAAGACGACCGCGTTTTCCGCGAGCGCGGGATCGGTGCTGGCGAAGGCCTCCAGTCGAT
>JANNEY010000240.1:0-22859 GCA_031379235.1 Opitutaceae bacterium | reverse complement strand
CCTCAACCTGACGCTTCCGCCGCAACCACCTCCACGTATCAGGGTCCCGCAGGCGTTGTAGTGGCGACCTTTGGTGGGCCCACGCGAGCAATCAACAACTTGCCCAGCTCAAACCCTCCAATTGCGGAAGTCGGGCTAGTTGGATCGAGGTAGGGTCGGGACCTCCGGGCCCGGCCACGGGTGAACCGCAGACCAAAACCGTCGGGCCCGGAGGTCCCGACGCCACCCTCAAAAGTCAATTTTTCACCAGCCGTTGGTATAACTCAGGCCCGCACGGAGATCGGGCCCCACCTCAAACGACTGTTGGCCCGGCTTGGCTTCATTGCCATTCCGTGCGTGATCCCCTGCGTGCCGCACGCCCTTAGTGAATTCACCTTGCCCGACCTCGAACGCGAGTTCGCGGCGTGGGGTTTCAAACCCACGCACGCCGCGCGCGTGCTGCGCGGCTACTACGTGAGCGGCGGCGAACTCACCGACGATCCGGCGCGGCCGTTTCCTCTCGGTCTGCTCGAAAAACTACGCGCTGAATTTTCCATTGCCGCATCCGTCGGCACCGCGGCGTCGACACTCGCCGCGCGCCAAGTCGCCGACGACGGCACGGCCAAGCTCCTCCTCCGTCTGGCCGATGCGCGCACGGTCGAGACGGTGCTCATGCCGGATTTCCGCGCCGATCGCGCGGCGGGCTGTGTGTCGTCGCAGGTCGGCTGCGCGATGGGCTGCGATTTTTGCGCGACGACGAAGACCGGCTTCGAACGCAACCTCACCGCGGGCGAAATCGTCGCGCAGTTTCTCGCGCTCCGGCGCGAGGCGCTCGCCGCCGGACGCAAGCTGCAGACCCTCGTCTTCATGGGGATGGGCGAACCGTTGCTCAACCTCGCCGCCGTGCTCGCCGCGGTGGATCGCATCGCTGACAACCGCCTCGGCGCGCTCGGCTGGCGCCAGATCACGATCTCCACGGTGGGCATCGTGCCGGGCATCGATGCGCTCACGGCCACGGGGCTCAACGTCCACCTCGCCGTCTCGCTCCACGCGCCCGACGACGCGACGCGCGCCGAGCTTCTCCCCATGGGAAAACGGTTCCTGATCGCCGACATCCTCGCCGCCGCCGATCGGTTTCAGGCGAGCCGCGGCCGGCCGGTGACGATTCAATATTGCCTGCTGAAAGGGGTGAACGATTCACCCGAACACGCGCGCACGCTCGCCGCCACGCTCGGCACGCGCCGGATGCACGTGAACCTGCTCCGCTACAATCCCACAGGCCTCAGCCTGCGCGGCCGCACCTATGAGCGCTCGTCCGATGAAACGGCCGACGCGTTCGCCGCTGAACTGCGCACCCGCGGCGTGGTCGCGCATTTCCGCCGCTCGCGCGGCCGCGACATCGACGCCGCGTGCGGGCAGTTGCGCGAGCGCGCGGCGTCGGCGACGTAGCGCGGCGGTTTCGGCCTGCGCAAAGTGATTGGTGTAGGGCGGGGTCGCCGAACCCCGCCTTCGTGCGTGGTCGGCATGCGCCAAACCGGCGGGGTTCGGCGACCCCGCCCTACATCAGCCCGAGCCCAGCGCCACGATCAAGCCGACCCGGCGAGAAATCCGACATCGAGCGCGGCGCGCGCACGCTTGCCGTTCGCCGCGACTAGCTCGACGCCGCCTTTCACCACGCGAATATCTTGCACGCGATCAAAGCCAGCCGGAATCGCAGCGACGCCGAAAATATAGCGGACCTCCGTCGGCTTTTTCGGATTGAGCGTGAGAGCGGTGGGCAGACCACGACGACTGAGCGCGTTCGGCTTCGCCGATTCAGCGAGGCCGAGGTGGAAATTGGCCGTCACATCCTCAATGCCCATGACGGAGGTGTGCCGGCCGTTCCACGGCGCGTAGTGGCGGCCGCCGTTGGAAATCCACAGGACCGTGTGGCGCAGCACGCGCGGGTCGCGCAACGCGAACCAGGCGTAGCGCTCACCGGGAAACACGACGGCGTTCCAAGCGAAGGGCAGCGTCGCATCCGCCGTAAGCATCACCAAATCCTCGAAGCCGCGCCGCGCCGGGTAACGCGAAAGATCCGTCGTGCCGCCGGCGAGGAGCGGCGCGCGGTCGAGCGCGCGAAATGTCGCGCCCGGTTTCAATGCTTGATAGCCGCGATTCTCCGGCCGCTCGAACGCCTCCGGGAAAACTTGCGCGCGGGTGAACCGGCTCGTGCTCACGACCCCGCTGCCTTCGGCGTCAGGAAATTTCAGCATCGCATGATGGCCGATGCTCATCGGCCCGCGCGCCCCGGAAATCACGTGGCGCTGATAAACCGCCGTGTGCCCGTCGACGAGCGTCACATGCTTGCCCACGTAGCCGCGCCGCACCGTGAGGTCGAGGCCCGCGTGCAGCGTGACGCGATCGGCGGCGCGCTCGAGCGCGGTGAGCTGCCACGCGGCGTTGGCCGTCTCGCCATGCGGCGGATGCTGCTCGCCACGCCACGGCGTGCCATTGCCCCCAAAGGGCGCGCAGAAAAAATCCCCGCGCAGGGCCGCGAGCAGCGCCGGCGTGCCGGGCGCGAGCTTTTCCTCGGCCCAAGGCGCGGTGGAAAGCGGCGCGACCGTGCGCCGCCCCAGCCGGAACTCTATCGGCCCGAGGTGCCCGCCCAGCTGCGTGAGCTGCGCAGACACGTGACTCGATTGGAGGGACCACGACGGCTGGCCGTGGATGGTGCGTAACGGGATGACGCTCATGAAGCCCGCGAGCGTTTTGCGCCGGGTCACGCGTGGCAAGCGCGGAGGCCGTGCGGAATCGCACACGGGCGCATCTCAGTTTCTTGCATTTGTAGGGTCGCCGCTTGTCGGCGGGCCGTCGCGATTATCACGTTCGTCGCGTGACGGCGCGGCCACGAGGGCCGGCCCTACCAAGACATCGGCGGTTGCAAGAATCTGAGATGCGCCATCGCGAACCGTGGGTGAGCGAGGTGGAGCGGCTTGACCCCAAGACGCTGTGGGATGCGCGTCGCGAATGCCGTGGCGATGCTCGGCTCCTGAAAGCGCGTTGGGGGCAACGCGCTCCACCCCCAATCACCAAATCAGCCTTGTCGCGTCCGGCATCGCTTCCATCGTTAGCTCGCCGTCCGGTTTCCTCCGCCGAAATTTACCCCGCCATGAAAGTAAAAACCTGCGCCGTCGTTTTCTCACTCGTGGTTGGCACCGGCTTCTCCCTCGCGCTTCGCGCCGCTGAGTCCGCCGCGCCCCGCCCTGCGGCATCGCCCGCACCGGCTGCGCCCGCCGATGCGCGCCGCCTCGCGCCGCCCTACCCCGGCTGCGAGCGGATTTTCAACGGCGCGGATTTCGCCGGCTGGGTAGCCGACGCTTCGACGTGGAGCATCGTCGACAGCGCAATGCGCGGCGTGGCCGGCACGTCGCGGCTCGCCTACACCAAAGCCGATTATGGCAGCTTCCGCCTCATCTTCACCGCGCGCATGAATCCCGTGAACGGCGATCACCTCGGCGTCCTCTTTTGGGGCGATCGCCCGGCGGACCCCGCCAAGCCCAAGATCGATCTCGCGGGCTGGATCCAGTTCATGCCGCCGCACGGCGCGATGTGGAGCTACCATCCGCCCAAGCACCACAACCTCCCGCACGAGACGCTCGCGCCCGGCTCGCGGGATTTCACGCGCTGGTCCGTGACCGAGCTGCTCTGCAATTTGGAAAAAGGCACGATGCGCGCCGCCGTCGATGGCGTCGAAATCGCGCGCTACACGCATCCCCACGCCAGCGAGCGCATCGACCCGGAAAAGCGCATCATCGCCGGCCCCATCGGTATGTTCCGCCACGGCGCCGGCGCTTCCGAATACAAGGACATCTACATCGAGGCGAATCCCAAGGATGACAGATTGATTACGGTGCGGTAGGAAAACGGATCGCGCGCTGTTGCTTGAGCAGGGGCGATCCCGGAAACAAATTCGCGTTTCACCACTAAGCACCATCATATCGAGCTTGAGCCCCGAAGCAGCATTCTCACGTTAACCAACCAAGATGAGGACCACGAAGTTGGTCACTACCTGTTAGCCAAAAAATCGCCGATGAACCTCGATAGCTTCGCCAGATTCTTCGTGCGCTTTAACGGTCTATGTTTCGCGTTCTGGGCAATCCAAAGCTTGTTCGATTTTCCTTATCTCTACTCTAATTTCACGATTGCAAAGGAAGCCGGCGTATCTGGTTCGATTCTGTCTCGTGAGTTCTATGTTTTCGTCGGGAAGTTCGCATTGGATGTGCTCGCCGCAGCGCTGCTGCTAGCCAGAACCGACAAAGTTATCACCTTCGTGCTGACGGGAGCCTGGAGACTTCCCTCATCGCTGAAAGACCCCAGTGCAAAATCGGGCTAACACGGGATTGAGCCGCTGAACCGTTCCTCTCACCGCCCCACATTCCCCATCGCCGCCGCACCGAGACGCTCGGCGAGTTGTGCGAGGTAGAGGCTGCGGGGGGTCACCGGGCGGCCTTCGGATTCGATGAGACCGCGCGGGGCGTTGGGCGACCAGTCGCCGGCGACAAATTTTCCCACGGACCCGATCGCGTAGTTTTGCGCGGTGGGCGGCTGCTGGACGACGAGGGTTTTGCTCGTGCAGTTCCAGAGCACCTGCTGCGCGCCGGCCCAGCCGTGGCCGCTGCCGGCCCACTGGCGATCCTGCACGCGGAGCTGGTTATCGTCGGCGATGTTGTCGTAGAGCGTGCCGACCGCCCATCGGTGATGCGGACCGCTGTCGGCGTGCGATTGCACGGCACGGCCGTCGAGAAATACGTTCGGGCCGGGGACGCGCGAGCCGGTGACAAACGTATGCCGCGCCCCGCGCGCGGTGCAGCGCTGCACGAGCCCATACTGGCCGTTGAGCGAAAACGAATACCGTCGGCTCCCCGTGATGAGCGATACGGGATCCAGGTGCGCGCAGTCCTGCGTCGTCGTGAAAATCGAGCCGCCGCTGGCCTGCACCGCATGGCTGAAATGCACGACTGTCACGCCGCGCACCCAGGCGTTTTCGACCGCGCCGAGGTTCACGCCAATCCACGCGTGCGCCTCATCGGAGGTCTCCTTGCCTTTCTCGTAGTCGGAGACGAGCCGGAGATTCTCCACGCCGCACTCCGCGAGGCGCGGAAACGAATAACGGTAAATTGCGCCGCCGCCGAACTTCGCGTCGAGGGCGTTCATCACCGGCGCATCGAGCGTCACGCGCGATCCGTCGATGGCCGCAATCGTGCGCTCGAAATCCATGGTGAAGCCCGCGGCGCTCCACTGCTTCGTCTCGCCCGCCGGCGCGCCGGGGCGGTTCTTAATGCGGTCCATGCCGAGTTCGTGAATCCACGCGTCGGTCGCCGGTCGCCGCAGGAGCACGCGCTCACCCACGTGCAAGCCCGCGGTCGAGGCGAGGGCGAACGACTTCGCGCTCCAAGGCACGTAGGCATCGGTGACCTCGCGGCGCGAGGCTTCGTCGATTTCGCGCGTGCCGCGCGACGCGCCGACCTCGATGAGCGTGCGCTGTTTCGTGCCCGTCGCACGGATCGCCGTGCCGTCCTCGCCCGCGCCCTCGCCGCGCAGCACCACGCCGCCCGCGCGAATCGCGAGGCTGCCCTCGACGCGATACGTGCCGCGCCGGAGGAGCACCGCGCCGCGTCGGCCGTGCGCATCGGCCGGGCGTTGCCCGACTTCGTCGAGCGCGGCTTGAATGCGCACACCATCGTCGCCCGCAGATTGCGGCGCGAGCGTGAGCACGACCGGCAGCTCCGGCAGCTTCACGCCCCCGCCACCGTAGCCCGCGCGCGAAAAATCCGGGATGGCGTTGCCGCGTTCATCAGCGCGATAGGCAAGCCGGCCGTCGGCGCCCGGCTGCACCCACGCGCTCGTGACCCCTGAAACCTGAGCCGTGAGCGCGATCAGCATTCCGGCGAAAAAGGCCGGGCGAACCGTCCCGGTGAGCCGTCCTGTGTCCGCGGCTCGGCGAGGACGCCTCGCCCTACCCACGGCAAATCGCGCCGCCGGGAAATTTTGGATAGGGCTCAAGTTGAAAAACACGGAGAGCATGGGATGAAATTGACCGCAGGACGCGGCGCGGCGTCTGACGATGCGACGGAGCGTTCGCTTGCCACAACGCGCAGGCAACCCTTCGCTGCGCCCGTGCGTCGTGCCTGACGGCCCACCTTAGTTTTCCCCGTCTCTGCTTCCCCGCGTCTTTCCTTCCGTCCTCCACCACCACCATCATGAAACGTCTGCTCCTCTCCCTCGCCGCGCTTGCGGTTGTCAGTTCCGGCTTCGCCCAAGACTGGGCCAAGGCTCGCCTCGAAAAATCCCCGCGCCACCTCGAGTGGGTCACCCTCAAGCACGGCAGCCGCGAGGTGAAGGCCTTTGTCGGTTTCCCCGAAGTGAAGACCAAGGCCACCGCCGTTGTGCTCATCCATGAGATCTTCGGCCTCTCGGACTGGATGCGCGGCATGGTCGATCAGTTCGCCGAGGCGGGCTACATTGTGATCGCACCGGACTTCCTCTCGGGCGCCGGCCCCAACGGCGGCGGCACCGAGTCCCTCGGCAGCGGCGACGGCGTCCGCAGCAAAATCCAGGGCCTCGCGCAGACGCAGGTGGACGCCGACCTCGACGCCGCGGTCGCCTACGCGAAAAAGCTGCCCGCCTGCAACGGCAAGGTCGTGGTCGGCGGCTTCTGCTGGGGTGGCGGCAAGACCTTCCTCTACTCCACGCACAACCCCGACATCGCCGCCGGCCTCGTCTTCTACGGCTCCGCCGCCGACGCCGCGCAAATCCCCAAGATCAAAGCGCCCATCCACGGTTTCTACGCCGAGAATGACGCGCGCATCAACGCCGGCCTCCCCGCCGCCACCGAGGCGATGAAGGCCGCCGGGAAAAAATTCGAGCCCGTCACCTACGCCGGCGCCGGCCACGGCTTCATGCGCGCCGGCGAGGATCCCGCCGGCAGCGCGGAAAACAAGAAGGCGCGTGAGGACGCGTGGAAGCGCATCAAAGGAATCCTCACGAAGATCTGATTCCGAAGTAGGGCGGGTCTGTGACCCGCCCTTTCGCGCCGCACGTTTTCGTCCGCCAAAAACTCCCACGCTCCCGAACCAAGGGCGGGTCTTCCTTCGGATTGTCATTGCGAGTAGCCGCGCGCAGCGCGGCGACGAAGCAATCCAGCTGGATTGCCACGGCGCGCTTCGCGCCCCTCGCGATGACAATCATGGCGACGACCCGCCCTATTTTTCTCCCATGCGCACCCTCGTCCGTCTCTCCGCCGCTTTCGCCGCCGTCGCGTTTTCATCTCTCGCCTTCGCTCAAACTCCGCCCGCGCCGCCGAAGAAAATCCCCGCTCCCGGCCTCACGCTCACCGATGCCGAGCGGGGCGAACTCACCGCGGGCGCGGCGGCGTTGCGACGCGACATTGATGCCCTTGCGCGGGAGCTCGCCGGAACGGCCGACGCGAAATTCGCCGCGCTGTTGCCCGACGTGGAGATTTTCCACAAGGCCGTCGCATGGACCCTCGCCGACGACACGTTTTATTCCCCGAAGGAGATCGCTTACGCCCGCATGCTGCTCGCGAAGGGCGCAGAGCGCGTTGTGCAGCTCCGCGCGAAGCAGGCTCCCTGGCTGGAGGCCCGCGGCCTCATTTTGCGTGGCCACCGTTCAAAGCTCGACGGCTCGGTTCAGCCCTACGGCCTCGTCGTCCCCGCGGACCTCGATCTCGGCAAGCCCACGCCGGCGATGGTCTGGCTCCTCGGGCGCGGCGAGAAGCGCACCGAACTCGCCTTCATGGCCGAGCGCGACGCGGGCCCGCCGCAACTCACACCGAAAGGCGTGATCACGGTCGTGCCCTACGGCCGCTTCTGCAACGCGACGAAGTTCGCCGGCGAGGTCGATGTGTTCGAGGCGCTCTCCGCCGTGCGCGCGCAATATCGCATCGACGCGCAGCGCATCGCCGTCGCCGGCTTCTCGATGGGCGGCGGCAGCACGTGGCACCTCGCGACGCATTTCTCCGGACTCTGGTGCGCGGCATCACCGGGTGCAGGTTTCGCCGAGACGCCGATTTTCACGAAGGCCAACTCACCGAACCGGGAGCCGCGCCCCTTGTGGGAGCAGTTGCTCTGGCGCCAATACGAAGGCACGGGCATTTCGGGAAATCTCTTTAACCTCCCCACCCTGGCCTACGCCGGCGAAATCGATGGCCAGAAGGAAGCCTCCGATCTCATGGAAGCAGCGATGGCGAAGGAGGGCTTGAAACTCGAACGGTTCATCGGCCCCAAAACCGGCCATTCCTATCACGCCGAAACCAAGGTCGAACTTACGAAGCGGTTCGAAGAATTGATCGCGAAGGGTCGCGATCCTGTTCCGCGCGAAGTGCGCCTCAGCACGTATACGCTGCGTTATCCCGAGTCGGCGTGGGTAAGGATCGAAGGCATGGAGAAACACTGGGAGAAGGCTGAAGTGCGCGCCCGTGTTCACAGCAATGACTCAGTGACGCTCGAAACGAAGAATGTTACTCATCTCAGCCTGTTGCTGGCCGGCGAAACGACTATCGATGGTCAGAAATTAGGGACATTCAGCCTGCGAGGCCTAGGCCAGATTTTGAGAAAGTCAGACGGGATTTGGACACGAACTGGCTTCAACAATCCCGTCCTCCGCAAATCACCCGGCCTCTCCGGTCCCGTCGACGATGCGTTCATGGAGCCTTTCCTCTTCGTCCGTCCCAGCGGCCGGCCGCTCAACGCCGTCGTCGGCGCATGGGTCGAGGGCGAGCTGACCGCCGCGCGCCAACTCTGGCGCGATGTCTTCCGCGGCGACGCCCCCGTCAAAGCCGACAGCGCCGTCACCGAGGCCGACATCGCCAATCACAATCTCATCCTCTGGGGCGATCCGTCGTCCAACGCCGTGCTCGCCAAAATCATCGCGCAGCTCCCGGTGCAGTGGGACGCCAAGGAACTCGTGTTTCGCGGCCAGACCTACCCCGCGGCGAATCACGCGCCGATTCTCGTCTTTCCGAATCCGCTTAACCCCCGGCGCTATGTCGTGCTGAACAGCGGCATCGATTTCCGCACCGAAGGCTACGGCAACAACGCGCACCAGACGCCGAAGCTCCCCGACTGGGCCATCGTCGATCTCCGCACGCCGCCCGGCCCGCGCTGGCCGGGGAAAATCGTCGAGGCCGGTTTCTTCGACGAAAGCTGGAAATAGCACCTTCTTGTTTGTCATTGCGAGGAGCGCAGCGACGAAGCAATCCATCTGAAATCAAGCTGGATTGCCGCGGTCGGCTTTGCCTCCCTCGCAATGACAAACGGCAACGTTGTCCCATTTCTCATGCGCCCCACCTCGTTCGTCCTCACTCTGCTCGCCTTGTCCGCCTCATTCGCCTCCGCCGCGACCATCCGCACCGTCGCCGGCACCGGCACGCGCGGCTTCGCTGGCGACGGCGGCCCCGCCACGGCGGCCGAACTCAATGATCCTTTCGGGGTCGTGCGCGGCCCCGACGGTGCGCTGTGGTTCTGCGAATATGGCGGCCAGCGTGTGCGCAAAATCACGGCCGACGGGAAGATCATCACCATCGTCGGGACCGGCGCCAAAGGCCACACCGGCGACGGCGGCCCCGCCCTCGCCGCCACGCTCAACCTCCCGCACGAGATCCGTTTCGATCGCGCGGGGAATCTTTTCATCGTCGATATGATGAACCACGCCGTGCGCCGCGTGGACGTGAAGACCCAGATCATCACGACGATCGCCGGCACCGGTAAGCCCGGCTACGCGGGCGACGGCGGCCCGGCCAAGGACGCGCAGTTCAACCAGCCGCACAGCATCCAGTTCAGCCCCGCCGGCGATCTCTTCATCTGCGACATCCGCAACAACGTCATCCGGCACGTGGACCAGAAGACCGGTGTAATCTCGACCTTCGCGGGCACGGGCAAACCGGGTGACACCCCCAACGGCGCACCCATCGCCGGCACGCCGTTGCGCGGGCCACGCTCGCTGGACTTCGATCGCGACGGCAACCTCTGGCTGGCGACCCGGGAGGGAAACCAAGTCCTCCGCTTCGATCTGAAGGCAGGAAAAATCCTTCATGTCGCCGGCACGGGCGCGAAGGGTTTCACGGGCGACGGTGGCCCGGCGACTCTCGCGACTTTCAACGGCCCCAAGGGCATCGCGCTCCACCCGGTGAACGGCAACGCCTACATCGTCGACACCGAGAATCACGCCATCCGCCTGATTGACCGGCGCACCGGACGGATTGAACTCGTCGCCGGCACTGGCACCAAGGGCGATGGACCCGAAGGCAACCCAGCCGCGTGCGCACTCGCCCGGCCGCATGGAATTTTCGTTGAAACCGATGGCCGGGTCTTCATCGGCGACAGCGAGACTCACCGTATTCGGTTGGTGCAGTAGGCCCCCATCACGAAGCGGGGTGCCAGTTTCCGCGCGGCCGACGCGGAGAGGAGATCGGACCGTCAAAAGCGTTTATGGGTGTTTTACCCTAAGAAGTCTTTACGTGCGTCTTTCAATCCTTCACATCGGTGGGCTCGATTTTCGAACACTACGGTCCAATTCCACCGTCAATGCACCCCGGTTTCCTCCAAGACTCACTCTCCGAACACGCCATGATCGCTGGTGGTGCCATCGGCTTGGGTCCTTCGCTGCTCGTGGTCGACAGCGACCGCGAAATGCGGCGCACGCTCGTGAGCTATTTTGAGAAACGCGGATTTCATGTCGCGGCGGCGGCCAGTCTCGCAGCGGCCAAACAAAATTTCGTCACGTGCAAGACTTGGGCGCTCATCATCGCGGACTATCACTTGCCGGATGGCACGGGTCGCGATTTGGCGGCTTGGGTGCGTGAGCGTTCGCCGGGAACACGCGTGTTGTTGATGTCGGGCAGCACGCACGTCGCGAGCCTTTGCGACGGTGAGGATTTTTTCGCGAAGCCCTTCCGCTTGGAAAAACTCGCGGCCTACGTCGGTTCCGCCGTGCAGAGTCACTAGGCCCGCACGGGCTTCGGTGGGATCCGATCGCCCGGCGGCGGCCGTGATCGCGCCTCTGCGGCATTGCCAAAACGACGGTAACGGCGGAGTTTTCCGCACCCCTCCGTCGCATGAAATCCGCTCCTGTTACTCTTCTTCGTCGCGTCTGTTTTGGCTTCGCCGCGCTGGCCGGGCTCGCGCCCGTAATTTCCGCGCAGACGCCACCGCCGCCCGCGAAACGCCTGCCGCCCGCCGGTGTGGCGATTCCCGCGACCGCCCGCACCGAACTCATGGCCGGCACCGCGGCATTGCGCCGCGATCTCGATGCCCTCACGGCGGAACTCACCACCGCGAAAAACGCCCGGCTCCTCGCGCTGCTGCCGGACGCTGAGATTCTCCACAAGGCCGTGGACTGGCCGCTGCGTTACGACGAATTCTTCGACGTGAAGCAGGTCGAAGTCGCACGCCGCCTGCTCGCCCTCGGGCGCGAACGCGTCACGCAACTGCGCGCGGGAACCGCACCTTGGACCGACGCCACCGGCTGCGTCATCCGCGGCTACCGTTCCAAGCTCGATAACTCCATCCAGCCCTACGCGCTGGTCGTCCCGCCCGACTGGAAACGCGGCGCCGGCCCCGCCCGCCGGCTCGATGTCGTGCTCTCCGGCCGCAATGAAAAGCGCACCGAGCTCGCGTTCATCGCCGAGCACGAAACCAAGCCCGGCGAGATCGTGCCCGAGGGTGGCATCGTGCTCCATGCCTACGGCCGTTTCTGCAACGCCACGAAATTCGCCGGCGAAGTCGACGTGATGGAGGCCCTGCAAGCCGTCCGCCGTGCTTACAAGATCGACGCCGGCAAGATCGTCGTGCGCGGTTTTTCGATGGGCGGCGCGAGCACGTGGCACCTCGCCACCCATTTTCCCGACCTCTGGGCCGCCGCGTCGCCCGGCGCGGGGTTTGCCGAAACCGCCGCTTACAACAAAGCCCTCGCCCCCGGAAAGCCCGAGCGCACGGCGTGGGAGCAAAAGCTCTGGCGCTGGTATGATGCCACGGGCTACGCCGCCAATCTCCGCCATCTCCCGCTCATCGCCTACAGCGGCGAAATTGATCCGCAGAAACAGTCGGCCGACATCATGGAAACCGCGATGGCGAGCGAGGGTCTAAAACTTGAGCGTATCATCGGCCCGCAAACGGCGCACGAATACCATCCCGATTCAAAAGCGCAGCTCGCCGCGCGGCTCGATGCGATTACCGCAACGCCGCGCGCCAAGTGGCCCGACGAAGATCACTTCACCACCTACACGCTGCGCTACTCCAGCTCCGGCCGGATCAAAATCATGGAGCTCGAGCAATCATGGGAGCGCGCCGACGTCCACATGAAGTTCGCCACGCCCGCACAGCTCGACGTCACCACGAAGAACATCGTCGTCTTCACGATCTCCCTTGAAAAGGCCGTCGGCCTGAAACTCACCGTCGACGGCCAGCCGGTGAAACTCGGCGCCATTGATCCCTATTACTGGCTCGTGAAGGAAAACGGCCACTGGGTTTACCAAGACCACACCTACTCCGATACCCGCTGGCGCCAGCAGACCCGCAAGATGCCCGGCCTCAGCGGCCCGATCGACGATGCGTTCATGGAGCCGTTTCTCTTTGTGCGCCCCACGGGCCAGCCGCTCAACGCCAAGGTCGGCGCGTGGGCCGCCGCCGAGCTCGCCCACGCGACCAAAATGTGGCGCGACCTCTTCCGCGCCGAACTCGCCGTGAAGGACGACACCGCCGTGACCGACGAAGACATCGCCAACAGGAACGTCGTCCTCTGGGGCGACGCCACCTCCAACCGCCTCCTCGCCAAAATGCTCGCCACGAAAAAACTCCCGCTCACGTGGGACGCGCGCTCGCTCACGTTCCGCGGCCAGACCTACGACGCCGCGCACCACGCGCCCGTGCTCGTGTTTCCCAATCCGCTCAGCCCGCAGCAGCGCTACGTCGTCCTGAACAGCGGCGTCGATTTCCGGGACGAAGCCTACGGCACCAATTCACTGCAAACCCCCAAGCTCCCCGACTACGCCATCATCGACCTGCGCGAGGCGCCCGGCGCCCGCTGGCCCGGCAAAATCGCCGACGCGGGATTTTTCGACGAGGCGTGGAAAACGAAACCATAACGCTCAACGGCGATTTGATGACCTCACTCAAAGGCGAATGAGCCTCGCGACTCGGCTCAAATCTCTCGGCCGCGATTTCCGTTTTTCCCGCGGATTCGCTCCGCGCGACACCGCCGAGGGCTCGGCGTATCTGCGCTGGGCGGTTCGCCATCAGTTGCCTGCTTCGACTCGGCTAAAGATGCCCTGGGGCGAGCTCGACTGCACGAACCTCGGCATCGCACGTTCGCAGTTCGAGGAGATCTTCGTCCGGCGTTACTACGCCTTTCGCCCGGCGTCGGCCACGCCCACCATCGTCGACTGCGGCGGCAACATCGGGCTCAGCGCGATCTGGTTTAAGCAGAATTATCCAGACTGCGATCTAACCGTCTATGAAGCGGACACCGCGCTGACGGAAATCCTCCGGACCAACCTCGCGCGGGCCGGCTATTCTGCCGTGCGCGTGCTGCAGCAGGCGGTTTGGATCGAAAACACCGAACTCACTTTTGCGTCCACCGGCCTCGACACGGGAAAAATTGCCTCGGACGGCGGCGCCAAGGTGACAGCGATCGATCTCGCGGCGGCTTTGCCCGCGCGCGTGGACCTCCTCAAGATGGACATTGAAGGCGCCGAGTTCGACGTGCTCGCTCACTTGCTCGACACGGGCGCGATGGCAAAAATCCAAAACCTCGCCGTCGAGCTTCATCCCTCGCACGCGACCTTCCCGAAGATGATCGCGCTCCTGCAGCGAATGGAACGAGCGGGTTTCCTCACCTCGTTTGAGTCGTTTGTCGGGCCCTACTGTGGACTCGAGGCCACGGCGTCGCCTTTTGAACTCGTGGGCCGGAATCGCGTTTTCGTGCAGGCTTATTTCTGGCGCAAGTGAGCGATCACGCCCCGGCTCACTTCAGCCAAAACCCTAGCGCGCCCAATTCACTGAGATGAAACGGGGCGCTGGCGATGACCTCGTCCAGTTTCTCCAGCGCTTCCCTTAGCGTCGGCACCTCACAGAGGGCGGCCCCGTCGTCGCTGTCGTGCAGGTGCACCGCCCAACCGGACGCCGCATCCGCGGTGAGTTGGAGGACCGAACCGTGGAGATAGTTGCCGGGGATGCCGGGATTCGGTCCCGCGCCCGGCACCAGGAAGAGCGTATGCACCGGATCGTGCGCGATCACGCCGCCGTGTTTGCGGTGATGCGCCGGGCGGCCGGCGACGAGCAGCCGAAAGCCCTCGGCCTTCGCGTGCGACGCGGGCGACAGCGACGCGACGTAGCGGCTGAAAATTCCGGCATTTGACTCCAGCGCCTCGGCGTCGATCACCCCGGCCTTCAGGGCATCGAGATTATTCGCCTGAAAACACGGGCGCGTCGCCAGCGAGCGCACCGTCACGAACCCCGCCGGGTGATCCGCGTGGGCGTAGATTTGGTGCGCCGCGATCAACCGCGTGATCGCCTCCTGATAAAGGGGTGTCCGCGGCACGGCCCCCACCGGGCTGTGCTCGATTTGTTCGAGGACTTTGTGATCAAACTCGGCGTGGGGATCATGGGGCATCGCCTCATCCAACGCGGGCGCGGACGAAACACGAGGGCATTCCCAAATCGCGGTTCGTTGGCGGGCCGCGCCGGAAGCGCAAAAATTCCGCGCAACGATCTGGCGCCCGGCGCCGGTCCCGGTTTTCTTCCGCGTCTCCCATGCCCGGAATCTCCTTCGCCACCCATCGCCGCCGCGCCACGCCGGCCCGGCCCGATCCGTGGCGCGACCCTGGCGTTTCCCTCGTGGTCCTCGACGATGCGCCGTTGAAGCGCGCCGCCTGGGCGGAGCTGCACGCCGCGCGCAAGCGCCAGGAAAAGGCCGCGCGCGACCTGCACCGCCACGAACAGACCGACCGCCCCGCCTACGACGCCTGGCTGCACCGCACCTTTCCCACGCTCCTCACGCGGCTGCGCGAGTTGCACGCGGAGGTTTTCGCCAAGGCGCAGCGCGTCGAGGCGGCGCAGGCCGCGGCATTCTTCACCGGCCGCTCCGTCCGGAAAATCTGGCGGGAGCAAAGAGACCGCGAGGCGAACCCGGCGTCGCCCGGCAACGAGCGGGAGGCGGCGAACGAAGCCGGCCGGGGCGGCAGCGCGCGCGACGACTTTTTCCGCGACGGCGACGGCGACGACGATTTCTTCGACGACGAACGCAAGTCCAACGACCGCTCCCGTCCGCACTGGGATGATCCCTTCGAACCATTCGGGCCGCATGGCGCCACTTCGGCCGCGCCGCCGCCGAGCGCGGAGGCGCGCGACGTTTACCGCCGGCTCGTGCAGCGGCTCCATCCGGATCGCGGCGGCGAATGGACGGCGGCGCGCCAACGCCTCTGGCACGAGGTGCAACAGGCCTGGGCCACCGGCGACGCCGACTGGCTCGCGCGCCTGGAAGTGGAATGGGAGGCCGCGCACGACGTGCTCAGCCCCGCGTCGCCGCTCAGCCGGCTGCGGATCGCGATTGCGGAATTCCACGCCGCCCGCCGCGACACGGAGCGCAAACTCCGCGCCTATCGCGGCTCGCCGCCGTGGCGCTTTACCTTGGCGGAGAAAAAACGCGACCAGCTCCACCACGGGACCGAGATGAACTTGCAGCACGACATCGGCTTCCTCGCGCGCCAGCTCGCGCACCTCGACGCCACGATCGCGAGCTGGGAAAAATCGCCGAGCCCGCGCCGACGCTCGCGCGCGCAGCACCCGGACTTTCGCTTCTTCGCGTAGTCGCGGCTCCGAGGATTTCTCCCCCACGTTTTCCTGCTCCCCGATGTCTCCCCTCGCCCGTGAAGTCCGCCCCGGTCCCCGCCCCCGCCAAGTGATCAACGAGCACGCCATGTTGGAAACGGTGCCCGAAGACTGGGCTCTGCTTCCCCCCGGCGATGCCGCGCTCAGCCGGCGGATCAAGCAGGATGGGCCGACGCTTACCGTCATCGAGATCAAGGGCCGCAAGCGTTTCTCGCGCGGCATCTGGGCGCCCGCAGCGCGGCTCGAGGCATTGCGCACCGCGCTCGAAGTCGATCGCGAGGATCCGGCCTACCAGCGGAAGCTCGACGCCGGCCGCCAGCGCCGCGCCGTGGCGCAGGAGGATTACGCGGTGGATTTCAAGGCGGCCGTTTTTCGTTACCTCAATTTTCACCCCGCTCACCGCATTGAAGCGGAATCGCTCGCGCTGCTCATCGCCGAGCACGCCACTCCGGTCGGCAGCGGCACGGTCGCGCGCACGCAACGCATTCCCATCGAGGCGCGGGCGGAAGCCGCGACCATCGCGTGGCTGCGCCACCAGACCACCGGCTACGACACGATGATCATTCCGCGCGAAAAGGGCCGGCGCCGCGAAATCCGCCGGATGCTCGCGCAGCGCTCCGTGCAATTACTCGCGCGCTATCGCTCCGGCGCCGTGATTGATCACGCGCAGTGCCCGCTTCACCGGGCGTTGGCACCATGGCTGCCGACGCGGACGATCGGGTAGGAAAATACGAGCGCCTGCTCCTTTGCCGTTGCCGGCCCGACCCGCCTCCTTCGCCACGGCTACGCCGGCCAAGCCGGTCGGGCCTACACGTTCGCCAGCCGGCCCGTCGAATCACCGAAGCTCTTCAGATCATTCACGCCCACTTGATCGGCGAGACTGAGGAAGAGGTTGCTCATCGGCTTCGCGCCATGCTGCACGTAGCGTCCGGCGGACAGGAGACCACCGCCGCCGCCGGCGAGAATCACCGGAAGGTTATCGTGCGAATGGCGGTTGGAGTCGGCGTTGCCGCTGCCGTAGACGATGCGCGAGTTATGGAGAATCGATTTACCGTCGACATCCTCGGTGGCGTCCAGCCGGCGGAGGAAGGCCGCGAAACGATCCACATACCAGCGGTCGATCTGGGAGAGTTTCTCCATCCGCTCCTGGTTGTTCTGGTGGTGTGAGAGATCGTGGTGGCCCTCGGCGATACCGATCTGGCTGAACGACCGGTTGTCGCCGTCGTGCCCGAGGATGAAGGTCGCGATGCGCGTCGAGTCAGTTTTGAACGCGAGCAGCATCATGTCATACATCAGATCGACGTAATCAGCATGGCTGGACGGAATGCCGGCGGGCGTAGGCTGGCTGGGATCGACGTTGGGGCCGAATTTCTCGGCCTGCTGGATGCGGGCCTCCACATCACGGACGCCGGTGAGATATTGATCGAGTTTATCACGATCGCCATGGCCGAGGCGCCCTTGCAGACGCCGGGCGTCGTCCATCACGAAGTCGAGCACCGAGCGGCGCGCGACGAGGCGACCTTGCGCGTTGGCGGCGCGCTCGCCGGGAGCACCGGCGCCGAAGAGCCGCTCAAAGACGAGGCGCGGGTTGTTCTCGGGCGTCATCGGCGTCGTCGCCGACTGCCAGGAGATGTTATATTGGTAGGCGCAGGAGTAGCCGGGATCGCAGCCCGAGGAGGGGCGGTTGGTGTCGCACGTGAGTTCAAGCGAGCGGAAACGCGTGAGATGGCCGATGCGGTTCGCCATCGCCTGATCGATGGAGATACCGGCGCGGACGTCGGTGGCGCTCTTGTTGAGGCGCACGCCGGTGAGGAAGACGGCGTTGCCGCGCGCGTGATCGCCGCCGCCATCGTTGCCGGCGGTGGCGTTGAGTTGGTCGAGGCCGCCGAGCACCTGCACCTTCTGGCGGAGCGGCTCAAGCGGCTGCAGCGTAGAGTTGAACTTGAAATCAGCGCCGCTGCCCTCGGGCCACCAAGTCGCGGGAATCGCGCCATTGGGGAAAAAGACAAACGCCGTGCGCAGGGGCGCGCCGGTGGCGGTCGTCGCCAGCTGCGCGCCACCCGCGATCGCCGCCGCCGCTGCCGATAGGCGGCTAGGCAACAGGGAGCTAAACGTCGGCAGCGCGACACAGGCGCCGAAGCCACGCAGGAAGTGACGACGATTCATCGCGGCGAAGTGTTGGGAGCGGGCAGAGTCAGCGGGCGTTGGCATGGTCAGGGGGTGGCTTGGACGAGCGTGGCGTTGGACTGGCGGCGTTGTTGGAAAGGTGCGGAGTTCACGATGCCCTGCAAGAGCGCCGAGAGTTTGCCCCCGGAGGCTTCAAGCTGCGCGGCGAGCTGATCGGTGGTCCCGACATCGCGGTAATCGAGCCCGCGGCCCAACGCGTAGGTGAGCAGCTTCTCGGTGACACAGTGGTAGAAATCGTGGCGGCGCGCGGTCGCGAGCACGTGCTTCAGCTCCCGCACGTCGGCAAAAGTCTCACCCGTGATCAGTTTGCCGGCCGTCTGCACCGGCTGGCCCGAATCGGAGGTGCGCCACATGCCCATGGCATTGAAATTTTCCAGCGCCAGGCCAAGTGGATCCATGCGGCTGTGGCAGGAATTGCACATCGGATCCTTGGCGTGCAGCGCCAGCGTTTCACGCAGGTTCATCTTCTTGAGCTCGGCAGCGGACGCGGCGTCTTCGAGCGCGGGGATATTGGGCGGCGGCGGCGCGGGCGGCGTGCCGAGAATGGCATCGAGGATGAAGACCCCGCGTTTCACCGGCGAGGTGCGCGTAGGATTGGAGGTCACCGCGAGAATCGTGCCTTGCGTGAGCACGCCACCGCGCGGGCTGTCGGCCGCCAGCGTGACCTTGCGCATCTCCCGGCCCGTAACGCCCTCGATCCCGTAGTGTTTCGCGAGGTCTTCGTTGAGAAACGTGTAGTCGCTCTCGAGCAGCTCGAGCAGGCTGCGGTCCTCCTTGAGGACGTAGGCAAAAGCCATCTCGGTTTCTTGCGCCATGGCACGACGGAGGTCGGCCGTCAGATCCGGGACGGCCGCCCGGCCGAAGCCGAAAAACTGCGTCCGTGCCTTAGCGAAGGCCTCGTTTTCTTCGGGCGTGCGCTCCCCTTCGGGTTTGCGGCTGAGCCGGCGAAACGTCTCGCGCGCCTCATCCAAGCCCGGCTGCGGATTGTCGCGCAGAAAGACTTCGCGCGCGGTGATCGCGACGTTGGGGATGTCGCGCGCCTGCAACCACTGGCCGGTGAAGTTGCGCACAAACTCGCGCGAGCGGGCGTCCGCCAGCATCCGCGCCGTCTGCGCGGGGAGCTCAGCCCGCAGTTTGCCCTCGCTCGCTAGGCGCAGCAACTCGGCATCAGGCATCGAAGACCAGAGAAAATACGAGAGCCGCGACGCCAACGAATAATCATCCACGTCGGGATGCAACCGACCCGGGCGCGCGGCGACGGTGCGCTCTTCCCGGAAAATAAAACTCGGCGAAGCCAGCACCGCCACCATGGCCTGCGCCACGCCGGCTTCAAACGTGACGCGCGGCCGCGAGTAGGTCGCCTCGGCCAACTCGACCAGCCGATCGACGGCGATGGCATCGGCGGGCCGGCGGAAGGCGCGCGTGGCAAATTTAGCCAAGAGTTCGCGCGCATAGGCGCGACGGCCCACGGCATCGGCCGGAGCCTCGCGCGGGAAGATCGTTTCGTAGCCGGTCGGTCGCACCCAGTGCGCCTCGGCCATCGGCCCGCGGACGGTCACGGCGTTCAGCTTCAGCCGCAGTTGGCGAATCTGCGGCTTATCCGGGCCGATCGGTTTCATCTCGAAACTCAGCGTGTGCTCACCCGCGGTCCACTCGCGGTCATAGGTGAACTCAAATTTCTTGCCGCCCTCGCGCACGAAGTCCTGCTCGAGCAAGACTTCCCCATCGACCGAGAAAGTCAGCTTGCAGCGGTTCAGGTCGAACTGGTTGTCCACGTAACGTTCGAACGCCCGCAGATCGACCAGCAGCTGATATTTACCCGCGTGCGCGACGCGGTGCGTGGCGGTCACCGTCGCCGGGGTGTAGTAGGAAAGATCGAGCACGTCACCATCGGCGGTTGGCACGGGCCGGCGCATCGGCGGCGGACCCGCGTCCGGTCTTTTGCCAAAACGACCGCGCCCGGCCGGAACCGCCGGAGTCGCCACGGCCGCCGGAGCCGGTTGATTCATCACCGCTGCGACATCGATCTTGGGCAGTTCGGGCAGCGTGGTGTCGACCTTCGTGGTCGAAAAATCTTTCCCAAGGACGGCGCGTTCCGCGACGACCCGCGGCTGCATCGGCACACTCTTCGTGACGATCGCCTGGGCCGCATCGAGATATTTTTCGAGCAGCATCGGCGAGATGGTCAGCACGTCGGCGATGTTGTCGAAGCCGTGACCAGTGTCGTCGGCCGGAAACTCCTTCTGCGTGTCAAAGTCGACCCCGGTCAGCTCGCGGATGGTGTTGCGATACTCGACGCGGTTTAGCCGCCGCACGGTCGTGCGTCCCGGATCGGGATTGGCCGGATCGAGGCCGAAGGCTTCGCGCTTGATCCACTGCATCAGTTTCTCGGCTTCAGCTCCGGGCAGCGGCAGCTCGTCCGCTGGTGGCATGATACCCGAACGAATATTTTTTAGCGCCCGCAGCCAGAGCTTGGGATCGTGGAGCGCCGTGGCGTCGGTAAAGGCATCAAGCTTCACCCCACCCTTGTCCACACCGTTGCCATGACAGTCGTAACAGTATTTCGAGAGCACCGGTTCAATCTCCCGGCGAAAGGTCTCCAAGCTCGGTTCAGCGGCGAGGGCGGCCGACGCCGACAACAGCACGAGGGGGGCAAAAATCCGGGGAATCATGAGCATGGGGCGGGCGGCAGTCTGGGCGTGACGCATGAGCCGAGGCAAGGATGCGGCGCCCGTGGAAATACCCACGACGAGGAAAATCAGTCCCGCCGTGCAACGGCCGGACCGTTGACAGGCACTACGTCGATTTACAGCGTCGGTTCGTTCTCAAATCTGCCCCATGAAAAAAAGTCTCACGTCCGTTGTCCTGCTTCTTACCCTGCCACTCACGCTTGCTGCCGCCGAAGCGCCGGCGCCGGCCGGATGGCACGCGCAGAGCCTGGGTCAGGCTCTTGGCTACATGATGCTGTTCGCGGCGATCGGCATATTTGCCGCGATCGCCGGCTACAAGCTCTTCGATAAGTGCACGCCGGGCGATCTTCACCACGAGATCGTGCAGAACAAAAACATGGCCGCAGCGATCGTCGCCGGCGCCGTCATTCTCGGGGTCTGCATCATCGTCGCCGCGGCCATCGTCGGCTGATTTGGCGGCCCGACCGCTCGCCGTGAAACGCAGCCAAAACGTCAGGCGGGTGCTCCTCGGCGGGTTGACCGTCGGCGCACTTACGGGTTGCGACACCCAGCGCTCCGCCAGCACCACCCCGCCGATCACCAGCGAGATCTACTACGCCAACGACGATCCGGTCCCGCGTCCGGGCTTCTACTATCACGCTCCGTTCCAGGCGTTTTTTCCTCTCCGCTACAATCACTTCGATGCCACGCGGAAACAATATTTCTACGGGGGTCAGTGGAGCGATACGCCCCACCAAAGCATCATCAATATTTCGGCTCTCACCCCCGAGATGGCCCGGATGGCCGAGGCCATGCGGGCCAGTAACATCAACCACGGCGTCATTCCGCGGAGCGGCTTCGGCAGTTCATCGGGCTCGCGTTTCGTGCCTTCCTGATGCGCCGGCACGCGTGTCAGCCGCGTCCCGCGTGGCGCGAGAAAGTCGAGGCGATCGGCCTCACCTATCACTCCCACGAACACGGCCCGTATTGGGACGAGTCGGCGTGCTACGAATTTACCGCGCCTGAAATCACGGCACTCGAAACCGCCGCGCGTGATCTGCACGCGCTCTGCCTTGATGCCGCCGAGGCGGTCATTGAACGCAACTGGTGGGACCGGCTCGCGATCCCCGCGGCCGCGGTGCCGGCGATTCTCCGCTCGTGGGAACGGGACGATTTTTCACTCTACGGCCGCTTCGATCTGGCCTTCGACGGCCAGGGGGCGCCGAAGCTCCTCGAATACAATGCCGACACCCCGACCGCACTCGTCGAGGCCGCCGTCGCCCAATGGTTCTGGCTCCGCGAAACGCATGCCGAAGCCGATCAGTTCAATTCCATCCACGAGCGGCTAATCGCGGCGTGGCGCCGCTGGGCGGGCGCGACGATTCACTTCAGCAGCGTGAAAGAAAATCCCGAGGATGAGCAGACCGTGCTCTACTTGCGCGACACCTGTGAGCAGGCCGGCGTCGCCACGCGCGCGGTCTTCATCGACGATATCGGCTGGGATGCGCGCTCGCGCACCTTCGTCGACCTCGAAGGCACCCGGCTCACCCATTGTTTCAAACTTTATCCGTGGGAGTGGCTCTGGACTGAGGAATTCGCCCCGCACCTCGCGCACGATGCGGTGCAATTCATCGAGCCGACTTGGAAAATGCTCCTGAGCAACAAGGGCCTGCTCCCGATCCTCTGGGAGCTGTTTCCTGATCATCCGAATCTGCTGGCATCCTACGACACCGCGGCGCCGCTCGGGTCGCGCTACGTGCGCAAGCCCAAACTCAGCCGCGAGGGCGCCAACGTCACGTGGATCGACGGCGGCGTCGCCATCGAGGAAACCGGCGGTGACTACGGTGCGGAGGGCCATGTGTTTCAAGCGGCGGTGGAGTTGCCCGAGTTCGACGGCCATCGCGCGGTCTGCGGCGTGTGGGTCGTCGATCACGAGCCCGCGGGCCTCGGGCTGCGTGAAGACACGCGGCGCATCACCGGCAACCTGAGTCGCTTCGTGCCCCATTTTTTCCAATGAACGCGTCACGATGCAAGCGAGGTGGAGCGGCTTGTCCCCAAGACGCTGGTTTCGGACTGGGCGAAGTTCCTGAGAGCGCGTTGGGGTCAACGCGCTCCACCCCAAACCGACTGAAATGAG
>JANNEY010000230.1:0-7114 GCA_031379235.1 Opitutaceae bacterium | reverse complement strand
GGCCCGCAGCGCCGCGGCCGGCGCACCGGCGGCGACCGCGCATTTTCTCACGCGCCTCACCGTGCGCCACGACGACAAGGTCGCCGTCATCCGCACCGCCGACATCGACTCGATCGAGGCCGCGGGCAACTACGTCGCCGTGCACGTCGGCAAGCAGAGCCACATCCTGCGCGAGACGCTCAACGCCCTCGAGGCGCAGCTCGATCCCGAGAAGTTCATCCGCGTGAGCCGCGCCACGATCGTGAATCTTGATCGCGTGAAGGAGCTCCAGCCGATGTTCAAGGGCGAGCACGTCGTCGTGCTGCACAACGACCGCCAGCTTGCCATGACGCGCGGCCTGCGCGAGGTGGAGCAGGCGCTGAAGTTTGGCTGAGCGTTGCCGCTCGCGGCATTTCGAAGCGCGGTCCAAACGGCCGAGGCTCCCGCGCGCGACTGCGCCTTTGGGCGGAGGTCATTCGGCGAATGTCACCCGGCGGATTTTTCTGCGAGAGTGGCGTGGTCAAGAAAACCACAACGTTTCCTTCCGAAAAAAATAAATCCCATGACCAAGTCCTCCTCGCAGCTCATCGAAGCAGTTTGGTCGGTGGGCGGCTGGCACAGGCGAAAGCACTTGCCACTATGACCGTCGGCCCGGTTCCGAGCTACTGTCCGATCGGACAACGGCCGGGACGGTGTGCGAGCGCGTCGAAAACGGTCCGGTGTAGGAGCGCGCTTGCGCGCGATGGGATGTGGTGTCGCCGAGCGAACCGGCGGCGAAATTGCCCGCAAGCGGGGGCTTACCTTCCAAATCGAACCGTCTTTTTCGACGCGCGCGTTCAGACCTTGAGCAACCCGCGTTCGAAGCCGCGCGCGACCGCCTCGGCGCGGTCGGCGGCCTGCAATTTGGCGAGCAGGGCGCCGACGTGGGCCTTCGCTGTGCGCTCGGAGATGCCGAGAAGGCGGCCGATCTCGGCGTTGGTGAAACCCTGGCGCACGAGGCCGAGCACTTCCAATTCGCGGCGCGACACCGTTCCGGTTTCGTTTTCCACCGCCATCTGTCCGGCGACCGACTGGCCGATCACCCGCTCGCCGGTGTGGACGGCACGGATCGCGGCGACCAACTCGGCGCGCCGCACGGTCTTGGTCACGTAGCCGCACGCGCCGGCCGCCAGGGCGTGGCGGACATCCTCGGGCGCCTCGGACGACGTGAGCATCAGCACGCGCGCCGCGGGAAACTCCGTCCGCAACCGCTGCAACGTCTCGATCCCATCGATGCCCGGCATGCTGAGATCGAGCAGCATCACGTCGGAGGGATGCTGGCGCCACGCGGTGATCGCCGCTTCGCCATCGTCGGCCTCGGCCACCACTCGCAGGCCGGGATCGAAGTTGAGCACGTTGGCGAGACCCGCGCGCAACACGGCATGGTCGTCCACAAGAATCAGGCGAATGGGAGCGGAGGGCGTCACGGCGTGCGTCACGATAGCCGACGCTCCGGGCGCCGGGCTATTGGACGATCGGCCAATGCGGCTGCGTTCAGGCGAGGGCTTCATCGTAAGCGCGCAACGGCACCTCGAAGTGGACCACCGTGCCGCGGCCCGGCGCGCTCTCGATCCGCAGCGTGCCGTTGAGCCGCTCGATGCGCTCGCGCATGCCGGTGAGACCGAAGTGTCCCTGCGCCGCGCCGCGTTGCTCGCCCGGCGTGAAACCGAGCCCGTCGTCGCGCACGGTCAGCGCGATCCAGCCGGACTTTTCCGCGGGCCGCGCGTCGAGCGTCACGAGGTTCGGGCGCGCGTGCTTGAGGGCGTTGTGCAGCGCTTCCTGCGCAGCGAGGATCAGGTTGCCCGCCACAAAATCAGGGACGTGCGCGAGGTCGCCCGCAGTGCGCAGCTCGATCTTTGCGTCGTGTCCGGCGCCGGCGCGTTCCACGAGGGCGCGCAACGCATCGGGCAGCGCGAGGCCGTGCAGCGGCAGGCTGCGGAGCGCCCAGACGGAGCCGCGCAACTGGTCCACGGCGTGGTCGAGCATCCGGCGCGCGACCGGCAGATGCACGGCGGGCTTTCCCGCCTCCGTCGGCGCCGCGGCCTCGGCTTCGCAGGCTTCCATCTGGAAACCGATGCCGCCGAGAGTTTGGAGCAGCGTGTCGTGCAGGTTCGCAGCGAGCCGGTTGCGCTCGCGCAGCGTCGCCTGAAACTCGATCGCGGCATCGCGGCGTGCGCGCATCTCGGTGGCGAGCAGTTGGGTTTTCTTTCGCACCTGCCGGCGCAGTTGCCACGCCCACAGCAAGGCCGCGCCGAGCGCGACCATCACGAGCGCCACCGCGCCGAGCAGACGCGCCGGCGTCCACCACGACGGCGCGTCGACCACGAGCACGTCGGCCGCGCTCCGCAGCACGACGTCGAGCCGGCTCGGCACCAGCGACCGCCGCGAGCCTTCGACCGGGGTGTATTCCAGCTGCACGATGGCCGTGATCTCCAAAACGCTTCCGGGCCGCAGCGCATCGAGCGCCGCCGTTTCCCCCGCGTGCAAGGTCGCTCCGAGGATCATCTCGCCGCGTTCGAGTGTGAGCCGGCGCACGGGTTGCCGCGGATCGGTCGCCGACTGCACCGCCAGCAACGTAGCGCGGAAACGCACGAGGTGGCCGTCGAAATCATGGGGGTTTGCCAACTGGCCCGTGGTCATGGCCGTCGCGTTCAGCGTGATGATTTCCTCGGGCGTGATCGCCACCGCCTCCGGTGTCGCGCCGCGTCCCACTTTGCGCACCTGCGCCTCGGCCAGCGTGCCCACGTGGCGCGTCATGTCGCCGAAGCCAGCCGCCTCGACCTCGTCACCGGGTTCATAAACCTCCGCCGCGCGGGTTTCCACGCGCACGGCACTGTTGCCCGACTGCAAATAGAGAAATTTTCCTGCGAGGGAGAACGTGACCGTGCCCGCCACCCTCACGCGATGCGGCCCCATGGGCTCGGGGCGAAATGTGAGAATCCGGTCGACCGGCACCAAAGGGGCGGCAAACGGGGGCACGGCGGGCACCTCAATCACGAGATTGCTCGCGTCGTTGGCGAACAGGCGCGGCATCGTGATTTCGCCCCGGGTATTAAATCGGCTCACCGCCACCCCTGTCACCCTCACCTCCGCGTCCACCAGCTCAGCCGGGTTTTGCAGGCCGGACGCCGGGAACTCGACGGTCGAGCGTCCCGGATCGGCATTGAGATGGAGCAGCCAACCGCCCTCGGCCGACTGAAAGCCCTGCACCACCCCCCGCACTTCGACGCGCATGCCATCATCCGCTCCGCTAAAAAAACGCCCCGGAATCATTCGGCGCGGCTCCGGCAACGGCTGCTCGCCGAGCACGCGAATCGTGCGCGGGAGAATCACCGGGGCGTAGCCCGCCGGATCGCTGATCCCCACGACTTCCACCCACTGGCCCACGCGGAACGATCCAATCACTGCCTCATCCATTTCCCAGAGTTGATTTTGCCGCGCCCGGCTGACCCCGACCCAAATCCCCGCCGAGGCGTCCTGCACCATAATCGGGCCCTCGGGACTGCGCCACGTGATCACGCCACGCACCTGCACGGGTCGGGCCTGGGCCGCTTCCTCCCGCGCCAAACCGCGCACGTCCGCGATCCGCGTGATGACTTCCGCGCCCCATGTCGTGCCCGCCTCGAGGCACAGCAGCATCCCGGCGCCTACGAGCGACAGGGTGGAGAGGGGTTTCATGGTCCGAAGGAGACAGGAGTGGAGCCGCTCATCTACGCTGATTTTTCGGAAACGGGACGCAGCGGCGGATGGGTGAGGGCTTCGCCGGACCGGTGAAGCCCGGGTGAGGATTGGCGGCGACGCTGAGGCGGCGGCTGGAAAGTCGCCGGTCCCGCGGAAAGGGCGAGTCAGAGACCGCGCCCTGCTTTTCAGAATTTGAACGCGCTCGTGAACAAATACGTCCGCGGCTCCTTGAGATTGTAGACCGCCGTGCTTGGCGTGTGCTTGCCGTCGCGGGTGTCGACGTTGATCAGCGGGAAGATCGTGTTTTTGTCGAAAATGTTGCGGACGTTCATCTGCATGCGCCAATCGACGCGGTTCTTGAAGAGCTTGCGCTTGTAGGTGACCCAACCGCCGAAGTTGGCATAGGCGGGCGCGTAGTAGGGCGAGAGCGGATTGAGGACGAGTTTGGAGTCCACCGCGAAGCCGTTGATGGCTTTGCCGCGCGCGTTCATGCTGCCGCCGATGGAGAAACCGTTCAGGCGAGTTTCGCGGGAGAAATCGTAGCTTTGGATCAAATTCAGCGTCCAATTCGAGGCGAAGTTCGCGGACGGGCTGTTCCGGATGGCGTTGAAATTGACGAGGGTGTTTTCGAGGTCCTTCACGCGGTCGGCCACGGTCAGGCCGTTGGTGGCGTCGAGGTTTTGCCACTCGGGGTGCGATTTGATGATGGGGATGTATTCCGCCATGTATTGGTTGATATACACGCCGCGCGCGCTGGTGGTGTTGTCGCCGCGTTTGCTCCCGTTGAGCGTCATGCGCCATTGGCGGGTGGCGTTCGCAGTGAGGGAGAATTCCCAGCCTTTGGAGGTGGTGGAAACGACATCCTGCCAGACGGTGCTGAGGGTCGAGTAAGGTGAAGTCAGATACTTAACGTCCTTGGTGAAGTCGCTGACAGCAATCCAGAGCTGGTCGAATTGCTTGAAGTTGCCGGCCGCATTCGCCGAGATGCTGTCGCCGCTGTTTTCGCTGCTGTTGGTGTAGTAAGTGACGTCGAGAAACAGCCGGCGTTCGAAGAAGGAGAATTTGAGGCCGTAGTCGCTGCCCTTGCCCTGCGGATTGGGGAGCAGATCGCCGTAGACGTTGCGGGTGCCCGAATTGACCTGGAAATTGTTCGACGTGTTGTAGCTCAAGCTGACCCACGGCTGGAGGTGGAAGACGAGGCCGCGGGAATATGTGCTGCCGCCACGCGCGGCGCGACTGCCGGGTTTGAATTCCCGGACGTTGACGCCGCTCGGGCGGGGTGCGGTGCCGTTGGCGTCGCGGAGATTGACGAAGTCGTTGGGCACAGAGAGCCATGAAGTCTGGTCGTCCTGGCGGAAGCCGTTGGTCAAAACGATGCGGTCGTTCCAGAAGAAGCTCTGGAGAGCGAGGGCGCTGGTCTTGACGATGGACTTCGTGATGGTGGGACCCTGCTGCGCGATGAATGCAGGCGTGACGCCGCTGGGATCGCGCGTGGGCAACGAATCGTTGGCGTAGAGGACGGGAATCGCTTCGATATGCCGGCCGATGGAGGTGCCGACCTTGTTGTTTGCCGGATCATAGTAGTAGCGGTATTGAATGGAGTTGGCCCCGTTGGTGATGGTGCCGGCCGCTCCGACGGTGCTGAGCGGGGTGGTGTTAAACAGGCCGTTGTTGCTGGACCAACCGTCTTGTTCGCTTTGCTCACGGAAGAGCGCGGCTTGGTGGCGACCGAGGTAGCGAAGCCACGGGGATTTTTGGCGACTGAAGTCGAGCGTGTAGGAGGCCATGACGCGGTAGTTCGTGGCGGCGTTCGGCGCATCGATGATGGTCGGCTGGGACTGGCTGTAAAGCCGGCCCACGTTGGGGTTGGGCTGGCCGTTCGGAAGCTGGGCGTTGGGGTCGACGTAGATGTAGCTCAGCTGGCCGACGAAGCCGTTGATCGCTTTGAGTTTGCTGTCCACTTTGTTGAACGCGGCTTCGATGAAGAGATCTTGCGTGATCTGTTGTTCGAGAAACGCGGAGACTGTATTGTAAGTCGTCAGACGGTAAGAGGAATTGCCGAAGGCGCTCGCGAAAGTCGGGTAGATGGACTCGTTGACGAGTGAGCGGAAATTTCCGCCATTGACGGGGAACCCGTTGGCAAACGTGGTGGGTGCGCTCTGGCCCTGGTTTTGGAAGCGCTGGGTCGGCACGGGCGTGCCGCCGGCGGAAAATTCCGTGGAGGTGAGGCCGGCGTAGCCGAAGTTCTGCGTGCCGGCGGGCTTGCCGGTGGCGACATTCGTGTAGGTGGCGATAATCGGCGAACCGGCCGCGCGCCACGGAGAGACGGCATCGTAGTCGGGCCAAGGGCGCACGGCGTTTTGCTGGATATGGCCGGTCTCGTAGTTGACGCGAAGGGTGGTCTTCTTGAACGGCGTGGCGTTCAGGGTGAAGAAATGGCGGCGCTGATAGTCATTCGTGTGGAGGCGGAAACTATCGAGCCCCTCGTAGAGTCCCGCGTAGCGGAGCGACAGGAAGTTCTTCCGCAGCACCTGATTGATATCCATCGTCGTGCGATGACCGCCGCGGCTGTCCATCTGCATTTCGAAAGTGCGGCTGTCGGTGTTTTTCGCGCGCTTGGTGGAGGAAATGAAGGCCCCGGCGGCATTGCCGAGGCCGAACAGAATGGCGTTGGGACCGCGGGTGAAGGTGAGTTGCTCCGAGTTGAAACGGTCTTGGGGAATGCCGTTGCTGAAGAAATCCTGGCCGACCACGGTCGTCGCCCCGCCGCGCGTCACGTATTTGGTGGGAATGTTGATGAAGTCATTGCCGTTTCCCGTGATGTCCGAGGTCGTCATGATAAACGGATCGGTGTTCGGCGCGAAGGCCATCAGGTTGTAGATGCTGTTCGCGCCGAGATCGTCCATGAGCTGCTCGGTGAAAACCGTCAGCGCTGAGCCCACATCCTTTAGGTCGGTTTTGAGACGTGTGCCGCTGAGCGTCTGCGTGGCGAGGTAGCCTTTCTCCGTGTCGACCTGCACAGTGAACGGGGAAAGGACGACGGCTTCGTCGGAGGCGGCCGGTGCGCGCGGCGGTGGCGTGGTTTGAGCGAAGAGGGGTGAGGTGGCCAGCAACAGGACGAGGGTGAGAGCGCGATGACGGCAGCTTGGATTTACAGATGGGGTCATGGTGGTTTTAGGGAGTTGAGGACGAAAACAAGATCGGGTGAGTCTGGGAGACGGGGGAGGCGCAGGACGGGCCACAAAAGCTAGGAAAGCGTAGGAAACGTTGCCTGTGCGGAGCAGGATTACAAGGAGGATGCGGCGGGGAGCGGAAATAGTGGGGCAGACTGGAGGGAATCGGCTGCCCAATTGAGGTGCACAAAATGGGCTGACGCGGGGTGACCGCGACGAGGGCGTCGCGTGGTTCCGGTGCG
>JANNEY010000222.1:0-10186 GCA_031379235.1 Opitutaceae bacterium | reverse complement strand
CGCGCTCACGCATTTCCAAAACCGTGTAATGCGCTCGTGGGCGCGCGCACGTCTGCACGCGACCATGGTTGCGCACTGCGCGTGGGCGCGCGAGCCACACACTGGAAAAACCCTGGCCGCGCCCGCGTGCGCTGAGGGTGTCAGCAGGGACTTTCCGGGGTGTAGCGCCCGCCCCTGATTGCCCCGGTTTTTTCCCGGTTTTACCCCCCCTAAATATTCGCTGGGGGGGTCCCCCAACCCCCGCCGTTTTGGTTCGGTCCCCCAATTTTCCATGAGGGGGGGTTGGCCCCCCCCGCCCTACAACCGCAGGCCTTGCAAATACGCGACCAGCTCCGCGAGCGCCGCGTCCGCCACAAACGCCTGCGCATCGATCCGCGTCGCGCCCGGACACTCGACCCGCCCGCTGCGCAGCGAAAATTTCCCGCGCGCCCCGCGCGCTGCAATCGCCCACCACGCATACGGCTCCGCCACCCCCTCGCCCGGCGCAGGCTCCGCACAACCCGTCGTCGCCAGTCCGAGGTCGCTGCCGAACAGGCCGCACACACCGCGCGCCATCTGCTCCGCCACCTCCGCGGAAACACAGTTCACTTTTTTCGCCGCCGCGCGATTCACCCCAAGATGCGCGACTTTCTCGTCGAGCGCATAAGCCGTAATCCCACCGAGAAAAAAATTTGAAGCGCCCGACACCTCGCCCACGCGCGCCTGCACCCGCCCGCACGTCATGCTCTCCGCCACCGCCAGCGTGCGCCGCGGCGCGCGCAGCAGGAGCGCCTTCAATTCGAGATTCGCCGCGCTCACTTCAGCTCCACCCCCACCGGGCAGTGATCGCTGCCCAGCACATGCGGCTCGATCCAGGCCCGCTTGAGGCGCGGCGTGAGCGCCGCGCTCGCCATCACGTAGTCGATGCGCCAGCCGATGTTCCGCTCGCGCGCGCCGGCCCGGTAGGTCCACCAACTGTAGTGGCCCGGGCCTTGCTCAAAATGGCGGAACGTGTCCACAAACCCCGCGCCCAGGAAGTCGCGGAAGCCCGCGCGCTCCTCGTTGGAGAAACCGGGGTTGCCCACGTTTTCCTTCGGCCGCGCGAGATCGATTTCCTCGTGGGCGACGTTGAGGTCCCCGCAGAAGAGCACCGGTTTTTTCTTCTCCAGTTTTTTCGCGTAGCCCAGCAGCGCGCGATCCCAGGCCTGCCGGAAACCGAGGCGCACGAGTTCGGGCTGCGCGTTGGGCACGTAGACGCCGACGACGAAACAATCCGCGAATTCCGCCGTGACCGCCCGGCCCTCGGCATCGTGTTCCGGCGAGCCGATGCCCAGCGTGACGGCGAGTGGTTTACGCCGCGTGAGCAGCGCCGTGCCGCTGTAGCCTTTTTTCTGCGCGGAGTTCCAGAGCACGTCGTAGCCCTTCGGCCACACGATATGCTGCACATCGCCCTCGGTGGCCTTTACTTCCTGGAGGCAAATCACGTCGGCCTGACTCGCCGTCATCCAATCGAGCAGGCCCTTGCCATGCGCGGCGCGCACACCGTTCACATTCCACGAGAGGAGTTTCATGCGCGCCCGTTGAACGCGGCGACCGCGCCGGGCGCAAATTGAAACTCACGCCCCCCTTACAACCACGCGCCGAGCATCGCGCCCTGCACGCCGAAGAGTGCGACTTCATGCCCGACGACGATGGCCATGAGCTTCGCGGATTTCTGCTCCCAAACCGCGCCGTTGAGCATCCGCGCGCCGACGAACGCGAGACCGACAAACACTCCGATGCCCGCGCCCTTGACGTAATTCGGCGAACCGCGCGACAGGATCAGAATCGTGAGCGCCAATGTCGAAATCAGCGTGTAGAGGAAGCCGCGGATCATGAATCCGGCCATGCCTTTCTCGGCGCACTCCTTCATTTTGGCCTCGTCGATCTTCATCTCCGCCATCCACGGCTTGACGAAGAGCACCGGGGAAAACCACAGCCAGCTGAGAAGAAATCCGGCAAAGGTCGTAACGAAGACCGCGAGATAATCGATTTGAGCGAGAGCGTTGCGCATGGGGATGGGGAGGGGTTGACCGACGGGACGACAAATCAGCAAACGCCCTCGCGCGCAACCCCGCGATGACACGCATGACTCAACGCGCCCTTGCCGCGCGCTTCAGTCTTTCAACTTTCACCTTTCAACCTTCCACTTTTCCGCACGTGTCCGCCTTCCCTCCTCTGCCTCTCGGCCAGCGCATCCCGTCCAGCCCCCACGCTGTCTCGTGCAGTCTGCCCACGATGCGCGACGTGCGCGGTTACGAGGAGAAAAACCCCGAGACGATGCGCGCCCTCACTTCGGGCTACCCGCGCTTCGTCGTGCATCCGTTCGCGCGCCGGCTGGTCGCGCATTTCACGGCCCGCTCGCCTGCCTTCGCCCGCCGCACGCTCTGGCTCGTGTCGTCCGAGCGGCTGGCTCGCGCGCTGGCGCTGCACCTCGGCGGCGAATTTGCGAGCGTGGAACTGTTCGCGAGCAACCGGCTGCACGGCGTCTCGCACCCCGAGGCCGCCGAGACCGCCGCGCGCGCCAAAACCTTTCTCCAAAACATCGGTGGCTTCCTCTCCTCGCGTGAAGCCGAGGACGCGCTTGTGCGTCTCGGCCTGCTTGATGCGCCCTATGCTGAAGCGGTGTATGCCGGCGACGCCGGCACCGAAATTCGCCGCGTGCTACGGCGCGCGCTCCCGACGACCACCGACGCCGACCTCCTCCTCACGCCCTCGGGCATGAACGCCATCTATGCCGCGTTCCGCGCCTCCGCCGATCTCCAGGCCACGCGTGGGCGCACCGTCTGGCTTCAGCTCGGCTGGCTCTATCTCGACACCATCGCGATCCTGAAAAAATTCACCGCCACGCCCGCCGACTACGTCTACGTGCGCGACCCGTTGGATGCCGAGGGCATCGCGCGCATCTTCGAGAAACACGGCGCGCGCATCGCCGGCGTCTTCGCCGAGTTGCCGACCAACCCGCTCATCCAGACGCCCGACCTCGCCGCGCTCGCCGGCCTCTGCCGGCAGCACGGTGCGCACCTCCTCGTCGATCCCTCGGTCGCCTCCGTCTTCAACGTCGATGTCCTGCCGCACGCCGACGCCGTTGTCTCCAGTCTCACCAAATACACCGCGAGCGGGGGCGACCTCACCGCCGGCCTCGTCGCCATCAACCCGGCCAGCCCCGACGCCGCCGAACTTCGCCGCCGCATCGCCGCGCTCGTCGATCCGGTTTACCCGCGCGACCTCGCCCGCCTCGCCGCCCAGATCGGCGAAACGGAAACCGTCCTCAAAAAAATCCACGCCAACACCGCGCAAGTCGCCGCGTTTCTCTCCGCGCACCCAAAGGTGCGCGATGTCTTCTGGGCCCTGCATCCCGCCTCGCGCGAAAACTACCTCCGCCTCGCCCGCACGCCCGACGCCACCGGCGGCATGATCACGTTCACCCTGCGCGGCCCGATGGAGCCCTTCCACGACCGCCTCCGCCTCCCCAAAGGCCCGAGCTTCGGCATGAAGACCACGCTCATCTGCCCCTTCATGTATCTCGCGCACTACGATCTCGTGACGACGCCCGCCGGCATCGCCGAACTCGCCGCGAGCAAACTCGACCCCGACCTCCTCCGCCTCTGCGTCGGCATCGAGCCGGTGGAGGAAATCATCGGGACGATCTCTGAGGCGCTAGGCTGACGAGGATGAACCTGCTCGCGGTTTTCGACAACGACGGGACCATCTGCGATACGCAGGACGTCGAGGGCTATTGCTACGCACAAGCGATTCAGCACGTCACAGGTCGAACGCTCTCGACCCTGGATTGGACGACCTACGAAGAGCCGACGAGCAGCGCGATCGTCCGGGACATTCTCGCCGGAGATCCGGATGCGATGGCGAAGGAAACCGCCATCAAGCATGAATTCGTCCGGCTGCTCGAAGCCGAACGCCCTAAATTTCCCGGCGATTTTTCTCCGGTGCCGGGCGCGGTTCAATTTATCACCCGCCTGAGATCGGAAAAAATATCCGCCGTTGCGATCGCCACGGGCTGTTTCGATACGAGCGCGCGTTTCAAGCTGCGGTGCTGCGGCATCACGCTCGCTGATTTTCCTCACGCCACTTCCAGCGATACTCCGCGCAGACGGGATATTATCCCCCTCGCCGCAGCGCGCGCCGGATTCAAGACCTCATCGGTCGTCTACTTCGGCGACGCGCCTTGGGATGTGAAGGTAAGCACGGCGCTCGGGATACCGATGATCGGCATCGGTCGCAGAATCGACCAGCTGTGTTCGATGGGCGTGCCGCACGTGTTTCGCGACTATTCAGACGACGGCGCCATCATCGCGGCGCTCTTGGCCCTGCGAGCCGGTCAGACTGCCGATCATGAATAAGAGTTTGGCAGAGCGAGTTTGCACCCTCCCCATCAAAGCCGTCCCCAACGCTCCGCGCAGCGCGGTCGTCGGCTGGCTCGGTGCCGCGCTCAAGGTCAAGGTCCACGCGCCCGCGCTCGAGGGCCGCGCCAACGACGCGCTCTGCGAGTTTCTCGCCGACACCCTCGGCCTGCCGCGCCGCGCGGTCACGGTCGCGCACGGCGACAAGTCCCGCCAGAAGCTCCTCCGCATCACCGGCCTTACCTTGGTCGAGGTAAAGGCCCGCTTGAAGGTCTGAACCGATTTCACCCGGCACGATGGAAACACCTACCCCGTTTTCCACCGCCAATTCCCGCGCCGGCCGCATCCACGTCCCCACTTTAGCCGTAGCCTTCGCACCACCATGCGCCCACGCGTTTCCCTCCTACTCCTGTCCGCCGTCACTGCCTCGCTTCACCTGTCAGCGCAGAACCCCACGTCTTCCGCGCCGACACCCACAGCGTCCGGTCGCCCCGCCACCAGCCTCGTCACCCTCAAGGCCGACACCGCCTTCACCGGCGATGCGCGGATGGCGGCTCGCGGCAGCCCCGCCGGTAGTTTCGCGGTCGCCCAGTTTGGCGCCGAGCTCGCGGTCCCGCTCCCGCCCGTCGGCCCGGATCTTTTCCCTATCATCAGTCTCAAATACCGCGACTACTCACTCGACCGCGGCGCGGCCACACCCCTCCCCGACCGCCTCAAATCTCTGAGCGCCGCCTTCACCGTCTTCAGCAAACTGGACGCCGACTGGTCCCTCCTCGCGAGCGTCAGCCCCGGCGTGCATAACGCCGGCTCCGGCTTTACGTCCAAGGGCTTCGGCGTCGGCGTGATCGCCATCGCCAGTCGCAAGTTCAACCCCGAGTTTGGCGCCGGATTCGGTTTCGTCTACGATTCCCTCTCCAAAGGAACTGGCCGGATCATTCCCGTCGCCACTTTCAACTGGACGCCTACCCCGGCATGGCGCGTGGTCCTGGGTTTTCCGCGCACCGGGGTCATCTACACGTTCTCAAGCACCCTCACGGTCGATTTCACCGCCGAGGCCGACTTCGGCTCCTTCTACGTGACCGCCGATCCGTTGCCCCGAGCAGCCGGCAACCGCCCGGCGCTCGACCGCACTCGCCTCGAATATCAAGCGCTTCGCCTGGGACCAGCGATCAATTGGGAAGCAACCCCTACCTTGAGCCTCCGAGCTGCCATCGGCGCCGTCCCCCTGCTCAAGGCCGACTACCATCGCCGCAACTACATCGTCCGCTCGGAGAAGACCCCGCCCTTTGCCAGCATCGCGCTAAGCTGGAGACGCTGAACTGAGCCGCCCCGAAGCCTAGACGGGGCGCGTCAATCGCTCGAACCGCACCGTCAAAAACACCGCCGCAAACGCCAGCCCGCCGGCGATGCCAATCCAAATGCCCATCGCGCCCAGATTGCCCTTGATCCCGAGCGCGTAGCCGAGCGGCAAGGCCAAGCCCCAGTAGGCGAGCAGCGTGATAAACGCCGGCAGCTTCACATCAGAGGCGCCGCGCAGCGCGGCCGCGGCGATGACTTGCACGCCGTCGACCAGCTGAAAAAAGGCCGCGACCACGAGCAGTTGCGCCGCGACCGCAATCACCGCGGCATCGTCCACAAACCACGCGGCGATCCGGCTCCCACCGACGCCAAAGGCGACGCCAAAAATCGCCGTCACCGCGAGCCCAACCGCCAGCGCACCAAATCCGATCGCACGCAGCCGCTCTCGTTCCGCCGCGCCGACCGCATGGCTCACGCGCATGCCCGTCGCGATCGAGAGGCCCAGCGGAAACATGAACGCCAACGACGCGCAGCTGATCCCGATCTGGTGCGCCGCCAGCGGCACCGCGCCCAGCCAGCCGATCATGATGCCGGAAAACGCGAATGCCGTCGTCTCGAACAGCAGCATCCCCGAGGCCGGCAGCCCGACACCGAGCATCTCGCGGAACCGCGCGCGGGAGAAATTGCCCAGCCATTTTTTCGGCCAGGCTTCGCGCACGCGCGCATCGCGCCGCAGCCACCAGAAAATCACCACCGCCCCGAGCGTGCGTGAGACCAGCGTCGAGATGCCCGCACCCGTGAGGCCGAGCGCCGGCACGCCGAGGTTGCCATAGATGAAGACCCAGTTGAGCGCGGCGTTCAGCCCCACGCCCGCGAGCAAAATGAACATCGGCGCCCACGGATGCCCCATCGCCTCGGCAAATTGCCGGAGCACGAGATAGACAAACACCGGCACAATCGACGCCGCGAACAGCAGGAAAAACGGCGTCACGATCGCAACGACTTCCGGCGGCTGGCCGAAGCGGTGGAGCTGCGTGCTGAGCGCCGCCATCACGAGCATTTCAAGGACACCGAAAACCAACGCGACCGCCAACCCGTGCCGCAGATACTCCGCGGCCTCCGCCGGCCGCTGCGCCCCGCGCGCCCGCGCCACGAAGATCGCCACGGGCACCATCAGGCCAATGCCGGCCACGAAGAAGATGTTGAACACGTTGTTCCCAAACGCCGACGCCGCGAGCGGCACCGTGCCGGCGCGCCCGATCATCGCGCTGTCGGTCACGCCCATCAGCATCTGGCACAGGTGCCCGACGATGATCGGTGCCGCGAGCGTGAGCGTCGGGCGGATTTCGCGAAGGAGGGCGGTGCGGGACATGGCGGAGGAAGGAGGCGAACGAGGAGTTCGGCAGGCCGACGGCCCGATGGACACGAAATTCATTCGCGCGATGAGCACAGCGGCGCGTTCGCGTGCGGCTCCGAACGGACGGGCGCTTTTCAAGCGCCCCTCGGCGGTTGGAAACCGCCGTTCCGCCCAGACCCTCTGAAATTGCCAAGCCTCCGCGCTCCGCCCAGCTTCACCCGATGCGTTCCTCTCCTCCCCTCGTGTTCGCGCTCGCGGCGGCATGGTTTTTCTCGCCCGCGCTCCGCGCCCAGGCCGACGCCACCTATCGCGTGCCGAGCGCCGCGCTCGCGGCGATCGTCGAGGCGCCGCTCACGCCGCTCGTCAGCCTGAGCCCCGACAAAAACCTTCTGCTCCTGCTCGAGCGCCCGTCGCTGCCTCCCGTCGCCGAGCTGGCCGAGCCCGAGCTGCGGCTCGCCGGCCTCCGCATCAATCCCGCGACCAACGGCCCGAGCCGCGACACCTACTACACCGGCCTCGTCGTGAAGCCCCTCGCGGGTGGCGCGGAGAAGCGTGTCGCCGGTTTCCCCGTCGGCGCGCGCATCACAAGTCTCACGTGGTCGCGCGACAGCCGTCACGTCGCCGTCACGGTCACGCTGCCGCAGCAGTTGGAACTCTGGCTCGTCGACGTCGCTGCCGCCCGCGCGCGCCGGCTGACAGACCGCCCGCTCAATGGCGTCGTGGACACGCCCACGTGGGTCGATGACGCGACGCTCGTCGTCTCCCTCATCCCGACTGGCCGTGGCGCAGCGCCCGCCGCGCCCACCGTGCCGAGCGGCCCGGTCGTGCAGGAGAATCTCACCGGCAAGCGCCCCGCGCGCACCTATGCCGACATGCTCGCAAGCGCGCACGACGAAGCGCTCTTCGAGCACTACGCCACCGCCGAGCTCGCGCTCATCGCCCTCGATGGAAAAATTTCCCCGCTCGGCCTGCGCGGCCTCATCGGCGGCGCCACACCCTCGCCCGATGGCCGCCTGCTGCTCGTGACCACGTGGACGCGCCCCTACTCGTATCTCGTCCCCGTCACGCGCTTCCCCACGAAAATCACCATCCACGATCGCGCGGGCAAACTCGTCCACCCCGTCGCGGATCTGCCGCTCGCGGAGAGCATCCCGATTCCCACCGGCTCCGTGCGCACCGGGCCGCGCGGTGTCACCTGGCGCGCCGATGCACCCGCGACGCTGAGTTGGATGCAGGCGCTCGACGGCGGCGACGCCGGCCGCGAGGCCGCGCTGCGCGACGAGTGGTTCACGCACGCCGCGCCGTTCACGGGCGCGCCGGTGTCACAACAGAAGTTCGCGTTTCGCACCGGCGGCGTGACGTGGGGCGACGACCAGCGCGCACTCGTCTCCGAATCGTGGTATCGCACGCGCAAGATCCGCACGTGGCTCGTCGCGCCCGGTTCGCCCGGCGCCTCGCCCACGCTCCTCTTTGATCGCTCCTCCGAAGATCGCTACAACGCGCCCGGCACACCTGTCCTCACGCGCAACGCCTTCGGCCGCGCCGTGCTCCTCATGAGCGCCGACAAATCCAAGCTCTACTACGACGGCGCCGGCGCCTCGCCCGAAGGCGACCGCCCGTTCCTCGACGAACTCGATCTCGCAACGAAACAGACGCGCCGCCTCTGGCGCAGCGCCGCGCCGCACTACGAGACGTTCGTCGCGCACCTCGACGACGGCCTGAAACGCATCGTCACTTCGCGCGAGTCAGTCACCGAGCCGGCGAATTATTTTATCCGCGCGCTCGGCGTCGCCGACGACGCGCAGGCCCTCGCAGCCATCACGCGTTTTCCCAATCCGTTTCCGCAGTTCGCCGCGGTGAAGAAGGAAGTCATCACCTACAAGCGCGCCGATGGCGTCGCGCTCTCCGGGACGCTTTATCTTCCGCCGAACCGCGGCCCCCTCGACGGCCCGCTGCCCACGCTGCTCTGGGCCTACCCGCGCGAGTTCAAGGATGCCGACGCCGCCGGCCAGGTGAAGGAGTCGCCGTATCGCTTCATCCGCGTCAGCCCGCTCGGCCCGCTGCCCTTCGTCCTCGCCGGCTACGCCGTGCTCGACGATCCCACGATGCCGATCATCGGCGCGGGCAAGACCGAGCCCAACGACACCTACGTGCCGCAGCTCGTCGCCAGCGCCAAGGCCGCGATCGACGAACTCGTGCGTCGCGGCGTCACTGATCCGAAGCGCGTCGCCGTCGCCGGCCACAGCTACGGCGCGTTCATGACGGCCAACCTCCTCGCGCACTCGGACCTCTTCGCCGCCGGCATCGCGCGCAGCGGCGCCTACAACCGCACGCTCACGCCCTTCGGCTTCCAGGCCGAGGAGCGCACGTTCTGGCAGGCGCCCGAGGTGTATGCCGCGATGTCGCCCTTCAACCACGCCAACAAAATCAAGTCGCCGCTCCTCCTCGTGCACGGCGCCGTGGACAACAACCCCGGCACCTTTCCCATCCAGAGCGAGCGTTTCTACAACGCGCTCAAGGGCCACGGCGCGACGACGCGCTACATCCAGCTCCCACACGAATCGCACGGCTACCGCGGTCGCGAAAACGTCCTGCACCTCCTCTGGGAAACCGAAAAGTGGCTCGACACCTACGTGAAACCGGTGGCGAAGGACTCAGGGAAAAAGTGATGAGCACACCGGCGACAACCTTCGGAGTCTACTTCGGCATCGGGCTCGTCTTGCTGACCATCGCACGTGCGATCAGCAAGCGCCGGCAGCAGCGCACAGAATTGATGTCACCTGCGACCCGATCGCGCCGAATTTGGCGCCGGCTATCTGCTCTTCATCGTGCTGCTCTGGCCGATTTGGCCGATCGCAATCCTTACGAAATAATGATTCCCAGCGGCACACCCGGCGCCATCGCAGCAAGTCAATGCGCCCCTTGACCACCCAACACACATCTCTGGCCTGCCACCCGTGACCGCAACCGCCTTCCTCGAAATCAAGCAGCGCGCGACGAAGCTCTCCGAGAGAGAACGGCGCAATCTCTCGGCGTTTCTGATTCAACTCGGGCAAGAGCGGCCCACGTGGAAGCAAGAGACCGCCCGTCGCCTGAGGGGGCCGCGAAAAAAAGATTGTGGGTAGGAGCCTGCTTACGGGCGATGGCTTGG
>JANNEY010000181.1:0-17822 GCA_031379235.1 Opitutaceae bacterium | reverse complement strand
CGCGCTCCACCCCGAAGTCTACTTGATCCGGGCGACGGCGGCCTTCTGGGTGGCTTCGGCCGCGAGGCCAGAGCTGCAAGCGAACGCGATGAAAGCAATGAGCACGGGGAATTTCATGGGTGTTGGGGTGACGCGATGAGTGACGCGGATTGCCGTGGGTGCTGCAACCTCCGGTTGCCAAGCCGCTAGGTTTGCGTTCAATCGATGTCACCCTGGCTGTGCCTCCTCTTTGGGGCGCGGCAACTCCCCCTATGAAAACACGACTGTCCACCTCGCTGCCCAAAATTGTTGGCCTCCTGCTCGTCCTGACTGGTGTTGCGTCACCGGCTTCCGCGCAGACCGCCGCGGTCGGCGTGATCGAGGGTCGGGTGCTCAACGCCCGCAGCGGCGAATACCTCGAGGGCGTGCGCCTCACCGTCGAGGGCACGGCGCTCGAGGTGTTTTCCGAAGAGGGCGGCTCCTACCAGCTCACGCATGTGCCGGCCGGCGCGGTGCGCGTGCGGGCGTTTTTCACCGGGCTGCCGCCTGCAATGACGAGCGTCACCATCGCCGCCGGCCAGACCCGAATGCACGACATCACGCTCGGCGCGCCCGAGAAGAATGCCGACGGCTCCATCGTGAAGCTCGACGCTTTTCGCGTCGCCACCTCGCGCGAGATGGACGGCGCCGCGCTCGCGATCAACGAGCAGCGCTTTGCCTCGAGCATCAAGAACGTCGTCTCCACCGAGGAATTTGGCAACGTGGCCGAAGGCAACGCCGCCGAGTTCATCAAGTTCCTGCCGGGCGTCACCATCGACTATACCGGCGGCAACGCCCGCGACATCTCGATCAACGGCGTGCCGTCGGACTTCGTGCCCGTGACGGTGGACGGGTTCAGTGTCGCCACCGCGGCGACGGGCGGCACTTCGAGCCGCGCCGTGCAGTCCGACATGATCTCGATCAACAACCTCTCGCGCATCGAGGTGAACTACTCGCCCACGCCCGAGTCGCCGGGCGGGGCGCTCGCGGGCACGGTGAACATGGTTCCGCGCAGCGCCTTCGAGCGCGCGCGACCGACCTTCACCGCCAGCGCCTACCTGCTCATGCGCGACAACGCCCGCGACTTCAAAGAAGTCCCCGGCCCCAAGCCCAGCGCGACTCGCAACGTCCATCCCGGTTTCGATTTCTCCTATGTGGCGCCGGTGAACAAGAAGTTCGGTTACACGGTTTCCGGCGGCATCTCCACCAACTACTCGGCCCAGGACAACGCGCAGACCGTCTGGCGCGGCGCCAACACCGCCACCAACGGCGTGGCCTTCCCCAACACCACGGTCGACCGCCCCTACCTCTCGCAGTATCTCATCCAGGACGCGCCGAAGGTGACGACGCGCCGCTCCTTCGGCACCTCTATCGACTACCGGCTCACGCCGCACGATCGCGTCACGTTTGGGTTCCAGTATTCCTCGTTCGACGGCCGGTTCATCGTCTCTAACGTGACCTTCAACGCGGTGCGCGTGCTGCCCGGGGACTTCACGGCGTTCTCCACGCGCGGCGCCGCGGGCGCGGGCACGCTGACCTCGTCGCACCAGGAGCGAAACCGTTTCAACCGCACGTTCATGCCGACCTTCGTCTGGCGGCACGACGGCCCGGTGTGGAAATCCGATCTCGGGCTCGGCCACTCTCAGCAGAGCGACTACAACCGCGACACCGACCAGGGATACTTCCGCAACGTCACCGCGCAGCGCACCGGCGTGACGATCGCCTTCGACGACATTTTCTACCTCCGCCCGAACCGCGTCACCGTGACCGACGGCGCGACCGGCGCGCCCGTCGATCCCTACAATCTGGGCACGTATTCCGTCACCTCGGGCACGCGCCAGGCCGACCGCACCTACGACCAGCAGCGCACCGCCTACGGCAACCTGCGCCGCGATTTCTTCACGGCGATTCCCTTCACGCTGAAGACCGGCTTTGATCTGCGTGAGTCACGGCGGGATGTCCGCGGCGGCACGATCACCTACAATTACGCCGGCAGCGGCGGCCAGACCCGCGCCCAGCCCTTCCTCGATCCGATCTACTCGCAGCGCACGCTGCCCTACGGTTTTCCCCAGCTCCAGACGGTCAGCAACCGCAAGTTCTACGAGCACTACGTCGCCAACCCCGCACAGTTCACGGTCAACGACAACACCGTCTACCGCAACCTCGTCGCCGGCTCGCGCATTTCCGAGGAAATTGTCTCCGCCGGCTATCTCCGCGGCGATGTGGCCTTCTTCGAGCGCCGCCTGAAGCTCGTCGGCGGGCTCCGCGCCGAGCAGACCAACGTGAAGGCCGCGGGTCCGCGCAACGACCCGACGCTGAACTTCCAGCGCGACGCGCAGGGGCGCTTCATCGACAGCAACCCCGCGCTCGCCGGCGTGCAGCCTGCGCTCATCATTCCCAATGTCGCGGCCAACGCGCTCGCGATCTCGCGGGCCACCTACTTCGACCGCGGTGCGCGCACCGCGAACGAATACCTGCGGCTCTTCCCGAGCCTGAACGCCAACTACACCTTCTCCGAAAATTGGGTGGCGCGGGCCGCCTACTTCCAGTCCGTCGGCCGTCCGAACTTCAGCCAATACACCGGTGGCATCACGCTGGCCGACACGTCGCTCCCGGCGGCCGGCAACAACCTGATCGTGGTCAACAACGCCGCGATCAAGGCGTGGCAGGCGGAGACGTTTTCGGTGCGGCTCGAACGGTATTTTCAGGGCGTCGGCCAGATCTCGATCGGCGCCTTCCGTCGGAAGATCGCGGATTTCTTTGGCGCGACGACGTTCAACGCCACGCCCGAGTTCCTCGAGTTCTACGATCTCGATGTCGCAACCTACGATCCCTACGATGTGCAGACCCAGCGGAACCTCGACAGCCGCGTGCGGATGCAGGGCGTGGATTTCAGTTACAAGCAGGCGCTCACGTTTTTGCCGCCCTGGGCCCGCGGTGTGCAGGTCTTCGCCAACGCCAGTTCGCAGCGGCTACTCGGCGACGAGACCGCGTCGCTCGCCGGCTTCATCTCCCGCAGTGCGAGCTGGGGCGTCAGCGTGACGCGGCCGAAGTGGAATGCCCGCGTGAACTGGAACTACCGCGGCCGCCAGCGCAACGCGCCCGTGACCGGGCAAGGGATCGAGTCCGGCACCTTCAACTATTCCGGCAAGCGCCTCTACGTCGACGTGCTCGGCGAGTGGTATTTCTGGAAGCGAGTCGGCCTCTTCGCGAACCTGCGCAACGTGGGCGACGCGACGGAGGACACGGAAATCCGCGGCCCGAACACTCCGGCGCACGCGCAGTTCCGCCAGCGCATTGACTACGCCTCGCTCTGGACGATCGGCATCAAAGGCACTTGGTGACCGTGCGGCGGTTTTCCTCTCCCATGAAATTTCTCCCGATAATGTTTGCGACCCTGGTGGGCGGCGCAGCGGTGGCGCTGGCCGCGAGCGATGTCGCGCGACCGCACATCGTCCTGGTGATGGCCGACGACATGGGCTGGGGCGAAACCGGCTACAACGGCCACCCGATTCTGAGGACCCCACACCTCGATGCGATGGCGACGGCCGGGCTGCGCTTTGACCGGTTTTACGCCGGCGCGCCAAATTGCTCGCCGACGCGTGCCACGGTATTGACCGGCCGCTCCAACGATCGCGCCGGGGTGGAGAACCACGGCTTCGCCCTGCGGCGGCAGGAGAAGACGCTGCCGCGCGCACTGCGCGACGCCGGCTACGCGACGGCGCATTTCGGCAAGTGGCACCTGAACGGTTTCCGCGGCCCGGGCGCGCCGGTCCTAAAAGAGGACGACCATAATCCCGGCGAATTCGGTTTCGACGAGTGGCTCTCGGTCACCAATTTCTTCGACCGCGATCCGTTGCTCAGTCGGCAGGGAAAATTCGAAGCCTTCAAAGGCGACTCATCCGAAGTCATCGTCGCCGAAGCCCTCACGTTTCTGGAGAAAAACCGTGCAGGGGGGAAACCGATGTTCACCGTGATCTGGTTTGGTTCTCCGCACGCGCCGTTCGCAGCCACGGCTGAGGATCGCGCAGCTTTCGCTGCCCTGCCCGAACTCTCGCAGCAACACTACGGCGAGTTGGTCGCGATGGACCGCAGTATCGGCACCCTGCGGGCCGGACTGCGCCGACTCGGACTCGCAGAGAATACCCTGCTGTGGTTCTGCAGCGACAACGGCGGCCTGCCGGAAGTCCGGCCGAGTTCGGTCGGAGATCTGCGGGGCTTCAAGAACACGGTTTACGAGGGTGGGCTGCGCGTGCCGGGCCTTATCGAGTGGCCGGCCGTGATCCGTGCGCCCCGCATCACGCGTTACGTCGCCGGCACCGTGGATATCTTTCCGACCATTGCCGAAATCGTCGGGCTGCCGAGATCGAGCATGCTCGCGCCGATTGATGGCCTGAGTTTGAAACCGTTGCTGACGTCAGAGTCGAAGGAGCGCGCGCAGCCCCTGCCGTTTCGCCACACCGGCCGCGCGGCAATGATCGATGGCCGTTATAAGATCATCGCCCAAAAAATCGGCGACGGAGTCTTTGAAGTCTACGATCTGGAGTCCGACCCGCGGGAGCAGCGAGACATCGGAGCGACACAACCGGAGGTTGCCCGGCGGTTGCGTGAGGCGTTGTTGCGGTGGAACGACTCGGTCAACGGGAGCTACGCGGGCAAAGACTATCCCGAAGGTATGGTTGCGGCGACTGAGCCGAAGTCGCGCGACTGGATGACCGCGCCGGAATACGCGCCGTATCTCAAGCAACTGCAGGCTCGGCCGGAATTTGCCCCGGTGGCGCCGAAGAAGGGGAAGAAGAAGTAGGCGGCTGATTGAAGGTAGGGCGGGTCATTGACCCGCCCTTTCGCGCGCTGAGTATTCCGACCCAAGGGCGGGTCACAGACCGCGCCCTACCTTACGCTCCGCCGCTGGCGACCCCTTTTGAAGCCCCCGTCTTCGGATCGAAAGATACAGCGCTGACGAGCGCGCTGGGCGTCGTCGCTACCTTGTAGCCGAGCGCCGTGAAGTAGGCGCGATCCTGTTCGGAATGAAATTTGTCGAGCCCGAGGGCGAGCGTGCCGTCGGTGTTGAGCCGCGGCGCCGCCATCGCCGTTTCGAGTGGCGCGCCGAGGCCGACGGTGTTGAGCACCACCTCAAACACGCTGTTGGGAATACGCGTGCCGCCCGCGCCGCCGACGGCGAAGACGGGAACGCTGTCGCGTGTGACGATGCTTGGGCACATGTTGGTGATGGGCCGCTTCCCGGGTCCGATGGAGTTGGGCCGGCCCGGCCGCGGATCGAAACGCGACATGCCATGGCCGAGCACCAGACCGAGTTCGGGCACGACGACCTTGGCGCCGTAGCTGCCGCCATGCGTGACCGTGATGGCGATCATGTTGCCCGCGCGATCGACGGCGGAAATGTTGGTCGTGCCGCCGGCGCGGCTAGGCTCGACGTTGAGCGGCACCGGCCGCGCTTCGCGCATGGCCGAGGCAACCTTGTCCGCCTGCTGGCGCGCATAGCCGGGCGAAAGAAATTTATCGACCGGCACGCGCACCTGCTCCGGATCGCCGAAGGTCGCGAGCCGATCGGCCCAGGCGAGCCGGAGTGCCTCGAGCCGCGCGTGCGCGCGGTGCGGCGCGGCCAGCTTCGGCCAGTCGAGAGCCTTGAGGATCGAAAACGCTTCGAGCAGCAGCAGCCCGGTGGCCGTGAGCGGCACCGTGTGAATGGTGGCGCCATTCCACTCGAGGGACAGCGGCGCGAGCTCACGGGCGCGGAATGACGCCAGATCATCGCCCGTAACGAGTCCACCGCTGCGATTGAACGCCTGGGCAATGGTGCGCGCGTGGTCGCCGCGATAGAGCGAATCCGTTGAATTGCGCTCGGCGATCGACCGAAGCAGCCCGAGGAGCGCGGTGTTGCGGCGTCGGGCGGCGGCTGCGTCGTCGTCGATGCCTTTTACGGGCGCGGCGTGCGCAGCCGACTCGCAGAGTTGGATCGCGGGCGCCATGACTGCGCGCAACGGCCGCGTGCCGTAGCGTTGGAGTGCGAGATCGAGTCCGGCCGCGACACCCGGAACGCCGGCGGCGAGCCAGCCAATGGTGTTGGTGTTGCCGACGACGCGGCCCTCGGCATCGAGCGGAAACATGTCCGCCCGCGCCGCGCCCGGTGCGGTGGAATTGAAATCGATCGCGGTGACTTTCTTGCCGCCGGCGAGCGCAATCATCGCGTGGCCGCCGTAGCCGCCGAGGCCGGAGTTGTGCGGGGCGCGGATACCGGCGGCAAACGCGGCCGCGATCGCCGCATCGATCGCGTTGCCACCGTCGCGGAGGACGGTCTCGCCAATTTTGGCCGCGACGGGATCGCCGACGACAGCGCCGAAGGGCTGGGCGGATTTTTCCTCAGCGGCGAACGCGAGGCGCGGGGCGAGCGCGCCCGCGAGCGCGGCGCGGCCGGCGAAGGCGAGGAGCTCGCGGCGTGTTTTCACGGCGTAGCGGCCTGCACGCAAGCTCCGGACCGATGGATTCATGTGCGCGACTTGAGGAACGCGATGAGATCGGCGAGTTCCTGCGCAGTAAGCACAGCGTCCATGCCCGGCGGCATCGGGGAAACGTTCGAGGGCTGGAGATCGCCGATCTCGGAGCGCGGGATGCGTTGGGTCGTCTCGGGCCCGGTCGCGAGCACGACTTCCTCGGTGTCGTCCTTGCGCACGATGCCCGTGTGCGACTCACCGCTTTTCGTCGTCACGGTGAACGGTTCGTAGCCGCGGACGAGTGTCGCGCTGGGAAACACGACGGCCTCGAGCAGATCGCGCTCGCCGCGGATTTTCCCGATGCTCGTGAGATCGGGGCCGAGGAGGCCGCCGCGGTAGCCGATTTTGTGGCAGAGGGTGCAGGCGGTCTTCTCGCTGTTGAAGACGAGGTGGCCGCGGTTGATGTCGCCGCCGGCGAGCGTGGGGAGGAGCGCGTCGATGCGCGCGTTTTGCTGCGCGAGATTCGCGTTGAGGGATTCGATGAGCGGTGCGGCGGCCGCCTGCACGCGGGCGGGATATTTGGCGAAGAGCGGCTTGAGCTGGGCCACGCGGAGGCCGGCGAGGCCGCGTGATTCGCGGAGCGCGGCGACGAGCGCGAGGCCGAGCGCCTCGGTGGGCTGGCGCTCGAAGGCGGGTAGGAGTTTCGGCGCCTCAAGCGCGCCAGCCGAGGACATCAGGCCGGCGAGCTGCAACTGCTGCTCGCCGGAAAGCGGGGCCTTGGCGAGGGCGCTCGCGGCCGCGGCGCGCTGGAGCATCGGCTGCCGGGCGTCGAGCTGGCCGCGCAGGAAGGCGAAGAGATCGCCCTCGACCGCTTTGAGCGACGGCGCGGCGAGCGCGAGCGCGTCGAGGCGCGTGGCGGATGCAAGGGCGGTGTTGCGTCCAAGTTCAGCGAGTGCGGCAAGTAGACCGGCGTGGCCGCTCTTGGGCATGGCCAGCGAGCGCGCTGTGGCGACGGCGTCACGGGCGGCAGGGCCACTGAGCAACGGCACCAGAGCGTCGAGCCAAATGGTGGGTGTCTCCTTGAGGCGTGCGCTCAGCATCACGGTGAGAGCGATACGGCGACGCTCAGTGCTAAGTGCCTCGGCGATCAGCCTCTGGATGGCTGGTGCTGATGAGAGTCCAATGAGTTGCTCAACGAATTCACCGAGGTTCGCATCGGACACGCCTTGGATAAGTCTAGCTCGGAAATAACCAGCGAGAGCGTCGCCCCACTCGGGGCGATGACCGACGATCCATGCGGCTGTGTCGCGCAGAACTGGTTCCGTTGAGTCCAAGTATGGCAGCACGTCGCCCGATTGGAGATTGCCGCCTGGCATTTGATCGAGAGCAACGAGCGCGACTCGTGCGATTGTGGGCGCTGATCGTAGTCCGCTTCGAACGTCTTCGCTTTGACCAATCTCGATCAGGGCATATGCGAGCGAATGCTCTAGTGCGCGAGGGCCGGATAGAATGGGCGTGCCGGTTGAGGTGCGTGGAATTTCGGCCAGATGCTGTGATGCTTTGAGCAGTGGTGCGATGGCCTTCGAATCGCGGAGGCGCCCGAGGGTTTCGGCGGCGAGGCGCACGGTCGTGAGGTTGTCGCTGGCGAGGAGACGCACGGCGTTGTCGAAGGCGCCGGCGTCGCGCCAGAGGCTTGCGAGGTGGAGGGCGACTTGCACGGCTACCGGATCTTTGTCCGCGAGGCGGGCGCGAGCGGTGGCTCGTGCGGCGGGGCTGTCGTTGAGTCCGGTTGCCCAAAGTTCGGTGTGCGGCTCGGCGATCTTCACGGGTGTGCGCGGAGCGCCGATTTTTCTTACGCGGTAGATCGCGCCGAGCACGTCGGGCTTGGCGAGCTGCGAGCTGGGGCAACAGATTTTATACCAGCCGCCGGTGTCGACAACGAGCAGGCTGCCGTCGGCGTCTTCGAGCACGTCAGTCGGATGGAAATCGGGGCTGTCGGAGGTGACGAAGTCGGTGTCGATGGTCTTGAACGTCGCGCCGTCGGGGACGAGCACGTGGCGGGAGACTTTGCGAAGGTTGAAGTAGCAGACGAAGAGGTTGTCGGTGTAGTCGCGACCGAAGCCCGCCGAGCGGTAGGTCGTCGAGCCGCACGGAGCGGCGGCGCCCATGTGTGTCATCAGTGGCATGAGGTCGCCGGTGCGCGGGTGGCCGGCGAGGGTGGCGTTTTCCTTGCCGTAGACGCCGCCGTAGAGCGCGTGGATGAGACCGTCGCGCTGGCCGGCGGTGGGGGTGATGAAAAACGTGCCGCTGAGGATGCGATCTCCGGTGGGGGTGAAAGTGATGCCGACGGGATTATCCATGCCGCCGGTCATCACGGGTTCGAGGCGCGAGCCGTCGGGACGCGCGCGATAGATGTGGGAGGCGCGCGAAACGAATTTCTCTCCCGTCCCGAGCGTGTGCGTCTGCTCGGCAAACGCGCCCTTGGTCCAGTAGAACCAGCCGTCGGGCCCGAGGTAGGGGCCGTGGACGTCGTTGGCGCAGCCGGTGAGCGTGCCGCCGTCCCACCAAATTTCGCGTTTGTCGGCGACGCCGTCGTCGTTCGTGTCGGTGAGTTTCCAGATGTGCGGCGGCGCGGCGACGAAGAGCGAGCCCTCGTGGAAGAGTGCGCCTTGGGGGAACATCATCTTGTCGGCGAACTCAGTCGCGCGGTCGAAGCGGCCGTCGCCATCGGTGTCCTCGAGTCGCACGATGCGGTGGGGCTTCTGCTCGAATTGAATCGGCGCGCGATCGCTGGGGCCGGAGGAATCGGCGGCGTAGAGGCGGCCCCGCTCGTCGAACGCGATCGCGATTGGGCGGTTGACGGCGGGCGGGCCGGCGACGAGCTCGACGGTGAAACCCTCGGGGGCGCGCAGGGTTTGGGTGGCGAATTTGAAGTCGGCGGCGGTCGCGCCCGCGGCGAGCGTGACGAACAGCAGCGCGATTGGGCCAAGCGGCTTCACAGGTCTGGGACCGCGCCACCCTTTTTCTTGCCGGCTTTGCCCTTCTTGCCATTGGCGCCGCCGTTGCGCTCCGCGGCCTCGGCCTCGACTTTCTTCATGTAGGCTTCGCGCGCCTTGAGATCGTCGCGGTGACGGAAGACATCCAACATGCCATCGCCGGTTTTCACCATCCACGCATCGAGCATGCCGATCAGGCGATCGCGCGCGGCGCGATGGTCGGGGGCTGCGATGAGATTGTGAAGCGCATCGCTGTCGTCGGTGTTGCGGTAGAGTTCCTCGGGCACGCGGTGATCAAAGAGCTTGAGGCGCGCGGCGACGACAGGGTCGGTCTTCGCGAGCGCTTGCATGCGGCGGTAGGTGACCGTGCCCTTGGTGGCGGTGGCCATCGCGCGCGTGCCGTTGGACCACGGGTTGAAGAGGTAGACGTAGTCGCGCGTCATGAGTGCGCGCATGGGGTGGCGGAAGCCGCCGGAGTTCTCGTTGTATTCGGTGACGACGTAGTCGCGTCCGGCCTGTTTCTCGCCCCGCAGCACGGGCGCGAAACTCCGGCCATCCATCCCCTTTGGGGGCGTGACGCCGACGACATCGAGCAGCGTCGGCAACAGATCGACGCCGGAGATGAGATGCGTGTCGTCGACCGCGCCGGGCTTCGTGACGCCCGGCCAGCGAATCATCCACGGCGTCCGCGTGCTGTGGAAGTAAAGCTGCGTTTTGGCGAAGGGCAGCGGCATGCCGTGGTCCGACAGAAAGAAAATGACGGTGCGCTCGTCCTCGCCGGATTCACGGAGCGCGCGCAGCACCTCGCCGAGGCAGTCGTCACCGCGGCGGACGGACGAATAGTAGAGGGCGAGCTCCTCGCGGACCTGCGGATCGTCGGGGAGGAAACCGGGCACGGGCACCTCGGCGGCGGTGAAGATGCGGCTCGGCTTGTTCACCTCCGGTCGGCCGTCTTCATTCCAAAACGGTTTGTGTGGATCGGAGATGTTGATGTTCAGGCAAAATGGTTTCTCCGCTTTTTTCGCGAGCGCGATACCGTGCGACGTGACGGCGTGGTAGGAGGCGACGTTCTTCACGTTGGGCGTCGAGCCGTCGGGCAGCGTGTCGAGGATCGCGTCCCACGCCGGGTAGGGCGAGTAGGGCGTGGAGTGCGCGACTTTGCCGCGGATGCCGGTGAAGTAACCGGCGCCCTTCATGAGATCGGACATCACGGGGTAGCCGGGGTCCTTGATCATGTAGAAACCTTCGACGCGGTTGTTGTGCGGATAACGCCCCGAAAACATCACGTTGCGCGAGGGCATGCAGTTGCCCACCTGCACGAACGCATGGTTGAAGCGCAGCGCCTGCGTCGCGAGGCGATCCATGTTGGGCGTGGTGTCCTTGAGCTTGCAGCCGTAGACGCCAACGGAGTCGCAGCTCATGTCGTCCATCGTGACGATGAGGACGTTGAGCCGGTCCGCCGCGGCGGCGGAGAGCGCAGCGCAGAAGCCGGCTAGAAGCGTGACGAGGCGGAGGATCATCGGGGATTCAGCGAGCCGGTTGAACCACGAATGCACACGAATCTACACGAATGAGCCGAGGCTTTCGGTTTCGTGTCCGGTCGTGTGCATTCGTGGCTCTCCGCCTGATTATTTTTTGGCAAGTGAGCGTGGCGGAAATCACAGCACCCAGCCCTTGCGATACTCGCGGCTGAGGAATTTATCGGCGTCGCGCGTGTTGGTGACGCGCATGTTCGCGGCGTCCCACTGGAGTTTTTTCCCGGCGCGAAAGGCGACGTTGCCGAGGTGGTTCGATTCGGTGAGCCAGCCGGAATATTCGAAATCAGCGAGCGCCTTGGCTTGGCCGCGAATGGCGTTGGTCCACTCGAGCCAGTGCGTCTCGGTCTTCGGAATCGTCGGCGCGGGGCGGACGAAATCCGCGAACGATTTTTCCGGGAGCAGCACGTGCTTCGCGTAGTTGGAGAGGAGCATGCCCTTGCTGCCGATGAACAGCACACCGTCCGGCCACTGTGGGATCGCGTTTTGCGTCCAGAGCGCGGGCTTCTCGTTGCCTTGGTGCCAAGTGAGTTTCACGGGCGGGAGGGTGCCGCGCGCGGGAAATTCATAGACGGCGCGCATGGTCGCGGGCGCGATCTCGGGATGCGGTTTCGGGCCGAAGGCTTCAATGCTCGTGGGCGCTTTGAGTTTCAGCGCCCAGAACGGCAGATCGTTCCAGTGCGAGCCGAGGTCACTCATCGTCCCGTTGCCAAAATCCCACCAACGATACCATTTCGGGCCGGGCACGTAGACCTCGTTGAACGGCCGAGCGGGTGCCGGCCCGAGCCAGAGATCCCAGTGCAGTCCTTCAGGCACCGGCATCGCGGGCGGCCGCTCGGTGACGTAAGCGCGATCTTTTGCCGTGTCGGACTCGGCCTTGCTTTGCAGCCCCCAAGCCCGCGAGACCCACACGTGCGCTTCGGTCACGCCGCCGATGGCGCCGGACTGGATGAGCTCGACCACGCGGCGATAGTTTTCCGTCGCATGCATCTGCACGCCCATTTGCGTGACGACGCCTGCGCTCGCGGCCGTTTCACGGACCTTGCGCGCCTCGGCGACATTGTGCGTGAGTGGCTTTTCGCAATAGACGTGTTTCTTGTGCCGCAACGCGAGCAGCGTGGCCATCGCATGCGTGTGTTCGCAGGTGGCGACGACGACGGCGTCGAACTCGTTGGGCTTGTCGAAGATTGTTCGGAAATCGACGACTTTGCGGGCCTGCGGATAAAGGGCCGCGGAGGCGTCGAGGCGCTTTTCGTCGACGTCGCAAAGGACGGTGATGTTTTCCGCGCCTAGGGCCTTGAGGCTGGCGCCGCCGCGACCGCCGGAGCCGATCACCGCGACATTGAGTTTACCGTTGAGGTTCTGACCGCGAAGAAAAGCCGGGGCGGAAATTGCCGCGGCGGCTGCGAGCGTTTTTTGCGTGAACTGACGGCGCGTGAGCATGGAGGAGGATGACGACATGGCGGGGTGTGGGATCGAGGTTGAACCTGACGGGTGAACGCAGCCTAGGAAGGCGACGTGCGGTGGACAGAACAAACGCGGCGCGAGGCCGCTTTCGTCTGCTTCCGACCTGGCTTAAAATCGAAACAGCTTCCGCGCGTTTTCGAAGAGGGCCTTACGCTCGATCGCCTTGGTTGGGGAAAACTGGCGGATCTGCGCGAGTTGGCGCGCGCCGGAACAGTCGGCAACGGCGCCCGTGGCGTCCACGCAGTCGCTGCCGAACATCAGCTTGTCCTGGTGGCGCGCGAAGAAGCCGCGGGCATGCTCCGGGTCGCGCTTGAAGGCATTTTCACCCGAGCCCGCCGAGAGATCGGCGAACATGTTGGGGTAGTCGCGGAGGTAGCGGTCCGTGAGCCCGCCGGCGGTGACGCCGCCCTTCGGGTAAAGTGCCTTGGGGTTGTCCACGTTGGCCTTGTCGATGTTGGCCCACCACGTCTGCGCGTGGCCGATGAAGTTCACGTTCGGATATTTCGTGAGCATCCGGTGAAAGCGATCGAAGCCGTAGTTGTAGCTGCCGGCCTGAAAGTGCATGAGGATCGGCACGCGGTAGGCGGCGGCCAGCGTGAAAAGTTTTTGCATGACCGCGGAATCGCACTCCACGCCGAACTTCTGTTCGGCGATGATGCAGGCACCCAGCTTCAGATATTTTTCCACCACGTTCGGCGCGTCGTCTAGATCGCTGACCTCATTGGCGCCGAAGACGAATTCGCCGGGGTATTTTTTTGCGACCGCCATGCAGGCTTCGTTGCTGGTGCAGGTGCTTTCAAGGCCGTTGCCGCGGCCGTCGTGGGTCGCGGCGCTGCGGATTTCACGGCCCGACGGAAGGAGAATGGTTTTGGTGGCGCCGAGGGCGCGCTGGTGTGCGACGAGGTCGTCGTCCGACCGCGCCGGCGAAATCTGTTTCCAGAACGTGTCGCGCTTGCCGCCGTAATTCGTGTGCTGGTGGATGTCGATGATCGGCTCGGCGGCGGCGGTGGCGGCGCGGGCGATTTGCGCCGTCGCGACCGCGGCGGCGGAGCTGATGAGAAATTCGCGGCGGGAGATTGAACGGGGTGAATTCATCGCCCCTTCATTCATGGCCGAACCGCGCAGCGATGGAAAGCGCGGAGATGGGGGCGGCGTAGCGGAGCCGCCTCCGGCGCCGTGTGGAACGGGAAGCCGTGCCACTACTCTCAGCGCCGCTTAGTTCACGCCCGCGCGCAGCAGCCCGATCATCACGCCCTGAATCACAAGTTCGGTGGCAGGTAGTAAATCGGGGTAGCGGGGATTTTCGGCGCGAAGAAACGGGCGGCCGCGCTGCACCAGATAGCGCTTGAGGGTCGACTCGCCGTCGATCAAGGCGGCCACGATATCGTTGGGCCGAACCTCGCGCAGAGTGAGAAAAACGATGTCACGATCGAGGATGCTGGCTTCGATCATCGAATCGCCGCGCACGCGCAGCGCAAAAACTTTGGCGTTGGGCCGGACGCCGAGCGAAACGGTGTCGACTGAGATGTAGCTGTCGGGCTCCTGTTGCTCGGCCTCGACGGGCAAGCCGGCCGGGATGGTGCCAAAGAGGGGAATTTCGGCGAGCGCGCCGCGGCGGGGATGCGAGGCGGGAATCAGCCCGCGGGCCTTGCCCTCAAGCCGGCGGAGCGCGCCCTTGGCGGTGAGCGCATCGACGTGACGCTTGATCCCGAACGGGCTCGCGAGGCCGAAGTGCGCTTGAATTTCGCGGAGCGAAGGTGAGACGCCCTGCTGCCGCTGATGGGCGTGGATGAAGTCGAGAACCTGCTGCTGGCGATCGGTGAGTGGCTCGTTCATAGTGTCCATGTGGACACACGCTGGCCGGGATGCAATCCTGGTTTCGGGAATAAAGGAAAACTACGGTGCGCGCTGGCGCAGTTGTGCGAGATGAGCCCGCGCTTCGGGAAAGTCGGCTTGAAGTCGTAGCGCGGCTTCGTCTTCCGCGATGGCGCGTGGGATCTGGCCGGCGGCTGCCAGCGCGCGCGCGAAATGATGGTGGGCGACGGCCCAGTCCGGCGAGAGCTGCAAGGTGCGTTCGAAGGCCGCGATGGCTTCGACGGGACGACTGAGCTGGGTCAGCACGCGCGCGAGATTGTAGTGGGCGTAGACGAGCCCGGGGTCGAGTCGCACCGCGTCGCGATAGTGATCGGCGGCTGCGGGCAGGCGACCGAGCTCGAGGAGCGCGTCGCCGAGTTTCCAGTGGGCCGCAGCATAGTCGGGCCGGAGTCGGACGGCGGTCTCGGCGTGGGCCGCGGCGTCGCCGAGCCGGCCCAAACTGATCAGCGCGACCACGGCGTTAAGATGCGGGTCGACGAAACCCGGGGCCAGGCGCAGCGCCGCCTCGTAGTCGGCGAGCGCGGTCTGCGGCTGATTTTTTTGCAGGTGGAGGTTGCCGCGGTTGTTGAGGGCTTCGGCGTAGCCGGGATTGAGGCGCAGGGTGGCGTCGTAGTGAAAGATGGCCTCATTGATCCGGCCGAGCTGGGCGAAGGCCGTCGCCGCGATGAAGTGGGTCTGCGCGATCGGGTGCAGCCGTAACGCCGCTTCGAGTGCGACCAGCGATTCGGGCACGCGATTCGCTGCGAGCAGCGCACTGCCGAGATTGTTGTGCGCCTCGATGTAGTCGGGCTTGAGCCGCACCGCGGTTTGAAAGGCGTCGACGGCGGCCGCGGCCTGGCCTTGCGCGAGGAGGGCGTTGCCGAGGAGGAAATGCGCGCGGGGATTCGCCGGCGTGTGCGCGACGTTGGCGGACCAGAGCGTGCTGGCACTGCGATAGGCCGCATTCCGCTGCCACGTGAGCACGACGCACGCGAGCACGGCGACGCCGAGGGCGGGCCGCGCGCGCGTTCCCAGCAGCGCGTGCGCCGCGACCACCGCGAGCACGACAGGGGCGGCGAGCGCGAGATACATCCGGTGCTCGAACATGGTGTCGAGCAGCGGGACCACGCTCGAACTCGGCGCGAGCACGATCAAAAACCATGCGCCGAAAAACCCGGCCATCGGAAATCGGCCGAGCGCGAATAACGTGGCGGCGACGAGGGCCGCGACGAACAACGCGAACGGCAGCGCCGCCGCGACACTGGCAAACGCGAGCGTGCCGCCGTGATCGATTACGAGCGGGAACGGCCACGTGGCGAGCCCGACGTAGGCCGTGATCGCCCGCAATTGGGAGACGGCATACTCGACCGGGCCGACCCCGACGCCGAGGCCCGCGGTGCCGCCGCGGCCCTCCGTGCCGGCGACGAGCCACGCGAGCAACGGCCAGACCAGCGCGAGGCCGGCGTAATACCACCGCCGTGCGCGCAGCGCCGCGCGAAAGGTGCCGCTGATCCACGTGCGGTCATAGAGGAGCACAAGCAGCGGCGCGGTCGCGGCGATTTCCTTGGTGGCGGCGGCGAGCCAGCAGGCCGCGACCGAGACGATGCTCCACGCCGCAATTCCCGAGTCGGCCGCGCGAATGAACGCATAGAGGGTGAGCAGGTAAAGCAGCCCATTGAGCGACTCGGCCCGTTGCACGATGTAGGTGATCGACTCCGTTTGCAGCGGATGCAGCGTCCAGAGCAGTGCGGAAAACAGGGCGACCGAAAAAGCGCTCGCGGTGAAACGCGTCGCGGCCACCGTCCGCCGGACAATGACGAACAGCGTGAGCCCAGCGAGCGCGTGGATCAGCAGATTGAGCGCATGGTAGCTCCAGACGTCGGTGCCGCTGAGCGCGTAGTTGAAGGCAAAGCTGAGGTTGAGCAGCGGGCGTCCGCCAACAGTGGCGCCATCGGCGCTGGGCGGCGAGAGCACGGTTCCGAGCGAGGACAACTGCCGAATCGACGAATTTTCGACGATGGCCGCGATGTCGTCGAAGATGAACGGTGCAGAAAAGGTGTTCGCGTAGGCGACCAGCGCGGCGCTCACGATCAGACTTCCTGCGACGACGAGCCTGCGCCGCGTGGCCGGCACGGCGTTGACGTGGGCGAAAGTCATGGCTGGCGGCGCGCCGAGAGTCCGGCGCTCAGGAGTGAGCGGCTGTCTTGAGCGCGAGCAAATCCTTCATCACGCGCGAGAGATCGGACGAACGGTTCAGGCCGCCGAAGGCGTCATGGACCTGACGGTAGAGCGTGTAGAGTGAATCGTAGGTTTTTCGATTGGCGGTGATGGGACGGTAGGCCTTGGGTTTCACGCGCGTCATTTTTCTCTGCGCAGTGGGGAAATCCCGGTGCGCGCCCGCGAGCACCGCGGCGCTGATGGCGGCGCCGAGAGCGCAGGCCTGCGACGAGCCGGAGACCTGGATGGTGCAGCCGGTGATATCGGCGTAGATTTGCATGAGCATCGGATTTTTCTCCGCGATGCCACCGGCACAGACGATACGATCGACGCGGACACCGTATTCTCGCAGGCGCTCGAGAATCGCCCGGGCGCCGAAGGCCGTGGCCTCGATCAAGGCGCGGTAGATTTCCGCTGGCGTCGTGTAGAGGGTCTGGCCGAGCAGCACGCCGGTGAGCAACGGATCGACGAGGATGGTGCGGTTGCCGTTGTTCCAATCGAGTGCGAGGAGCCCCGCGGCACCGGGCTTGTGTTGCGCGACCGCCTTCGTGAGTGCGAGGTGGCGGGCCGCGTCACCGCCGCACACGACCTCGACCCACCACTTGAAGATATCACCGACGGCCGACTGGCCGGCTTCGATGCCATAGTGGCCGGGCAGAATCGCGCCGCGCACGATGCCGCAGATGCCCGGGATGTCGGGCACCGTTTTTTGGGCGGAGATTACGCCGCAGTCGCACGTCGACGTGCCGATGACCTTGACGAGCACGCCCTCGGCGACCCCGCACCCAATCGCGCCGTAGTGGACATCCATCTCGCCAATCGCGATCGGGATACCGGTGGGCAGGCCGAGCTTTTGGGCCCACGCGGCGCACAATTTTCCGGCCGGCACCGTGGCGTCGTGCGCTTTTTCGTAGAGCCGGGGGCGCAACGCGGCGAGGCGCGGATCGAGCAACGCGAGGAATTCCTGGTCGGGCAGACCGCCCCAATCATCGGCGTAGAGCGCCTTGTGGCCGGCGCAACAAACCCCGCGCACGACCTGCGCCGGCGAGGTGGCGCCGGCGAGCACGGACGGAATCCAATCGGCGAACTCGACCCACGAATGCGCGGCGGCAAAAACCTCGGGTGCGACGTTGGCGCAGTGCCAGAGCTTCGCCCAAAACCACTCGGAGGAATACGTGTTGCCGCATTTGGCGATGAAGTGCGGGCGGTGTTGCGCGGCGAGGGCCGTGATTCGGGCGGCTTCGGCCACTCTGGTATGGTCCTTCCACAGCCAACACTGGGCG
>JANNEY010000166.1:0-4791 GCA_031379235.1 Opitutaceae bacterium | reverse complement strand
GCGGCCCTCCCTGGGCTGCGAGGCGCGCATCTGGCGGTTAAGTTTTCTCCAGTTGGCCTTGAGCGCACGCTCGAGGCGCGGGTCGGCTTTCCGCGCCGCGAAGGCCTGCTCGCGCTGGAGTTTTTGAAAGCTTTGCCAGCGCTCGAAATCGAGCGAGCCGCCGGCGAGCGCCGCCTGGATCGCGCAGCCGGGTTCGCCGCGGTGGGCGCAGTCGTTGAAACGACAGCGTGCGGCGAGCGCGGTGATGTCGGTGAACGTCGCGTCGAGCGCAGTGGTGTCGACGTCCCAGAGTTGAAGTTCGCGCATGCCCGGCGTGTCGATCACGAGCACGCCCGAAGGCGCGAGGATCAGCTCGCGGCGCGTCGTGGTGTGGCGGCCTTTGCCGACAGCGTCGCTGAGCGTGCTGATGAGCTGGCGGTCGGTGCCGAGCAGGCGGTTGATCAGCGTGGATTTTCCCACGCCCGATGAGCCGAGTAACGCGAGGGTGCGGCCGGGCACCAGCCAGGGGGCGAGCGCCGTCAGGCCTTCGTTGCGCGCCGCGCTGAGCGTGACGACGGGCGCGCCGCTGGCGATTGACTCGACCTCAGCCTGGGCGGCGGCGGGATTGGCGTGCAGATCGGATTTGCTGAGCACGACGACGGGCTGCGCGCCGCTTTCCCGGGTGAGCGTGAGGTAGCGCTCGATACGGCGGAGGTTGTAGTTTTGGTCCAGCGCCGTGACGAGCAGCACGGTGTCGACGTTAGTCGCGACGATCTGTTCACCGCCGGCGTCGCCCGCCGCGCGGCGCGAAAATTTCGTGCGCCTGGGCAGGACGGCATGGATGTCGGCGTGGGCTTCGCCGGCTCGCGGGCGCACGGCCACCCAATCGCCCACGGCCGGAAGATCCGAGCGCGCAGGGGAGGTGTGGAGGAGTTTACCGGTGCAACTGGCGGTGAGTTCGCCGTCACCGGCGAGGAGTGCGTAGCCGTGCTTGTGTTCGAGGGTGACACGCGCGGGCGCGAGGCCGGCGGAGGCGAAGGGGCGGAAGAGATTCGCGAACGAATCGTCCCAGCCAAGGGAGGAGAGAATCATGGTCGGAAACGCGAGAGGCAGATTGAAATTGGCGGTCAAGAGGCGGAGGGAGACAGAACGCCGCGGTGCGCAGTGCACGGCGACGGCGGATAATAAAAAGGCCGCCCCGGTCGGGCGGCCTGCGTTTCTCCAAAGAGAAGCGAAATGCGCGTGCGTCAGCAGCGCGCCACCAAGCCAACCGGCGGAAGCGAAGACGGAGAAAGGACAATCTCGTTCATCATATGTTTACGGGTTGGAGGTTGCGGTTGGGCCTCTCGCGAGGCGAACGCCGGAGAAAAGATACGAGCGTGGCGCCAAGTCAACGCTGCGGCTGGAGTAGGACAGGTCTGTGACTGCCCTTTGCGCGGCGCGTCTTCGTCCCGAGGGCGGGATATGGGCCCGCCCAAGCGCCAATCCACGCGCCGCCATACGCAGGTCTGCGTATTCCCATGCGGCGGCATTTGCGCGAGGATGTCGGCGGTTCCGATGCCGTTTCAACCTTCCCGCTTCATGAAGACCATTCCGTTTGTTTCCGCCTGCCTCGCTCTCGGCCTGCTCGCCGCCTTGCCACTCGCCGCCGCTAGTGCCCCCAAGCAACTCTGGTCCGCCAAACTTCCCGGTGACGCCAAGTGGCACAAGCTCACCGAACTCGGCACGCTCCTCGTCGGCACGCCCGACGCCATCCTGAGCTACAATCCCGACGACGGAAAACTCCTCTGGACGCATGCCGAGTTTAAGAAAACGAACACCCGCAACGCCGTCGATATCGTCGGCACGCCGTTGCTGATCTGCAATACCTTCGACGGGATGATGAATAGCAAGGTCACGTTCACGGCCCTCGACTATTTCACCGGCGAACAGCGTTGGGCCACGCCGAAAATCCTCGGCCAATACCTCGACACGATCCCGGTGCCGGCGAAGAACCTCGTCGTCTTCGTCGTGCAGACCTACGACGGCAAGGAGCCCGGCATCTACCTCAACGCTCACGATCTCGAAACGGGGGCGGCCAAGTGGTCCGCGAAATTTGCGAAGAGCGGCGGCATCCCGCTGCACATGGCCGACAACAGCGGCCGTTTCATCCCCACGATGGATCTCTCCGGCTACCACGAGCCAATCTTCGATGGCGACGAGATGTATCTCGGTTACCTCGGCGTGCATTGCATCGATCTCACCAGCGGTGCGACTAAGTGGGGCGTGGAGTTTCCCCCGGCGAACAAGGGCTTGAAGAAGACCTACGCGCCGCTGCGCATCGATGGCGACCGCATCTACGGCGCCGGTGCCGGCAGCGTTTTCGCGATCAACCGCCGCGACGGTTCGACCATTTGGAAGAGCGACCGCATCTCAGACTTCGCCGGCCTGCTCAAGGCCCGCGACAACGCAATCGTGGCGCAGCTCGAAATTGTCGGCGGGAAAATCTTCTCGCGCTACGGCGGTAATTTCTCCGACGGCAAGAACGCCGCGCTCAAGGAGCCGCTGGGCGTCGTCGTGCTCGATCCGGCCGATGGAAAATCGCTCTACCATTTCGACAAGGCGAAGGAGGGTATCACCAACCTCGCCGTCATCCCGGCGTCCAATCTCGTCGTGTTTGCCGATGGCGCGAACGTCTACGGCATCGACACCGGGGCGGCCACGCCCGTCGAGGCGTTCAAGGTCCTGATCGAGTTTAAGAAAAAGATGGGCATGGGTGGCGTGGCCAAAATCGGCCTCGGCGCCCTCGGTGGCGTGACGGGTCTCGCCAAGGGCGTCATGTCCGCGAACAAGGGCCTGCTCGACGTGCCGGTCGCGGTCAGCGTGACCAACGGCCGCGTGGTCGTGCAGGGCAAGCAGCACCTCCTCGGTTTCGATCCCGTGGCGAAAGTCTCGAACTGGTCGCTTTTCTACGCCGCGCCGAGCGACGGGCTCGCGAATGTCGCGATGTTCGCGGTGACGGCCCTCGCGGCGGTCGGGGGCAATGCGCAGGTCGCTGGGAGCGGCGGCCTCGGCTCCAGCGGCTACAGTAGCGGCGTGAACACGATCCATTCGAACCTCGACAGCTACAATCGCTACACGGAGAAACTCGCGAAACGCGCCGGCGGCGTGAAGTCCTCCGAGGCGTATTCCTACATTCTCACGAAGGTCGAGAAGGACATCGGCATCGTGGGCGTGAACCTCGCCAACGGGGAAACCGACCGGCAGCTCGTGCTGAAGGAAAAGGAGCCGAACTACACCGTCGACGAGCCGGCGAACCGGATCTTCCACTTCGCGGGCAAGGACTCCGTGGTGGCATATCAGTTCTGAGCGGTGGCGGTTAGGTCGATCTACGCACCTATGCGTATTCGGGGTCGGGGCAATTTGTGAGATGATGCGGTCGTCTCTCCAAACTCCAACTCCGCTCGTCGATGAAATTGTTCTCCCGTTCTTGTGCCCGTGTCGTGTTGCTCAGCCTCGCCTCCGGTGTGGCTTTTGCGCGCGCGCCGTTTGAAGCCGTCGCCATTACCGCCGGGCCCTCGCCCGTGACGGTCACCGCGACCGGCTCCAACCTCAGCGATTTTGTCTCCAGCCTCATCAACACCAACGGCCAGTTCGCGCCCCTCAACGGTCGCGCCTACACCGCCAGCTCGACGTTTCTGGGCGTGCCCAACGCGATCACGTTCAACACGAATGCCACCGGCACCGCGGTCACCTACGGCCTGACGCCGATCGGCTTTAGCCGCACGTTCACCGGCGCTTCCAAACAGGCCGTGGACGATCAAATCGACGCCTTCTTCCAGAAGGACGGCGCCGACACGGTGGCGCGTTTCCTCAAGGCCATCGCCGAGAAATCCCCGCTCGCTGTCACGGACGGCAACCCGAACTCGGCTACCGCTCTGGCTGCGGGAAGCACCTTTACCGGCCAGGGTTTCACACCGGCCGACGAAATCGTCGCGGGCTTGGACGACGCCGCGGGCGGCAAGGCGCGTTTCGGCGGTTTCGGCATCGGGTTCAACGCGGGAAAATTCGAAGCGAGCGACTTTAAGGGCACCAACTACGATTTCTCCATCACCGGCCTCAACGTCGGGCTGGGTGAGCGCGTGCGCCTCGTCACCCCGATCGCTTTGAGTTTCCTGAAGGTCGAGGGCGCGCAGGTCGCCGGCGCCGGCATCAACTTCGCGCTGCCCATCCGGCTTCGGGTGATGAACAAGGATAATCCCTTCAACTGGCGTGTCACGCCCATCGCCGGCGTCAGCCTGCGCGGCTCGGCCGACCTCGCTGGCGGCGCTCTGCTCTGGCAGGCCGGCGTCACCAACACCGTGGACTACAAGGCCACGCCCAAGCTCGTGGTGTGCATGATCAATCAGGCGACGTTTCACCGCAGCATCGGCGTCACCTACGGCGACTACCGTTTCGATCCCAAGATCGATCAGCAGGTGCTGAAGAACGGCCTGCGGCTCGTCTCGCCGTTTAGTCCGCGCGTTATCGGTGACTTCTTCGCGGTGGACACGCGTTTCCTGAAGGCGGCCGCCGTGAAAAATTTCCAGACCTACGGCGGTTCTCTTTCCTTCCGCGTGACGCCGAGCTACAACGTCTCGCTCGGCGCCAACTACGACACGGGCACCCGGTTCAAGGCTTACTCGGTCGGCCTCTCCTCCGCCTGGCGGTGGTGAGCGGCTGAGGCCGAGGCGGAAGGTGGAGCGTGTTGACCCCAACGCGCTTTCAGGAGCCACCCCATAGCCCAAGCGCGTTGGGGACAACGCGCTCCACCTCAAACCGCATGAGCCCGGC
>JANNEY010000134.1:0-3634 GCA_031379235.1 Opitutaceae bacterium | reverse complement strand
CCGGCCCTTTGGGTCGCGTGCTTGCTCGCCCTCGCCGGCGGGTTTGCCGTCGGCGCGCAATCTAGCTCCGCCGCCAAACCCGCGGTCGCCGTCATGCGCGACGCCGAGCCCGTCAACCGTGGCACGCTCGAGGCCGCGAGCTTCTCCTCGGTCGTGAAGCGGGTCTCGCCCTCCGTCGTGAAAATCACCACGGAGAAAAAGGCGAAGCGCGTCGCGGCCAATGCCCAGCAGCTCCCGCCTGGCTTCGATCATCCGATGTTCCGCCAGTTCTTCGGCGGCCGCATGCCTGAGATGCAGCAGCCTGCGCAAAGCGGCCTCGGGTCCGGTGTCATCATCAGCGCCGACGGCTACATCGCGACCAACAACCACGTAATCGACGGCGCCGACACCGTGACGGTCTTCCTCAACGACGGCCGTGAGTTCACCGCCAAGGTCATCGGCCGCGACCCGCAGACCGACATCGCCGTCATCAAGGTCGACGCCAAGGATCTCCCGGCCGTCACGTTCGCCGACACCGCCAAACTCGAGGTCGGTGACCGCGTCCTCGCCATCGGCAATCCGTTCGGCATCGGCGAAACCGTCACGACCGGCATCGTGAGCGCCAAGGGCCGCAACATCGGCCTCCTCGCCGAGGTCGAGGGCTTCGAGGACTTCATCCAGACCGACGCCGCGATCAATCCCGGCAACTCCGGCGGCGCGCTCGTCGATGTTGATGGCCGCCTCATCGGCATCAACACCGCCATCCTTAGCCGCAACGGCGGTTTCCAAGGCGTAGGCCTCGCCGTTCCCGCCAACATGGTGAGCCACGTCGCCGAAAGCCTCGTCAAGACCGGCAAGGTCCAGCGCAGCTACCTCGGCGTGGGCCCCCAAAACATCACGCCCGCGCTGATGGAATCGTTCGGTCTCAAATCCAACAAGGGCGTGCTCGTCGCGAGTGTTGAGACCGGCAGTCCCGCCGCCAAGGCCGGGCTCAAGGAAGGCGATGTCATCACCACGTTGAACGGCCAGCCCATGACCGACGCGAACAGCCTCCGCCTCCAAGTCAGCGCGTTCGCGCCCGACACCGAGATCACGCTCGACATCCTCCGCAACGGCAAAGCCCGCGAAATCACCGCGACGACCAGCGAGCGTCCGGGCTCGCCCCGGATCGCCAAGCTCGACTCTGCCACGAAAAAGGAAAACGACGATGAGGGCGTCCTCAACGGTGTCGCTGTCGACGATCTCGTCCCGCAGATGCGCAAGCAGCTCAACCTGCCCGCCCGCCTGCAAGGCGCCCTGATCACCAATGTCGAAGCCGACTCCGCCGCGGCCAAGGCCGGACTTCGCGCCGGCGACGTGATCCTCGAAATCAACAAGCAGCCTGTCGCCAACGCGCAGGACGCCGTGAAGCTCAGCACCTCCGCTGAGAGCAAGAAAACCCTGCTTCGCCTCTACTCGCGCGGCAGCACGATTTTCGTGGTCGTCGACGAGACCAACGCGAACAAGGCCGCGTCGGAATAAATTTTGGAGGTCAGTCAGGTTTGTGGTCACTGGTGCCGGCCCCGGTTGCGTTGTGCAATCGGGGCCGGTTTTTTCCCGCGCCTTGCCCCTGGCTCTGTTCTCCCTTCTCCTGCCCGCCTCACCATGCGCGTCCTCGTCGTAGAAGATGATGCCAAGATCGCCTCGTTCGTCGTGCGCGGCCTGAAACAGGCGGGCTACGCCGTCGATCACGCGCCCGATGGCGAGACTGGTTTGGCGCTCGCCGCCTCCACCGATTACGACGCCGCGATCGTCGACGTGATGCTGCCCCAGCTCGACGGAATCAGCCTCGTGAAACGCCTCCGCGCCTCGCGCCGCCCGCTGCCCGTTTTGTTTCTCAGCGCCAAAAGCTCCGTAGACGATCGCATTCGCGGGCTGCAAGCCGGCGGCGACGACTATCTCACGAAGCCCTTTGCGTTTTCCGAACTGGTCGCGCGCGTGCAGGCGCTCATCCGGCGCGCCACCTCGTCGCCTGAAACCACGCGCCTCGTGGCCGGCGATGTCACGCTCGATCTCGTCACCCGCGAAATCACCTGCGCCGGCCAGCCGGTGGAATTGCAGCCGCGCGAGTTTTCGCTCCTCGCTTTTCTTCTCCGCCACACCGGCCGCCCCGTGAGCAAGACCATGATCCTCGAACACGTCTGGGATTACAGTTTCGACCCGCAGACCAACGTCGTCGATGTCGTGATGTCGCGCCTCCGCGCCAAAATTGATCCGGATCACAAGCGCATCGAGACGGTGCGTGGTGTCGGCTACACCTTCCGTCCGCACGGCCATGCTTGAGCGCCTGCGCCAGTCCCTCGCGCTGCGGCTCGCAATCCAATACGCGTTCGTCTTCGCGTTCGGGGCGGCGGCCCTCTTCGCCGTGCTCTACTGGCTGCTCGCCGAGGCCTTCGACGCCCGCGAAAAGCATATCCTCGAGCGCCAGGCGAGTGCCATCGCCGTGGCCTATCAGCGCGCGGGCAACGCTGCGTTGAGCGCGCTCCCGGACACGTCGGTGTTTGTCCGCCTCCTCGGTCCCAACAACACCGCGCAATTCGTGAAGGTCCCGCCCGACTGGATTGAGACGCAGGTCCAACAGCTCCCCATTCCCGGCTGGACGCAGCAGATCCAGACCGTGCGCGTGCCGCAAAACGCGGATCGCGACTACACCATCGCGTCCAGCCCGTTGCCCAACGGCTGGGTCCTGCAGGTCGGCCGCCTCCTCGACAGCCGCGCCGTGCTGCTCGCCCCGTTGCGCCGCGCCTTCGGCGGCGTCGGGGCCGCGGCCCTCGTTCTCTCCGTCGCCGTCGGCACTGTGCTCGCATGGCGCGCCACGCGCCCGCTCCGCGCCGTCTCCGCCACCGCGCGCCGCATTCTCGAAACCGGCGATCTTTCGGCACGCGTGCCGGGGCCCGACGGCAGCGGCGAACTCGCCGTGCTCGTCCGCCAGCTCAATACCCTCCTCGACAAAAACTCCGCGCACGTCCGCGTCCTCCGCGAGACGCTCGACAATCTCGCCCACGACCTGCGCACCCCGCTCACCCGCCTCCGCGGCACCGCCGAGCTCGCCATGCAGGACGCCGGCGATCCCGCCGAAGCCCGTGCCGCGCTCGCTGACTGCGTCAACGAATCCGACCGCGTGCTCCACCTGCTCGAAGCGTTGCTCGACATCTCCGCCGCCGAGGCCGGCGTGCTGAAGCTCAACCGCGACCACCTCGATCTCCGCACGCTCACTGAGCGCGCCATGGATCTCTACCGCGAGGTCGCCGAGGAGAAAAAAATCACCGTCACGCTCGATCAACCCGCGCCCGCCGAGCTGTCCGCCGACGCCATCCGCCTCGGCCAGGCGGTCAACAACCTCCTCGACAACGCGCTCAAATATACGCCAGCCGGCGGCGCCGTTTCCCTCTCCGTGCGCAGCGAGCCCGGCGCGGTGGTCTTCACCCTCGCCGACAACGGTCCGGGCGTGCCCGCCGCTGAGCGCGAAGCCGTCTTCCGCCGCCTCTACCGCGGCGATGCCAGCCGCTCGCAACGCGGCCTCGGCCTTGGCCTGAGCCTCGTGAAAGCGATCATCGAAGCCCACGCCGGCACCATCGTCCTCGACGACGCCCCCGGCGGCGGCGCGCGGTTCACG
>JANNEY010000131.1:0-4185 GCA_031379235.1 Opitutaceae bacterium | reverse complement strand
CCACCTCCGCCTCAGAAAATCTTCGGCGCGAACTCCGCGAGGTAGCGCCGCCACACGGGCCAGCTGTGGTTGCCCTCGGTGGTGACGAACTCGTGCTTCACGTTTTGCGCCGTGAGCGCCGCGTCGAAATCTTGGTTCGCTTTGATCAGCGAGTCGTCCTTGCCGCAGGCGAACCAAAGGAGCTTGAGCTGGCGGTTGAGCGCGGCCGGATCGGTGATGAGGCTCGCGCCGTTCGCGACCGAACTGCTCATGCCTCCAACCCACGCAAACTGATCGGCGTGCTTCAGCCCAATGGTGAGCGATTGGCCGCCACCCATCGAAAGACCGACGATGGCACGGCTCGTGGCATTCTCGCGCGTGCGGTAACCGGCGACGACGAGCGGCATCGCGTCCTCCAGCAGGTCGCGTTCGAAGGCGACCGTGTTGGCGTTGCGCGCGGTGTTCGGGCCGGGCAGCACCGCGTGACCATCGAGCATCACGACGATCATCGGCTTCGCGCGTTTCTGCGCGATGAGGTTGTCGAGGATCCAGTGCGCGCGGCCGTGCGCGACCCACGTGGCCTCGTTGTCGCCGCTGCCGTGGAAGAGATACAGAGTCGGGAAACGCGCCGTCGCGTCGGCGTCGTAGCCGGGCGGTGTGTAGACCTGCATCGCACGCCGGCGGCCGAGCGATTTCGAGTCATACCAATGCAGCGTCACCTTGCCGTGCGGCACGGCCTGAAAATCGTGGATGAGCGCCGGCTCGCCGGGAATTTCCAAGATGCTCGTGCGCGGCGCGCGCATCGGTTTGATGTCGCGGTTGCCCGGATCGATCATCGCGATGCCGTCGACGTTGAGCGAATATTCGTAGACGCCCGGCTCCACCGGACCGACCGTCGCGCTCCACTGCCCGCTGTCGTCCTTCGTCATCGCCGTCGCGCCGTGCGTGAACTGGCCCGAGACCATCACCGCCTTGGCGTTGGGGGCGCGCAGGCGAAACGTGACCTTACGATCCGCCGCGATCTCGGGTGAGATCACCGGCGCCGCCTGCGGACCGCGGCCGGCCGCGGATGTGGCTGCGGCCGGGGTTGGCGCGGGCGCGGGCGCTTGGCCGACGACCGCGGCGGAAAACAGCAGCGGCAGTGAAGCCACGCGACAAAGCAGGCGAACGGAATGTGGGGTAGACATGGCGGGGAGAGTGCGAACCTGCGGGCCGCTCCCGGCCCGCTCAAGCCGAATGCTGCGCGCGGACCGAAGCGGGCATTTTGAAATGGAACAACCTCTCGTTTCCGCCAACGTCCTGCCGAGTCTACCCTCCCCTCATCCGATGCGCTCAAATTACCCCGCCCTTCTCCGTGTCGCGCCGCTGGTCGCGCTTTTCGCCAACGTGCCGTTGCTGCCTGCCGCCGACACCGCCAGCGCCGCGCCTTCCGCCCTGCCGCCCCTGCCTCCGGCGTTGAACATCCCGAAGCCCGGTCCGGTCACCGATGCGCCCTACGCGCCGCAGCCGATTTTACCCGGTGGCGTAGTCGTGCCGCTTTACCCGCCGAACTCTCCCTACCTGAAGCAAGAAAAACTCAAGGAGGCCGAAGTCTACAACATGAACGGCGCCTCGCCCGGTCGCATCGCGAGTATCGTCGCCATCCACAATCCCTCGATTGAATTTCACGCGGGCAACCGCGCGCTCAACACCGGCGCCGTCGTGATCGTCGTCGCGGGCGGCGGGCACAACACACTTAACGTCGGCGGCGAGGGCGCGGACTTTGTGCCCTTCTTTTCCAACTACGGCATCAACACCGTCATCCTCCGCAACCGGCTCCGCCGCGACGGCTACAATGCCAAGACCGACGCCGTCTACGATGCGCAGCAGGCCGTCAAAGTCGTGCGCGCCTACGCCGACGCATGGAAAATCGATCCGAAGAAAATCGGCATCATGGGCTTTTCCGCCGGGGCCGAACTCGCGACACCCGCCGGACTTTTCTGGGAAGAGTTTGATCAGAAGAACAACGTCCCCGGCAATCCCTTCGCCGCGGTTTCGTCGCGGCCGGATTTCGTCGGCGTGATCTATCCCGGGCCCACGCCCTTCACACAGCCGCGCGGCCCCGCCGCCGCCGCGGCCGGTGCCGAATGGAAGGCGCCCGCCATCCCGCGTGACGCACCGCCGAGCTTCATCGTCTGCGCCGGTTGGGGCGACCGCGGCCACGCGATCTGGGCCAACGACTGGTTCACCGCGATGCTCAACGCCGGCATCCCGAATGTCGAAATGCACATCTACGCCCGCGGTCGCCACCCCGGCGACACGCCGTTCGCCGGCGACCCGCCCTCGACCGGTGGCCTCACGAACCGCGGCGGCATCGCCATGGGCACATGGCACGATCGCTTCATCGAATGGACGCGCGACCTCGGCTTCCTCGGCAAACCCGGCGTGGAGACTCTCGCTGCGAAGGACGCGACGGCGAATCTCACGCGGCCCGTGCCCGGCACCGGTGGCGGCGGACGTCGCGGCGGCCAAGGCGCGCCCGGCGCCGCATCGGCTCCGAGTCCGAAGTAATCGGAAGGAAATGAGCACACGTTGGCGCTACCCGCTGATTCTGCTTCTATCGCCAACCGTGGCCGTCGCGCACGGCACGGAAGCCGGCGGAATGATTCTCGGAACGCTTGCATCCGCGGTCATCACGACAATTGGACTATTGGTTCTGCCTTTTAGGCCGCATCGCCGACTCGCGGTTTTTGCATCCTATCCCTTGGCCGTAGTCTCGACATGCGCCGGCATTGCGGTGCTGCAAGATGGCATCAACAACACCTTTGGCTACTCCGTGTGGGCATGGGCGGTTCTAAGCGCGCTGCTGCCGCTGGTTCTCCTTGGAATTGTCTACTACGAGTTCTGCCGGCCAAGCCCACCGGACACACCTCAAGACAGCAAAGAGGATCCGTGAATCGGAACGACGACGTCGTCGTATCGCCGAAAAATCCTATGAGCCGCTCTAAACGAATGCATTCCATCGCCAGCGTCACCGCCGCGGCCAGCGGCAAGCAGGACAAGCGCGACGCGAACCGCGCCCTGCGCAAGGCCACGCATCAGAAGCTCAGCACCGTGTCCGACGAGACCGTGCTTCCCGTGATGCGCGAGGTCAGCGATGTCTGGAACACGGCGAAGGAAGGCAAACTCTTCTTCGACGCCGCAGGCGACCCGAAGCAGATGCGGAAGTAGCGCCAGACCTCGTGTCCGAGGTAGCGACGGGCTTACCTGCCCCTATGGCGCGGGCGGAAGGGCGCTTTTCAAGCGCCCATACGGCGGTTAAAAACCGCCGCTCCGTTCGGCGCTCCTACTTTGCCAGCGCGGTCTTCAGATGCGGCACGAGCCGCTTCGTGAATTCCACCGATTGCGGTCCAGACAGGTGCGACCACTCGGGGCAGTCGAAAATCAGCTCGGGATGATCCGAGTAGTAGATGTTGGGCGCGCTGGTTTCCTTCATCAACCGCGCCCAGGCGTCGGAGCGCGGCGTGCCCTTGTCCTCGAGCACCTTCAAATCTCCGCTGTGCGGATAGCGGACGAACACGATCTTGCCGCCGCGCGCCTGGAGTTTCTTCACGAGCGCGGCGACTTTGCCGAAGCGCTCCTCCACGGTGCGCCCCATACCTTCGAGCACTTCCTTGGGCGTGTGGGCGGGAAACGGCGGCGGCGTGAAGAGCGGGATCCACCCGTGCTTCACGCGGTCCTGCAGCGGGCCGGGCTGGGCGCAGGCGTCGGACATGCGCGTGCGGCGCTCGCGGTCGGTCGTCTGGAAATACGGCGGTAGCGCGGGCCCTAGGTAGGAGTTGGCGCGATTGGGGACGGAAATTTTTTCCAGCAGCTTCGCGAGCACGAGGTCCTCCTGCTTCATGAAGGCGATGCGCTCCTCCAAAAACATCCCGAGGTGATGGCCAGTGCGGTGCGCCATCGTGCGGGTGCGGTAGCGCTTGAGCGCGTCCTCGGCGTTTTTCACCAACGGACCGCCGGGGGCAAAGAACATGCCGGGCACCACGCTGCAGATGACGGTGCCGCGGAAGCGCTCGTCGTTGATGAGCTCCTCGAGGTTGACGTAGGCGCAGCTGCCGGCAATCGCGAGTTGGACGGGCCGGCGACCGAGACCCTTTTCCAGCTCATCGAGGTCGAGATCGAAGAGCGGGCGCGAGTCGCCGATAATCACGATCGAGTCGGACTTCA
>JANNEY010000114.1:0-2529 GCA_031379235.1 Opitutaceae bacterium | reverse complement strand
CAACGCCACCGCGAACCTGCTCACGCTCGACGCCAACAAGGATGGCATGCTCTCCCTCGAGGAGCTCCGCCCTGCGCGTCCGGCCGATGCGCCCACGGCGCCCGCCAACGCCACCCTCCTCGCTCAACCCGGCCCCGATGGCACGGGACGCGGCCCTCGTCGCGGACCTCCGGGCGGCCCCGGCGGCCCGGGCGGACCCGGACTCCCCCCGATCTTGCGCGCGCTCGACCCCGACAAGGACGGCGAGATTTCCGCCGGCGAAATCGCCAACGCCACCGCGAACCTGCTCACGCTCGACGCCAACAAGGATGGCATGCTCTCCCTCGAGGAGCTCCGCCCTGCGCGTCCGGCCGATGCGCCCACGGCGCCCGCCAACGCCCCCGCCCGCGGCGACCGTCCGCCGGGCGATCGGCCGCGGCCCGTCATGCCGGTGATGCTTGCGCTCGATGCCAACGGCGACGGCGCGCTCTCCGCTACCGAGATCGCCAATGCCGCGACGAGCCTCCGCGCCCTCGACGCGAACAAAGACGGAAAACTTACACGCGATGAGTTGCGCCCGCTGCCCCCGGCGGGCAAGTAATTGACCCGAACATTCGCCGCGGCGCCGAGTCTGAATCCGGCGCCGCGGTTTTTTCGATGATGCGCCTCCACCCCAAAACTCTCCTCCTCCGGCTCAACCTGCCCGTTGCCGGCCTGCTCCTGCTCCTGCAGCGCACGCCGGTTCTGCGCACGGTCGCCGGTGCGGCGGAGTTTTCCGCGCCGTCGCGCATCGTTTCCCTGCTTCGCTCCTCAGTTGCCGCGCTCGGTTCTCTCGGCGCGGTGCATTCACTTGCCGGCGCGACGCGTTTCGTCGTGACCAGTCCGAGCGTCATCGCCACCGTCGGCACTCCCATCTCGGCTTTTGCCTTTAGCGTGACCGGTGCGGCGGTGCCGGCCAGCTCCTATCGGATCAGCGGCACTCTCCCACCGGGCCTAACCGTCGTCGGGATTGATTCAACCGGCGTCCTTAACGCTGCCAGTGGCATCATCACCGGCACGCCGACGACCGCCGGCACGTTTTCGATTTCCATCCTCGCTTATCAGAATGCCAGTGGGGCGGGCGACAGCTTCGGGCCCGAGGTCGTGCGCTTTATCATCAACGGCGCGCCCACAGCGTTGCCCGTGATCACCGTGCAACCGATCAGCCAGAACGTATCGGCTAGCAGCACCGTCACTTTTGGCGTCGCCGCCACCGGCAGCCCGGCCCCGACTTTTCAGTGGCGCAAAGACGGCAGCGCGATCACCGGGGCCACGGCGAACAGCCTTACCTTGTCCACTGTCCGCGCAACTGATGCGGGCGCCTATACCGTCGCCGTCACCAACTCCGTCGGCACGGTCACGAGTGCGCCCGCCATTCTCACCGTCAGCGTCGTGGGCACCGCTCCCGGCTTCACGATGCAGCCGCAATCGCAGTTCGTCGCACCCGGCACGCTGGTCACCTTCACCGTGGCCGCCAACGGCGGTGGCCTCAGCTATCAGTGGAAAAAAGACGGCTCCGCCATCGGCGGCGCAAATCAACCCAACCTCGCCCTCGCTCCCGCCAGCGCCAACAGCGTCGGCTTCTACTCTGTCACCGTTTCCAACACCGCCGGGAGCATCGACTCCGCGGTCGCGACTCTCACCTTGAACGAAGGCGGCACGAGCCGGCTCATCAACGTCTCCACGCGTGGCTTCGTCCCCGTCGGCGGCGCACTCACGCCCGGTTTCGTCTTACAGGGGAACACCACCAAGGCCCTCGTCGTTCGCGCCATCGGGCCGACGCTCGGCTCGTTTGGCGTGAGCGGCACCCTCGCAGATCCGGTCATGGAAGTGATTCCGCTCGGCGGCACGGTCTCGGTGGCCGCGAATGACAACTGGGGCGGCGGCGCCGCCATGCAGACCGCGTTCGCCCGTGTCGGGGCCTTCCCGCTCGCGACCACGACTTCAACCGATGCCGCGGTCGTAACCGCGCTCCGCGCGACCGGCGCCAGCGGTTACACCGTGCGCATCACTTCAAAAAATTCCGCCGCTTCCGGCATCGCGCTCGCCGAGGTCTATGACGAGGAGCCCACCACTGCACCTGTGCGGCTCCTGAATGTTTCCACGCTGGGCTTCGTCGGCACCGGCCAGCAGGCGCTCGTGCCCGGCTTCGTGATCGGCGGGAATGCGCCGAAGCTCCTGCTCATTCGCGCGGTCGGTCCCGGCCTCGCGCAATTCGGCGTCGGCAGCTTGCTCGCCGATCCGCAGCTCGCCGTCGCACCGCTCGGCAGCAACCTCACCGTCGCCAGCAACGACAACTGGGGCAACGCCGCCGATCTCATCGCGGCCTTCACTCAGGCGGGGGCCTTCACCCTGCCCGCGGGCAGCAAAGACGCCGTCGTCGTCGTGCGCCTCCCGCCCGGCGGCTACACCGTCGTCGTCTCCGGCACCGTCAACACCACCGGCACCGCCCTCGTCGAGATCTACGATCTCGATCCGTAGGGCGTCGCCGAGTCAGCCGCCGGCGGCTGG
>JANNEY010000086.1:0-2742 GCA_031379235.1 Opitutaceae bacterium | reverse complement strand
GCCGACCTCGACAATCCAAGTGCTTCCCTGATCGAAACGGGCGATCCTCTGCCCCTTAACTCAAGGTAGTCCAGTATCCGAATCTCCTCCGAACCGGTGTCATTGGGCATCGTTGAACTGTGCACCAGATCGCCAGCTCCGCCGGCCACGCGGACCGGTCGGACGGCGCGTTTTGCCTCAGCAAGAAAGATCAGACCTCACTGTCCGACCTCAAAACGGGCGGAAGGACGAGCAAGTTCGATTCCCTGGGTTTTGGTGGAAAACCCCGCAGGCCGCGCGACGGCGGAAAATAGTTTTCAACCGCGGGAGACGATCTGGACGTGGGTAATTGCACGAGTCGGTTCAGTTCTGCGCAATTTTACATGGCCGCGTGGTTTTAACGAGGCGGCGTTGGCGAGTTAGCGCTCGTCGTGGTCGCGCACCCGCACTTCGATCTGTTCCTTGCGCGTGAGTCGCAGGCGCAGTTTGCGACCGCTGCCATCCGGGAGCGTCAGACCACTGTCGTTCAGATCCTGTAGCACGCGGTCGATGATTTTACGCAGCTTCGGGGCATAGTTCACCGTGGGCACCAGATGCACCTCGAACTCCGTGCCGGTCCAGCGCAGCACACCGGCGCTTTGGCTCAGCTCCCGGAAGTAGTCGTGGTCGTCGCGGTAGTTGTCGTAGGCGGCTTTGAAGGGCGCGAGGGCGCGGTAAAACAGGTTGCGGGCGGTGAGCTTGATCGCGTCCATCAGCGTTTTATTGCCGGTGTCGAGGCGCACCATGCCTTGCGCCACGAGCTGATCGATCCGGGATACTTCCCGCTCCATGGCGTCTTTCTCCGCTTGATTGGCGATGATTTTTTGGTGCAGCTCGTCGAGCTTGCGCGTGCGTTCGGCCCGGTATTTTTCAAAACGTTGGCTGGCGTGCTTCAGCCCGGTGAGCTCCCGGCGGCGAGCCGTGGCGGTGGCGCTTGCGGCGACTTCGGTGGCGTCAGCGGCGGTGGGTGGCGCGATCTCGGTGGGCGCTGCGGCTGCGGACGTGGACGCAACGCGGGTTTCCGGGTGCGGGCGGGCGCTTGGTTTTTGGAGTTCCGCGAGGCGGAGCTGGCGCTGGTTTTCGGTGCGCTGCGCCTGGTCGGCGGTGAGCAGCAGGCGGGCTTTTTGCTTGAGGAGCGCCTGGCCGGCCCTGGCTTTTTGCACGTAGGCATGACTGGGGACGAGGCGGTCGGTGAGCCCGGCCCGCAGCGTCGCGTAGGGCAGGCTCCGGTAGCTGGTGAGCTGGTTGATCCCGAAGTGTTGGTTGAGGTATTTGAAATCGTTCTCCTGCACCCAGCGGTTGAACATGAGACGCACGATCTCGGCGGCGGGCCGCGTGAGATCGTCGGTGAGGATGGCGAGCTGGGCGGTCTCCCCGGCGGGGTTGGTGGCGCGGACCACGATCTGGCGCAGCGCCGGATTGGCGGCCCAGATTCTATCGTGATAGGAAAACCGATACACGCGCACGTCCTCGGCGCGGTTGCGGGCTTTTTCCAGGAGATAGGTGCCGCTCACCGCGGCGGCGTCCCAGGGTTCGGCGACATAGCCTTTTTGCCAGGTGATGAGATGCACGGTGGGGTCGGCGATGACCTGGGTAAAGACGTCGTGGCCGTAGATGCCGCGATCCACGACGAAGGTCAGCACGCGCTCCGGCGCCCATTGCAGAGTGGTGCGCAGGCGCCCGATGAGCGGGGCAAAGCGGGCGCGCAAGTCATCGTAATTATCGGTGCACTCGAAGTAGATGGGCTCGCCGTGCGCGGTGTGCACGAAGTCGCTGTTGACGAGCTTGTCGGCCCAGCGAATGGCGGCACACCAACCTTTGAGCACCGGTTGCATCCCGGTGTAATGCTGGGTGTGCGGATCGAGGTAGCAGTCGGTGCCGACGGCGGCCGGACCGAGTTGCTGCAGGTTCCAACGGAGCACGGCCGCCACGGTGGCGGGCGTGGCCAGACGCTGGAGTCCCTCGCGTTGGGTAGTGGGAAAACGCACCACCGCGCCGAGCAGCAAACTCAGATCGTCCCAGTTGAGATACTTGGTCTGCTCCACGTTGGCGGCACCGAGCAGCACGCTGCCCAGCCATTGCGTTAGGAGCGGTTCGCGTGGTGCCACGGCCCCGGGCAGCGACCCGAGCGCGCGGGCAAAAAGCAGCAGCCCCGCGTGGTCGCAGAGGATGGCAGTCCCGGGTGCCGGAGCCCAAAAGGAGGGAGTGCACTTGCTCGACGCCGGGGGTGGCGAACTGGCCGTGGCACCGCCCGCGGCCTCGCTCTCGCCAGTGGAATCAGCGGCTGGCGGGGACGGCGCGGCCTCCGCGTGCTCCGCGCAAGTGCTCTCCCTCAACGCGGTCGCGCGAACGACCTCGTCCGCCGCGGTCGGTTCCGCCCACGCCACGACCGGGGCTGAAGTCAGCGCGGCCGATCCTGCGGCGGTGGCAACTGCAAGGTCGGCCGCCGAAGGCGAAGGGGCAGGCGGTGGCGGTTGGGTCGGCGAGGTATCCGGCGCTTCGGCTGGGGCGGTGGCGTCGGGAGTGGAGGCTTCCTCGGTTTTGATCTGCGCCAGCAACACGCGCAGCGTTTCGCCGGAGAGCCGGGTGGCGAAGAGGCCTTCGATTTCCCGCTGAAGTGTTTCCCTAAAGTTGCGACAGCCCTCGTCCAGCAATTGCGGCCAGCGCCGCCGCACATAGCCATCGATCGCCGCCGTGCGCTTGCGGCCGGCCCCCGGCCCCAGC
>JANNEY010000079.1:0-1601 GCA_031379235.1 Opitutaceae bacterium | reverse complement strand
ACGAGAGCGAGAGGTTGCCCATGCGCGGGATGAAGCCGGCGACCTCCTTCGTCTCGCGCGAGATCGTGCCGCCGAAGTCGCCGTGCGTCTCGATCATCGTGTAGTTGGCGGAGAAGGCCAGGCCCTTGAGGAGGCCGGGGAGAAACGTGAACTGCTGCTGGTAGTTGAACTCCCAGCCCTGCACGTAGGCGGTGCCGGCATTCGACGTGGTGAGGCGCGTAAAGCCGGAGTATTCGCCGTTGAAGCCGTTGTCGTTGCCGCCGGCGATGGTGCCACTCGCGATGCCGCTCACGATGTAGTCACGGATGCGCTTGCGGAAAAATCCCGCGGACACGCTGCCAACCGGCTCGAAATAATACTCGAGTGTCGCGTCCCAGGTGTCGGCTACCTGCGGGAGCAGCGAGGGGTTGTTCACCGTGAGTGTCTGCTGCTGCTCGGCGACGGTCTCGTTGGGGAGGGCGTTGTTGAGCGCCGGGCGGCCGAAGCTTGTGGACCAACTGAGCCGTGCCTTGAGGTCGGGCGTGAGGTCGTGCGTGAGATGCGCGCTGGGAAACGACTTGGTGTAGCTGCCGCTGATTTTACGCAGCGTGCCGGCGTAGTCGCGCGTGGCGGAGCCGACGGGATCGGCGAGCTGCTGTGCGGCGTTGCTGCCGCTGCGCGCGCGGACCCAGCCCCAGCTGTCGGTTTCGGTGCGCTCGGTGCGCACGCCGCCGAGGAAGCCGGTGCGCCCGAGCACGCCCTCGCGGCCGAACTTGCCATGCGCCATTGCGTAGCCGGCCGTGATGGTCTCGGTGACGGCGCGGTTGCCGGTGTAGTTCGTCTGCTCGTTAAAGTAGCGATCCTCGCTCCAGAGCGCGGGCGTGACGGGCGCGCGATCGACGAAGAACTGGATCGGCTCCCAATACGGGACGCGGCGGCCGGTCTTCACTTCGTCGAAGGTGACGAGGCCGTTCGCGGGCAGCGCGGCGGTGCCGGCAAAATTCCAGCGGCGCGCGAGGTTGAAGGCGCCGGCGTAGCGCTCGCGCCACAGGCCGCCGGCCTTGAGCGCGAGCGGGAAGCCGACGGGCAGCGCGTAGCGGGCGTTGAGGCGCGCCTCCTTGATTTGGTCGTCGTTTTGCTGGTTGTTGTTGGTGTAGGTGGTGGGGCGGTAGTTGGCGGCGTTGGAAATGTCGGTGGCGGGTGTGACGTCGGTCTGCGTGAAGCGCGGGTAGAGATCGTCGCGCGTGCGATCGAGGATCCAGCCGACGCCGGTGAGGCGGTTGACGAGGATGCCGCCGCGGCCGCCGCCGCCGCCGTTGATGTTGGTCTGCGTGTAGGAGGCGTTGTAGTCGAGGGTCCACGCGCCCCAGGTGTGCTCGGCGCCGAGGTCGAGCCGGCGCATACGGTTCCAGAAATTACCGGGGCCGGTGGTGGTCTCTTCCATCGTGGAGGCGGCGACCGGGCGCACCTGCGTGATGCGATCGGTGAAGCCGGGGGCGATGCCCGCGGTGGCGTTGGCGCCGGTGTTGGGCACGGCGGGGTTGAAAACGACCTGATTGGTGAACGCGCGCATCTCGTATTGGCGACGGAAAGACTCGTTGGCGTCGTTGATGATGGCGTTG
>JANNEY010000074.1:0-5692 GCA_031379235.1 Opitutaceae bacterium | reverse complement strand
ACCTGTCGCCCGCGAATCACGCGAATAGCCGCGAATGATTCTGATCAATTCGCGCTCATTCGCGTGATTCGCGGGCAAACCCGATTCTTAAAATGCCTCTCGCAAAAATCACCTCCATCACCGGCCGCGGCGTGTTCGTGCCCGGTAACGACATCGACACCGACCGCATCATCCCGGCGCGCTTCATGAAGTGCGTCACGTTCGACGGGCTCGGTGAGTTCCTCTTCCACGACGTGCGGAACGATCCCGCGACCGGAAAGGTCACCGACCATCCGCTCAATGCGCCGCGGTTCAAGGGCGCGACCGTGCTGCTCTCCGGCGCCAACTTCGGCTGCGGTTCCTCGCGCGAACACGCGCCCCAGGCGATCCAGAAATACGGCTTCAAGGCCGTGATCGCGGAAAATTTCGCCGAGATTTTCTTTGGCAACTGCACGACGCTCGGCATCCCGTGCGCCACCGCGAGCCGTGAAGACATCGCCAGGATCGCCGCCGCGATCGACAAGAACCCGGCGACCGAGGTCGTCCTCGATGTGGATAAGCAGGAAATCCGGTTTGCCGGCCAGACGGTGAAAGCGGCCGTGCGCGCCACCGATCGTGACGCGCTCATCAACGGCCGTTGGGACGCGATCGGCGAACTCCTCGACGGCATGCCGGCCATGAAGATTGCAGCGGCGAAGCTGCCTTATCTGGCGGCGTGAGGATAGAGTAGGGCAGGTCCCATGACCTGCCCTTTTTCGTGTTGGGTTCGCGAGAGCGGATCAAAGACCCGCCCCATTGCGGCGTGTTTTCCGAATGATTGTCATCACGAGGTGCGCAAAGGGCGCCGCGGTGATCCAGCTCGATGGCTGCTTTGCCCCGCGGAGCGCGGCTTCGCGCAGGGACAAATCAAATTGAGGCACGGCGCAGTCGAGAGGCCGCGCGTTGGCGCTCGGGCAGCTCGTTCAAAAAATTCGGGTGAACTTTTCCCTCGCGGTGGCGTCACACCGCGGCACGTTTCCTTCTCCAGCCATGTTTTTCGCCGCCATTGATTTTACGCGCATCATTCGGGAAGCCGGGATGCTCATCTACCCACTCGGGCTGTGCTCGATCGTCGCTGTCTTCATCATTGCCGAGCGTTGTTACGCGCTGCGCCAGTCGGCCGTGATTCCGGAGCATCTGTCGGAGGCGATTGTCGAGGGGCGGGCCGCGGTCGGCGGCGACCGACGTTCGTCGCTCGGCCGGATTTTGGATTTTGCTGCGCGCCACGCGGGTGACCAAGACGCGACGAAAGCTTTCGCCCGGCTGGAGATTATCAAAATGGAGCGGGGCATCAGCTATCTCGACACGATTTACGCCGCGGCTCCCTTGATCGGTCTTATCGGCACCGTCACGGGTTTGCTCGGGGCGTTTTCGGTCGTCGATCCGCAGACGCGGATGCCGGACCCGGTGCAGTTCACCGAGAGCGTGGGCTACGCGCTGTCGGCGACGGTGCTCGGCCTTTGCATCGCGCTGCCGGCGCTGATCGGCAGTGGTTTTCTCCAGCGCGTGATCGAAAAGCGCACGGCGCAGCTCGATGTGCTCTTGGAGCGCGTGCTGGCGAAACAGGGTCCGGTCGGAACGCCGCCGAAAATATGAGCCTGCTTGGTCATCGCGCGAAGCGAAAGCGGCCGGAGTTGCCGCTGGTGCCGTTGATCGACGTGCTCGTGATGCTCGTGCTCTTCGCCTACGTCACGATGCAGGCGCGTTCGGCGGCGACGCTTAACATCACGCTGCCCAAGGTCGAGACCGCGGGTAAGAACGAGTTTCGTGGCAACGTCACTATCGCCATCGCCAAGGACGGCAGCCTGAACTTCAACGGCAAGCCGATCACCGATGCGGAACTGCCCAAGGTTTTGCTTGAGGTAAAGAACGTGGACAAAGACATCCCCGTGCTCATCCGCTCTGACGAGAAGGCGACGCTCGATCGCCTGACGTTTGTGTGGGATGCGTGCCGCAAGGCCGGGCTCAACAAGCACAGCTTGCAGAGCCGTTAGACAAGGGACGTAGCGGCGAAAGTGCCCAGGGGGACTGGGAGTGCGGCACGATGGCCGCGGGCGTGGACTACGGCTTGCCTGCGTCGGCGCGGGCGCGCGCGAACTCGGAATGGTCGGCGGGGACTTGTTTTAGGAAACGCTCCGTCCATTCCTCGATGATCGCATCGGGGCGCTCATGTTCTGCGATGGCTATGATATGTTCGGCCGTGGTCCACTCCCAGAGGCTTGTGAAACGGCGGAAGCAAAGTTGAAACGGCATCTGCCCCTCCGCGTCGGAGGGCATGCCGCCGGAACGAAAGAATGAATCGCACAGCAGCACGACGCGCCCGCGGGCGGAGTCGCGTTCGGTCAAGACCGGTTTTTTCCATGCCGGGACATCGTGCCAAGGCGGAACCGTGGCGAGCGGCGAGGCGGCGTAGCGCAAATCCGGCGGACGCACCCACCGCAGCTGAGCCTCGAGTGGAGACGGCCAGAGACCGCGCATGGCGAGCAAATCGGCGCAGTCTCCGAACCGGAGGCTGTTTTCGATTTTCAACGCCCCGTGCCAATCGGACGCTCCCGCATCGACGCCCAGCTCGCCGAGACGCCGCAGGATCGCCTCGGTGCCGGCGACAAGCCCGTGCGCGCTCCAATGGCTGTCAGTGATCCAATACGCGCGCTCCCGTTGCTTTAATGCGAGCATCGCCGGCCGCAGATCGAGCACTCCCGAGCCCGCGCCGCGTGCGTGCAAGTGCGCGAATAACTGATCGAGCTTGCCGGGTCGCGCCCGCGTGCGCAGGCCGACGGGCAATTGCTCGGGGTAGATCGTGGATTTGTTCGGCACCACGACGAACAGATGCGCGATTCCGCGCTCGCGCAGCCACGCGCGGCGTCCCTCGATCACGGTCGCCCATTGGTCGAGCTCCGCTTGAGTCAGCAGATCGTGGCCCGTGAAGTCCTCCACGGTGCGGTTGCCGCTGAAAAACAGCCATGAGTCACGGCCGACGATGACGTTCGCCGAAGGAGCGCCGAGCCACTGGTGCCGGAGCACGCTGTGGGCGTGCACGATCTGGCCGCGGAGGGGAAAGTGGTCACGCAGCCAGGCCTCGAATTTCGCCGGCCAATCGGTGAGCGGGACCTGGGCGGAGTCAGGCCACGAGGCGAGTGCGCGCATCTCCTGCATCGCGGCGGGCGGTGGCACACGCACGAGCCAGCCGATTGCAGGCGCGCCAAGGAGCACGGCGAATCCGGTGAGCCAGACCAGTTGCCAGGCACGAGGAGTGGACGGGGCGGTTGCGCTCATCGGTCAGAAACGAAAATAGATGAACGGGTCGTGCGACCCGGCGCCGACGGCGAGGAGGCAGGCCGTGAGCAGCGCGAGTTGTGCCGCGGTGGCCAGCGGCCCACGCAGCGTTGCAATCCTCGGGCCCGAAGTGGCGAGGCGCGACCACACGTTCTGGAGCGGTAGGCAGCAAAGGATGCCCGCGGCCATCGCCAGCAAAACGTCGGGTGCGAGCGCGCGCCACGGCAGCGCGGCGAGCTCCGGCAGCGAACGCCATTCGGTCATCGCGCCAACGTAGTCGCGCGCCTGGGGCCACGTTTCGCAGCGGAAGAGCACCCACGAAACGAGCACGACGACCAGCGTGTAGATGTGGCCGAACGGGCGGCTCCATCGTGGTGCATGCACGAGCCACGGTTCCAGAATTCGCTCGGCGGCGAGAAACAGCCCATGAAACAAGCCCCACGCGACAAACGTCCACGCCGCCCCGTGCCACCATCCGCACAGGGCGAACACGAGCACGAGATTGATTGCCGTGCGGACGGCGCCCCGGCGGTTGCCGCCCAGCGGAATGTAGAGGTAGTCGCGGAAGAAGCGCGACAGCGTCATGTGCCAGCGTCGCCAGAAATCACGCACGGAGTGCGCGATGTAAGGCCGGTCGAAATTCTCGGGAAAAGCAAAGCCCAGCATTCGGCCCAAGCCGAGTGCCATGTCAGAGTAACCGGAAAAATCGAAGTAGATCTGCAGCGCGTAGGCGACCGCGCCGAGCCAGGCCGCGCCGGCCGTCCGTTCCGCGGCGGGCAGGGCAAACGCCGCATCGGCCAGCAGCGCGACTTGGTTGGCAATGAGGACTTTTTTCGCGAGCCCGACGGCGAAGCGCCGCGCGCCATCAGCGATGTCGTCGAGCGTGGTCACGCGCCGAATGTAGGCGGTGGCGACCTCCGAGAAGCGCACAATGGGCCCGGCGACCAACTGCGGGAACAGCGCGAAATAGCACCCAAAGTCCACCGTGCTCCGCGTCGGCGCGACTTTGCCCCGATACACATCGACCACATAGCTCAGGCCGTGAAACGTGAAGAAACTGATGCCGAGCGGCAGCACGACTGCCGGCCAGACGACCGGTGTGCCGAATCGGGCCAGCAGGGCGGCGAGCACGCCGCTGTATTTGAACCACGCGAGCAGTCCGATGTGGGCCGTAACGAACAGCGACAGCACGGCGAAGCGCACACGACCGGTTACCGGCGCGATCGCCAGCCCGCCAGCGTAACTCAGCGCGCCCGACAACAACAGCACCCAGACGAGCCGCATTTCGCCCCACGCGTAGAATCCGAGGCTCGCGCACAGCAACCAAGCGTTGGCAATTCGCAGCGGCACGCCGCTGCCGCCGCGCCGGTTTACCCAGCCCTGGAGTAGCAATGCCACGCCGAGCACCACTGGTAGGAAGAAAAACAGGAAGACGACGGACGAGAAAACCACTGCGTGCGACGCAAGCAGACGGCCCGTCGAGCGCAAGTGTGCGAACGCCACACGCGGGTCCGTGCGGGCGGTGGTTTGCGACGTAACCGCGGCGGATTGGAGTTTTTCTTCGCGCGAATCTGTGCCTCTGTGAACCCATGAAAATCGTCATCACCGGAGTTACGCGCGGGCTCGGGCGGGCGCTGGCGGAGGAATTTATCCGTGGCGGGCACACGGTGATCGGCTGCGGCCGGAGCGGCGACGCGATCTTTGATCTGCGGATGACGCACCAGGCGCCGCACGATTTCTCGGTGCTCGACGTGGGCCTCGACAGCAAGGTCGCGATCTGGGCCGCGAAGGTGTTGGAGAACGACAGCCCGCCCGATTTTTTGATCAACAACGCGGCGATCATGAACCGGCTTGCGCCCGTCTGGGAGCAGGACGACCGCGAATTCACCAAGCTCGTCGATGCGAACATCCGTGGGACGCAGAATGTGATTCGCCACTTCGTGCCCGCGATGGTGGCGAAAAGAAAGGGCGTGATCGTGAACATCAGCTCCGGTTGGGGACGGAGTGTGGCCGCGGATGTCGGGCCCTATTGCATGTCGAAGTGGGCGATCGAAGGTCTGACGAAGTCTCTCGCCGAGGAATTACCGCAGGGCATGGCGGCGGTGCCGTTGAATCCCGGCGTGATCGACACGGAGCTGCTGCGGGCGTGCTGGGCGGACGGGGCAGCGGGCTTTCCGAAAGCGGAGGCGTGGGCGAAAACGGCTGCGCCGTTTATCCTGAAACTCGGGGCGAAGGACAACGGCCGCTCGCTCAGTGTGGGCGGATCTGAGGATTGAGGGAGATTTCGTAGCGGCCGGGGGGGGGGGGGCCCCCGGGGGGAGGTGTAGAGGTAGAAAAAGAACAAGGGGGCGCGGACCGCCCCCCCGCGGCGGGGGAACCCCACAACCCACAAAAGAAA
>JANNEY010000064.1:0-2019 GCA_031379235.1 Opitutaceae bacterium | reverse complement strand
CAACGCCATGCTTCTTCGCGTTTGCAGCTGCCTTACGTTCATCCCATTCAAATCGCAGAGCGCCCACGCGGCAATTTTAACTACAGTGTAGTTATTTGGCAAACGACCGTGGCTACGGGGACGACATGGCTGCCGCTTTGCCGAACCTTCTGAAAACCGAGCCGTTCCAGGGCGGGCTGGATCTCGGCGCCGGAGGCGTGCGGCAGCTTAGGCACGTGCCAGCTCGGGCACTGTGAACATGGTGACTATCGGGTGACCCATTGAGGGCATGGGAAACTCGGAAAGATACAAGGCTGTAGCTTCCTTCAGATTCGCCACGGCTTCTTCAACCGTTTCGCCTTGCGTTGTGGTTCCAGTCTCGGGATTCAGTGCGACGAATCCGTCTTCTTCGGCGTGCGTGAGAACTGCGGTTAGCTCCATGGTGCGGCTCCTGGCTGAAACAGCTGCCATTGTCTCGCGAACCGAGACGTGATGCCTATCGGGACGACGCGTGGCTGAAACGCCCGCTCTTTCCCTCGAAGCGACCCGTGACGCCCAACCTCACCGTTCACCCGGCCGAGGGGTGCCGACCGCAAGCTGCCGGCCGCGTTTCCCGAAACAGTAAATTGCCGCAGTCTATTCGATCACCTTGTCGGCGCGCACCAAGATCGAGTTGGGAATCTTGATGCCGAGCGCTTTCGCGGTTTTCATACTGACCACCAGCTCCAACCTGGTAGGCTGCTCAACCGGAAGATCAGCGGGCTTCGCGCCCTTCAGGATCTTGTCCACATACACGGCGACGCGCTGGTAGATTTCCGGGAGGCTGGCTCCGAACGACATCAGCCCGCCGCTATCCACCCAGGCGTCGTGTTCCGCCATTGACGGAAGGCGGTGCTTGAGAGCCAATGCCATGACGGTCGCCCGGTACGGGTTAATCGTCGGGTTGCCGACAACAATAATTGCCTGAGCACCTTCTGCTTTCGCTGCTTGGAACGCGCCTTCCAGGTCAGGTTTCGGCCCGTGAATCGCGAGCGACTGGAATCTCAATTTCAGCGCCTGTGCCGCGGTCTCATAATTCTTGAACGCGATTTTTGGCCCGGGGCCGGCTTCGTCCCAAAGAATCGCCAAGCGCGATAACCTGGGAAACATCTCCCGGAGCATCTCGATCCGCTTCGCGCTCAGGTCGCGCTGAAGATTGGCGATGCCAGTAATGTTTCCGCCGGGACGGGCAAGGGTAGCCACAAACCCCGCGGCGACCGGATCGATGGAAGTCACCATGACGATTGGAATAGTCGTAGTCGCTTTCTTGGCGGCTTCGATGGCGACATTATTCGGCGCGACGAGCACACGTACATTCTGCTGGACGAGCTGGCTGACAAGTATCGGGATTCTGTCCAGTCCCTCTGCGTCGCGCCGCTCGATAACAATATTGCTGCCATCGATGTATCCCCGCTCCCGCATGTGCCGCTGAAATATGTCGAAAAATGGATCGCCAACCCCCGAAAGGTATCCGACGCGCGGGAGTTCATTGGCTTTCTGGGCGAACAACACAGGCGGCGTTGTAAGCGCGCCCACCCCCGCACCAAGCGCAACAAGAAGTTTGCGACGTGTATTCAATTCACCCCCACGCCTCAATCTGCGCGCCCATTTTGCTGGGTTGCGGCAAGGGCAGCAGATTGGTTTTCATTGCCAAGGAGAGCTGGCGACCGGCAGGGATTGGCCGATTGCAGCCATCGCATTGCGAATGCCACCAAGCGTCCCGTGACGCCCAACGCCGGGCTTCAGGCGCGCGCCGCTTGCCGCGCGCCAATCTGCAAGTCGATGTTCGGTGGCGCGGGCACATGCAAATCGCGAGCGGCTATTCGATGACTCGGTCGGCGCGCAGGAGAACGTCCTGCGGGACAGTGATCCCAAGCGCTTTTGCGGTTTTCAGATTTACGGTGAGAGTAATCACTGTCGGCTGCTCAACGGGAAGATCGGCAGGCTTCGCGCCCTCCAGAATCCGCGCCACGTAGTGGGCCGCCCGACGGAATGCTTCTG
>JANNEY010000649.1:0-7795 GCA_031379235.1 Opitutaceae bacterium | reverse complement strand
GGTGTCGAGTTGGTTCTTGGTCTCGACCGCTTCCTTGCGCTTCTTGTCCTCGGCAGCGTGCAACTCCGCTTCCTTGGTCATCTTCTCCACTTCTTCTTTGGAGAGGCCGGACGAACCTTGGATCGTAATCTTCTGGTCTTTGCCCGTGCCAAGATCCTTGGCGGAGACGTGGAGGATGCCGTTGGCATCGATGTCGAACGTCACTTCGATCTGCGGGACGCCGCGCGGTGCGGGCGGAATGCCGTCGAGCTTGAACGTGCCGAGCACTTTGTTGTCGCGCGACATCGGCCGCTCACCCTGGAGGACGACGATTTCGACGCCGGGCTGATTGTCGCTGTAGGTGGAGAAGGTTTGGGTTTTTTTCGCCGGGATCGTCGTGTTGCGCGGGATCATCGCGGTCGCAACTTGGCCGGCCGTCTCGATACCAAGCGTGAGCGGCGTCACGTCGAGCAGAAGCACATCGCGGACTTCGCCTTTGAGCACACCGCCCTGAACGGCCGCGCCGATGGCGACGACTTCATCAGGATTCACCCCTTGATGGGGAGGTTTACCGCCGAGCTTGTGCGCGATCTCGACGACCTTGGGCATGCGCGTCATGCCACCGACGAGCACGAGCTCGTCAATCTGCGCGGACGTAAGCTCGGCATCCTTCATGCACGCCTTGAACGGCGCGAGACAACGCTCGAAGAGCGATTCGCAGATCTGCTCCATCTTGGAGCGCGTAAGCTGGACGTTGAGATGCTTCGGGCCCGAGGCGTCTGCGGTGATGAACGGCAAATTGATATCCACCGTCTGCGCCGACGAGAGCGCGATCTTGGCCTTTTCGCCTTCTTCCTTCAGCCGCTGGAGCGCCATCGGATCCTTACGGAGATCGATCCCATTTTCCTTTTTGAAGGTATCGACGAGCCAGCCGATCAGCGATTCATCCCAATTGTCACCGCCGAGATGCGTGTCGCCATTCGTGGCTTTCACCTCGAACACCCCATCGCCGATCTCGAGCACGGACACGTCGAACGTGCCGCCACCTAGGTCGAACACCGCGATTTTCTCGTCTTTCTTTTTGTCGAGACCGTAAGCCAGCGAGGCGGCCGTGGGCTCGTTGATGATGCGCAGCACCTCAAGACCAGCGATCTTACCGGCGTCCTTGGTGGCCTGACGCTGGGAGTCGTTAAAATAGGCGGGGACCGTAATGACGGCCTGCGTGACCTTCTCGCCGAGATAAGCCTCGGCGTCGGCCTTCAGTTTTCCGAGCACGAACGCCGCGATCTGCTGCGGCGCGAACTGCTCGGTCTTGTCGCCGACTTGGACCTCGATATAGGCGTCGCCGTTTTTGCCCTCGACGGTCTTGAAGGGCATGTTCTTCGCCTCTTCCCGGACCTCGGTGAATTTGCGGCCGATGAAACGCTTCGCGGAGAAAACGGTGTTGCGCGGATTCGTGACGGCCTGCCGCTTGGCGGCTTGGCCCACGAGCCGCTCGCCCGACTTCGTAAATGCCACGACCGACGGCGTAGTGCGCGCACCCTCGGCATTGGGGATGACGACGGGCTCTCCGCCCTCCATAATCGCCATACAGGAGTTGGTCGTGCCAAGATCGATTCCGAGAATACGGCTCATGCCGAACGTTTAGCAACGCATGTGCCCGAGCACTCGACAATGCTGTTAAGCATTATGCTCCATCACTTAGAAAGTTACTGAAACGCCGTCGTATTGGGGCCGTCGCAGCAAAATATGCCAGCTTGGCACAGTTGAGCCAACCTACTCGAGTCGCGTGTCACATCATTGGCGCAGTTGAATTTCTCTGTTCCATACCTAGGTTCAAACCCATGGAGATGGAAATCACGCTACCCGACGAAGTGCCGGTCATGACTTTGCCGCACACCACATTCTTTCCCCAAGCGCTACTGCCACTCCGTATCTTTGAACCCAGGTATCGGCAAATGTTACGGGACGCGCTTGCTTCCAACCGCCTGTTTGCTGTCGCCAGTCTGAACCAGCATCCGGATGAAATTGAGGCGTTCGAGCCAACTCATCGCGTCGCGTCGGTGGGCATCATTCGCGCCTGCCAAGAGAACGACGACGGCACCTCGAACCTGCTGCTTCAGGGTCTGTGTCGCGTGGAAATTACCCGCATCACGCGCGACGATCCATATCGGAAAATTCAGATTCGCGCATTGCAGAGCAAGCCCGGTGCGCTACCCGAAGAGAACGCTTCGCTGCGCCTCGAACTTTCCCGGCTTGTCCACGTGGGCCAGAAACTCGGGGCCGCCGGACCGCCCGAACTGGCTGCGTTTCTCACCACCGTGGAGGATCCGGAGGCGTTTGTGGATATCGCGGCCTTCAACCTCTGCACCGACACCAGACTCAAACAGCGACTCTTGGAGACCCTCGATGTGAACCGTCGGCTCCGCCTATTCAGCGCCCACCTGCGCTCGTCGATCGAAGCGCTGAAGTTACAGAAGCGGCTCCAAGGCGGCCTGCAGGACGGGCGTATTCCGTTCAACTGACCGACGCGCACGCCGCTTTCCCCCAATTTCACTGTGTTTTAAAACCTCACCACGAGGTTCCCTCTCGTAGCGCGCAGTTCTTCCCCGCACGTTCCTCGCGTGTGATGAACGCTTGCTCCAACAAACCACTCTCCATTCTCGTCGCTGACGACGAGGTGGGCATCCGCCATCTTCTCACCAAGTGGCTAGGTAGCCGCGGCCACTTCGTCACGTGTGCGGACAGCGGCCAAAATGCGCTGCACTTGCTCAACCGCCAGCACTTCGACGTCGTCATAACCGATGTGATGATGCCCGACGGCGACGGTTTCGAATTGATCCCCGCGGTCCGCAAAACTCAGCCCGACGCCCGCATCGTTGCGATCTCCGGCGGCGGTCAGTTTGTCTCAAGTTCCGATTGTCTCGCCCTCGCCCGCGGCCTTGGCGCGCACGCGGTCGTGCTTAAGCCATTTAAGTGGGAGCAAGTTCGGGTCGGTTTGCTCGCCGCGTTGCCTGCCGGCATCGATCTGGGCGACGAAGCTGCCGCCTAAGCGGCAAAATGGTGCTTGCGCTTGCTGTCGCAGCGGCTTTTTTCCGCTCCTCTCGCGCGCGCCAACATAGCTCAGCTGGTAGAGCAACGCTTTCGTAAAGCGTAGGTCATCGGTTCGATTCCGATTGTTGGCTCCAGCGCTTCCGAGCGCCTGCGCCGAGGCTGAACTCTTGCCTCCGCTCGCTGCTGACCTGTTCGACTACTCGCTGCCGCCCCATCTCATTGCGCAGCACCCCGCCGCCCGCCGCGATCAATCGCGGCTGCTCGTGGTCGACCGTGCGACGCGCACCTTGCAGCACCGGACCTTTAGCGACCTGCCCCAATTCCTGCGTTCGGGTGATGTCTTGATTAGAAACAACGCCGCGGTCCTCCCCGCCCGGCTGCACGCGCAGCGCCCCACGGGCGGCCAAGTCGAGTGCTTCCTCCTGCGGCCCATCGACGGTGAGCCGAATACCTGGCGTTGCCTCATCAAGCCGGGCCGGAAGCTTCCAGTCGGCGCAACCTTTGCCCACGCGAGCCGTGAATTTTCCGCTACCGTCACGGCACGCGAAACCGACGGCTCCGCGATCGTGCGCTTCGCGACCGCAAGCAATCGCCCCATCGTCGAGATCGCCAGCCGGCTGGGCGAGGTGCCGCTGCCACCCTACATCTCGCGCGGCCCTGCCTCCGCCCCCGACGCCTCTGCGCAATGCGCCATTGATCTCGATCGCTACCAAACGGTCTATGCTGATCCCGCGCGGACGGTGGCCGTCGCCGCGCCCACCGCGGGTCTGCACTTCACACTGGAACTACTCGCGACCCTCGCCGCCCAAGGCGTGCTCGCCGCCAATCTCACCCTGCATGTCGGCCTCGGCACCTTCAAACCGATCACCACGGAAACGGTCGAGGCCCACGAAATTCATCGCGAGCTCTACGAGATTCCGGCGGCGACGCAGCGGATGCTGTTTCCCCCGCACTCCGGCCGGCGCATCGCCGTTGGCACCACGGCCGTGCGAACCGTGGAAGATTTCTTGGCAAAGAACGCCGCCGCCCTGCCCGCTGCCAGTCCCGGCTTTGGCGAGGCTTCCATTTTTATTTATCCGCCCCGGATGTTTCGCGGAATCGATGCGCTCATCACCAATTTTCACCAGCCGCGCTCCACCCTGCTGTGTTTGGTGGCGGCGTTTCTTGCTCCCGGTTCGACCGACGGCGTCGCTTGGCTGCGCGAAATCTACGCGGAGGCAATCGCACGCGACTACCGTTTCTTCAGCTACGGCGACGCCATGCTGATTCTCTAGCGACCAAAAAACATTCCGCCCTTCCGTTGCATTTCGCCCCGGCTCGTGTGTCTTTCGTTCTCCTCATTCATGAACCTGCCTCGCTCCCTCCTCCTCGCCACCACCGCGCTTGCGCTGGGCTTCGCTCCGGCGCTTTCCTCCGCGGCCGAAACCTACGTCATCGACCCCGTCCACTCGTCGGTCGCGTTTAGCATCCGCCATTTCGTCTCCAAGGTCCCCGGTAAATTCAACCAGTTCTCGGGCGCCATCGTTTACGATCGCGAAAACTTGGCGGCCTGCTCTGTCGAAGCGACGATCCAAATCGCCTCCATCGACACCGCGAATCAGAAGCGCGACGATCATCTGCGGAACGCCGATTTCTTCGACGCCGCCAAATACACCACGATGAAATTCAAGAGCACATCGTGGAAAAAAACCGGCTTCAACACCTACGATGTCGCCGGCGATCTCACGCTCAAGGACGTGACGAAGTCAGTCACGCTCAAGGTTACCTCCCTCGGCTTCGGCCCGGGCATGGGCGGCGCCCAGCTCTCCGGCTGGGAAGCAACCACCAAGATCAACAAGCGCGACTACAGTATGAAGGGCCCCGCGATGCTCGAGGCCGCCCTCGGCGACGAAGTCACCATCACGATCAACGTCGAGGCCGGGCTGAAAAAAAGCTGACCCCGGCGCACCACCCATCCGCAGCAACATTTCAGGACGGCCCGTAAGGCCGTCCTTTCTTTTTGCCTGCGACCCAAGCACACTGCCCGCGTGACCAGTGACGAACTTCAAACGCTCATCGAGGATGCCACCGCCGACTACGCGCTCGGCGACAGCGCGCCCGCCCTCGCCAAACTTTCACGCGCCACCGCCGCCGCACCGGAATCATTCGAGGCCTGGCACGCTCTCTCCGAGGTGAATTTTTCCCTGCGCCACCTCGACGCCGCGCTCGCTGCCGGCGAACGCGCCCACGCGCTGCGCCCCTCCGACCTCTTCATCAACACCACGCTCTCACGGATCTGGATGGAGCGCGGCGACAAGGCCCGCGCCGAGCACTTCGGCGCGCAGGCGAAAATTGCGGACTGGAAAGAGCAGTTGAAAAATCCTGAGACAAAATAGTCACGGCGGGCTTGTCTCCCTGTTGCGCTTGCCGTGCGCTCACACTGCCGGACCGGTCTTCCCCAACCATGACTACGATTCGTTTCGCCCGCCACGTGTTGCTGTTGTTTGCCGTGCTTGCGATCGCACGCGCCCAGTCAACCACCGGTGCGCTCGAGGGCCGCGTGTTCAACGCGTCAACCGGCGAATACCTTGAGCGCGCGCGCGTCGCGATCGATAACTCGGCACTTGAGACGTTCACCGATGACACGGGCCGCTTCTCGTTTCCCGCCGTGCCCGCCGGCGGCACCCGCGTGCGCGCCACGTTCACCGGGCTCATGCCCGAGACCGCCACGGTGAATGTCGCCGCCGGGCAGACCGCTGCACACGACTTCACGCTCTCGCGCGCCGGCGCGCCCGTGCAGCTCGGCAAGTTCGCCGTCACTGCGTCGCGCGAGATCGACGGCGCCGCGATCGCGATCAACGAAAAGCGTTTTGCCGCCGACATCCGCAACGTGATCGCGGCCGATGAGTTTGGCCCGATGGCCGACGGCAACGTCGGCGAACTGCTCAAAAATATTCCCGGTGTCGCGCTCGACTACGTCGGCGGCGCCGCGATGAACATCTCGCTCAACGGCGTGCCGAGCGGCTACGTGCCCGTGACGATGAACGGCTTTCCGCTCGCGAGCACCACGGCGAGTTCGCCCACGGGCCGCGACGTCGAGCTCGTCAACGTCGCGACCAACAACCTCGCGCGCATCGAGGTGCTCCACTCGCCCACGCCCGAGTCCCCCGGCCACGCGCTCGGCGGCTCCGTCAACATGGTGCCTCGTTCCGCTTTCGAGCGCGCCAAGCCGCTCCTGCAAACCAACCTCTACGCGCTCCTCCGCGACGACGTGCGCACCCTCTCGCGCACACCGGGGCCCACGCTCGGCGCCACGCGCAAGGTCCTGCCCGGTTTCGATTTTTCCTACGTCGCGCCGGTGAGCAAGAATTTCGGCTTCACGCTCTCGGGAGGCACGTCGCAACAATACCAACCGACCTACTTCGTGCAGACCAACTGGCGTGGCGTCAGCGCCCCCACCACTGTCGCCGCCACCGCCACCACCGGCTTCCCCGCCACCACGCCGGACAAACCCTACCTCACCGACTACCTCATCCGCGATCAACCGCGCCAGTCGCGGCGGTCGTCGGCGAGCGTGACCCTCGACTGGAAACTCACGCGCGCCGACCGCATTTCCGTTTCGCTTCAGGCGACAAAATTCGACGCCCAATACAATCAGCGCGATCTTACCTTCGCGATCACACGCGTGCTGCCCGGAAATTTCTCCACCGAATTCACGCGCGGGGCCACCGGCTTCGGCACGCTCACGCTCGCCAACGCCAACGACCGTGATCGCCGCAACGCCAATCTCAGCCCGTCGATTCTCTGGCGCCACAACGGCCCGGTGTGGCAGGCCGAAGCCGGCGCCGGCTGGTCGCTCTCGACGAGCGAGATTCGCGATCAGGGCAAGGGCTTCTTCAATTCCGTCAACGCCACGCGCACCGGCGTCACGATCGCGTTCGAGGATATTTTCTACCTCGGCCCGCGCCGCATCACCGTCAGCGACGGTGCGACGAACGCCGTCATCGATCCCTACAAACTCACGGGCTACCGAATTCAAACCGCGGCCGGAAACCGCTACGGCGCCGACACCGTGCTCGGCCGCGGCCCCGGCGAGGGCATCAACAACGCGACGAAGGACATCGCGCGCAACGCCTACGCGAATGCGAAACGCACGCTTACCATCGGCGTGCCGATCACGCTCAAGGCCGGCCTCGATGTGCGCCAAGCGATCCGTGACTACAGGGGCGGCGCGACCGCCCACACGTTCGTCGGACCCGACGGCGTCGCCAACACCGCCGATGACTCCGCCACGCCTTATATCGATCCCGTCTATTCGGCGCGCGACGGTGTCTTTGGTTTTCCGAAGACCGAGCGCATCGGCGGCGGCCTGCTCTACGACGCGCTCCGCAAAAACCCGACCTACTTCACGAAAAACGACAACACGATCTACCGCTCCGCGATTACGCTCTCCAAGCGCGCCGAAGAAATCGTCTCGTCCGCCTACCTGCGTGGCGATGTCGCGCTACTTGAGCGCCGTCTGCGTTTGATGGGAGGTCTCCGCATCGAGCAGACCAACATCCGCGCCGAGGGTCCGCTCACTGACCCCACCGGCAACTACCAGCGTCGCGCCGACGGCTCGCTCATCCGCGGCACCAACGGCCAACCGCTCCTCATCGTGCCCACGTCGGATGCGCTCGGTGTCTCGCGCCTCACGTTTCTCGATCGCGGCTACACCGCGCGGAAGGAATACCTCCACGTGCTCCCGCGCTTCACCGCTAGCTACAACGTCCGCGAGAATCTC
>JANNEY010000607.1:0-6669 GCA_031379235.1 Opitutaceae bacterium | reverse complement strand
GTTCACGATGCGCGTTCCTCTTCCTTTTCATACAGCTGGAAAAGGGATTCAGAAGAGTTCAGCAACGTCTGCCGCTCCTCGAACCAAGCGGTAAACTCGCGCAACTGCTGCGGCGTCAGTTTTTCCACAGCGGTCTCGATTTCGGCGACGGTGCTCATGGCGGGGAGGATGGTGTGTTTGGTGCGGGCGGCAAGTCTGCCGTGCTCAAGTTTTCCTTTGGCCTGTCGGGGCCTACCGATCGGGTGATTTCTCCCTGTGGCTCCGAGCCAGCCACATGATGATGCGTGCCAAAACGAACACTGCGACCAGGGGAACAAGAACTTTCAGCCACCATGTGGGTTTCTCGTTTGGGTAGATTGGTTCGTCCGGCCGATTGCCCTGAAGATCGTAGAGCTTCCAGCCGAGATGTTTTGCGATGGCCGTCGCCGTGGGCAGATAGTCTATCTCAAGCGTGTTGGGGTCGAAAAACGCATACGGGATGTGTAGTTGGACACAATTGATTTGGGTGCGGAGTTTGCCCTGATCGTCGATGCTGTTCCTGGCGGCGTCGACCATTTCCAAATCGATCTCCATCCAGCGCCTCGGATGCTCGTCCAAGAGAAATCCCCGTGTCCCATTGCGCCGAATCTGCGGCAGCGCGGCGATAAACACCTCCAAATTGGAACTCGATGTTCGTTGCGAGTGCCCGGGGTCGCTTTTGATCGTTAGATCGTAGCTCATGGCGGAAAATGTGGAAAATGCTTTCCATCGCGTAAGACGGCTTCGTCACCGTGAGAGCAGCTTCCGCTCGCTGTCACGGACAATCCTCAAGCCTCTTCCGCTCGAGGCCGAGTGGTTTGCAATATCGAGTTATCGCGTGCCAAATACCGCCGCAAACGCCTCTGCGATCGGCTCCCATTTGTCCTTCGCGAAGGGTGACTTCGAGTGGTTGCACACCATTGCCACGACGGTCTTCGTCTCGGGGTGCAGCAGCAGCACGGAGGTGCCGCCGACGGAGCCGCCGGTGTGCAGCATCACGCGGTGGCCGCTCGCGTCGCGGCCGATCATCCAGCCGATGCCGTAGGTCGTGGGCTTGCCGTCGCTGGTTTTCTGCGGCGTGAACAGCAGCGCGAGCGACTCGGCTTTCAGGAAGCCCGGTTGCAACAACGCGGATCCAAAGCGCACCAAATCCTCGGCGGTCGAGAGGTAGCCGCCGCCAGCCCATTTGTAGCTGCTGTCCACGGTCGGGGCGACGGCGAATTTGTCCGGGGCCTCGCCTTGGTAAAAGAGCGTGCGGTCGGGATCGGGCGCGCCTTTCTGATCGGCGCGCGTGTGCGTGAGGCCGAGCGGTTGGATGACGAGCGCCGCCATGAGCGCGAGGAATTCCTCCTGCGCGGCCGATTCCATCACCGCACTGATCACGCTCCAGCCGTAGGTGGTGTAGATGTATTGGGTGCCGGGCGGGGCCTCGAGTGGGTCTCGCTCGAAAATCGTGAGGCCGGCGCGGACGTTGGCAAAGGGACGGTTGCTGAGGGTCTCGTTGCCCCGGTAGTGGCGGATGCCGCCGAGGTGGCCGCCGAGCTGGCGCGTCGTGATCACCGCGCCCTTGGCGGGAAAAGCCGGCAGGTATTTTTGCACCGGCGCATCGAGATCGAGCTGGCCGCGCTCCACGAGCTGCACCAAGCCGACCGCGGTGAGCGACTTCGAAATGCTGCCGATGCGAAACCGCGTCGTCGGCGTGACCGGATCTTTCGCGGCGAGATTTTTGAAACCAAAACCCTCGGACCAGACGACCTGGCCATCGACCGCGACGGCGACGGAAAAGCCGGGCACCTTGGGCGCGATTTCTTTCAGCACAATGGCGCGCGATTGCGCGATCGCCGCCTTGCTTGGCGCGGAGTCGGCCGCGGGAAGTTGCGCCGTGCAGAAGAGCGCGACGAAGAACAACGCGTGCCGCGCCCTCATGGCACGGGCGGCACTTTCGGCCCGAAGATGCCCCAGTGAAACGTCTGGTCGAGCGCGAGCAGGCACAGGGCGCCGACGTAGATCCACACGGCGATCAGAATTATTTTCCCCCACATCTGCTTCCGCGGATCGGAGGAATCGATCCACGAAGTGGTCACTGCGTCGGCCGGGGCGGTCGGAGCCGGAGCGGGGGAGGGGCGGGCGGGTGGCGGCGGGTTCGCACTCTGCTTCGAGGGTTTCGCGCTCATGAGGCTCGCAGCGTGAAAAATTATTACGGGCGCGCAAGCCTTGGCGTGTGGTGCAAAGTAGCCCCACGCCATGCTCCGGTGCTGCGCCGCGCCGTGGTTCGATCGCGTTTTTGGGCCGTGGCTTTAAGAACACGGCCGCGGTGATGCCGTGGCTCCGCGACCCGGCAGAAAACCTACGCCACATCGCCGCCATGAATTTTTGGCGTGGGGCTTGTTTCCCAGCGCGTGGTTCCTAGGCTGCGTTGCCTGTGAGTTTGCCGACCGAATTTTTTGCCACGACCGCTGCATTTGTGACCGGATTCCACGCCACGCGTCGATGAAAGCCGTTACCGATCCCGCGGGCGTGCTGTTGCGCCGGTTGCTCCGGCTCTTGCGCTGGCGCCTCTGGGTTCAGGAGAAACTTCAGCCAACCGAGTGGCAGGTCACGCTCATGTGGGCGGCGGTGGTGGGGGTGCTCGGGGCGCTGACCTCGATCGGTTTTACGACGCTCACCGAGCGGGTGCACGGCTGGTTCGGCGACTCGCGGCTGGGGGTCGTCGATTCGATGGCGCGGCTGCCGAAATGGGCGTGTCTCCTCGTGCCGGCGCTCGGGGGGGCGTGTGCCGGAGCGATTTTGATGTTGGGGCAGCGATTGCCGCGTTCGCAAAGCTCCACCGATTACATGGAGGCCATCGCGATCGGCAATGGCCACGTGCCGCGCCGCGCGAGCCTCGTGAAGTCGGCCGCGGCGTTGTTCTCAATCGGCTCGGGCGGCTCGATCGGGCGGGAGGGCCCGATGGTGCAGCTCGCCGCCGTCGTGGCTTCGGCCCTCGGTCGCTGGCGCAATTTTACGCCTCCGCAATTGCGGCTGCTCGTCGCGTGCGGTGCTTCCGCTGGCATCGCCTCGGCCTACAATGCCCCGATCGCGGGATCGTTTTTCGTGGCGGAGATTATTCTTGGCACCATCGCCATGGAGAGTCTCGGGCCGCTGGTCGTCGCCGCGGTGGGCGCGACAGTGACGCTGCACGTGCTCACGACTGCCCATGTGCTCTACCGGGTGCCGGTGTTTGGCGAGGCCTCGGCGTGGGAGATGGGGCCGTATGTCGTGCTCGGCCTGATCGCCGGCGTGATGGCGCCGGTGTTTCTCATTTCGCTGAAACACGCTGAGCGGTTTTTCGTTTCGTTGGGCCTGCCCATCGTGCTGCGGCTGGCGCTGGGCGGGCTGATCGTGGGGGCCATCGCGATCAATGTCCCGCAGGTCTGCGGCAACGGCTACTCCGTGGTCGTCGAGATTCTCTCCGGCAAAATCGCATGGGTGCTTATTCCCGGGCTGCTCGCGTGCAAATGGCTCGCGACGATGTCGTCGTTTGGCTCGGGGGCGCCGGGCGGCGTTTTCACGCCCGCGCTGTTTATGGGGGCGTGCGTCGGTTTGCTGTTCGGGACTGCGGTGCATGCGCTTTGGCCGGGTGGCGCGGTCAACCCGCTCGCGTTTGCGCTCGTGGGCATGGGGGCGTTTTTGTCCGCGGCGAGCCGCGCGCCCGTCATGGCGGTCATCATGCTCTTCGAGATGACGATGAGCTACGACATCATCCTCCCTTTGCTGCTGTGCAGCGTGATTGCCTACTACACGGCGAAGGGCATCGACGCCTCGTCGCTCTACAGCGAATCGCTGAAACGCAAAGCCGCGACCGTGCCGGATGTGACGCTCGGCGAAGGCCGCGTCGCCGACTTGATGCGGGTCAATCCGCCGGTGCTGCCGCCGGGGGCGCGCTTCGCGGAAATCGCGCAGCTGTTTCTCAGGCTGCGGGTGAACAATCTCTACGTCGTCGATCCGGCGGGGAAATTTCTCGGTGTCGTTTCGCTGCACGACATCAAGACCTACCTGAGTGAACCCGATCTCGCCGAACTCGTGATCGCGCGGGACATCGTGCGGGATGATTTTCCCCGGGTTGCGCCAGACCAGCCGCTGACCGAGGCCTTGGCCGGCTTTCTGGGCATTGTCGCGGAACGCCTGCCGGTGGTGGACCGTGACGGCACGTTGCGCGGCAGCCTGGCAAAAAATGATTTGCTGCTCGCGCTGGTCGAAAAGCGCAAAGCTCCGGCGCGGGCATGAGGTAGGGCGCGCCTGCGACCCGCCCCTGCGCACGGAGGGAATATGTGAGGGCGGAGCGAGGACCGCCCTGTTGCGGCGGCCGCTAACCGCCGCGTGACAATTCCGTGACGCCGGATCTGGTGGCTCGCGCGCGGGCCAGCCCCTGGTTCAGTGTTGCGCCGCCATCATGCCCGCCACCCGTCCCAAACGTCGTCTCACTCCCTCCGAAACGGCGGCTAGCGCCGCCCGGCGTTCGCCGGCTTCGGGAAAGCTCGTCTTCGGCAACCGGGAGCAGAGTTGGATCGCGTTCAACCGCCGCGTGCTCGATCAGGCGCGCAACCCCGCCAATCCGCTGCTGGAGCGCGTGAAATTTCTCGCGATCGTGAGTTCGAATCTCGATGAGTTTTTCGAAATCCGGGTCGCCGGCCTGATGCAGCAGGCGGACTCCGAATCGAGTGATCTCAGCCTCGATGGCCTGGCGCCGCGCGAGCAACTGCGGCGCATGCACGAGTGGGTCAACCAGCTCGTTGCCGATCAATATGAGTGCTGGCGGAAGGAAATCCTGCCGTTGCTTGAGCAGGAGGGGGTGCAATTTCGCACCGCGGCACAGTTGACGGAGGCCGAGCGCACGTGGGTGCGCGGTTATTTCGAGGCGCAGGTGCAGCCGGTGCTCACGCCGCTCGCCGTGGATCAGGCGCATCCGTTTCCACTGCTGGCGAACAAGACCCTGAACGTCCTCGTCTCCCTCGATCATCCCGAAACTCCGAAGCAGGAAAAGATGATGATTGTGCTGCCGGTCCCGCGGAGCCTGCCGCGCATTGTGCACATCGCGCCGACGCCCGCGGGCCCGCGCCGGCACATGTTTCTCAGCGAGATGATCAAGCTTTGCGCCGGCCAGCTATTCCCGGGCTATGCGATCAACGGGGCGCACGCGTTTCGCGTCACCCGCAACAGCGATCTCTACATCGACGAGGAGGAATCCGCGAACCTCCTCAAGAAGATCGAGGAAGAACTGCGCAACCTGCGGCGCGGGGCCGCGGTGCGGCTCGAAATCGAGGATGGGGTCGACGCGGATTTGCTGGCGGCACTCTGCGGGCACCTTGAGCTCGCGCCAGATCACGCGATCAAGCTGAAGGGGCCGCTGAACCTTTTCCGGCTGATGAGCCTCTACGAGATGACCGACCGGCCGGAGCTGAAGTTTCCGCCGTTTGTGCCGGCCGACCCGACGAAGCTCTCCGCGCACAAGTCGATCTTCGAACTCATGCGCGAGCGCGACGTGCTGCTGCACCATCCCTACGAATCATTCACCCCGGTGGTGGAATTCGTCGAGCAGGCCGCCCGCGATCCCGAGGTGCTCGCGATCAAACAGACGCTTTACCGCACGAGCGGCGATTCACCGATTGTGCGCGCATTGATTGATGCGTCGATGGCGGGGAAACAGGTGACGGCGCTGGTGGAGCTGATGGCGCGCTTCGATGAGGCGAACAATATCAAGTGGGCGCGTGAATTGGAGGAGGCGGGGGTGCACGTCGTTTACGGCCTCGTCGGCCACAAGACCCATTGCAAGTGCTGTCTCGTCGTGCGGCGCGAGGCCGGGGCGTTGCGGCGCTACGTCCATCTCGGCACGGGGAATTACAACCCGAAGACCGCGCGACTCTACACCGACTTCAGTTTGCTGACGTGTCGCGAACACCTCGGTGCGGAAGTTGCGCAGTTGTTCAACACGCTCACCGGCCTTGGCCGCACACCCGAGTTTAAGCATCTGCTCGTGGCCCCGTTCAATTTGCACTCGCGCATTCAGGAACTGATCGTCGCCGAGACCGCCAACGCCGCGGCCGGCAAACCCGCGCGCATCATCGCGAAGATGAACAAGCTCGTCGATCCCGCGACGATCGAAAACCTTTACGCGGCGTCGCAGGCCGGCGTGAAAATCGACCTCATCGTGCGGGCGACGTGCTGTCTGCTGCCGGGGGTGAAGGGCCTCAGCGAAAATATCCGACTCCGCAATATCGTCGGGCGCTTCCTGGAGCACTCGCGGATGTATTACTTTGAGAACGCCGGCCAGCCGCTGGTCTTTTGTGGCAGCGCGGACTGGATGCCGCGGAATTTCTTCCGCCGGGTCGAGGCCGTGTTTCCGATCGAGGACGCCGAATTGCGCCGGCGTATCGTCGAAGACGTGCTGCCAATTGAGCTACGCGACAACGAGGACGCCCGCGAGCTTCAGCCGGATGGCACCTACACCGCGCCGACGCGGGTGGCGGGCGAAGAGCCGTTTCGGGCGCAGAAATATTTCATGGCCGCCGCGGCGCTACGGGCGGTGCCGGCGGTGGTCCCGGCCGCGGGCGCGAGCGCGTAGGGGGTTGCGGTGGAGGGCGGGGTCGCCGAACCCCGCCGTTTTTGGGAATG
>JANNEY010000577.1:0-2841 GCA_031379235.1 Opitutaceae bacterium | reverse complement strand
ACGGCCGCCGCTCCCTTGCCGCGCACCAGCCAGTCAAGAAGTACAAAGGGCACGCGGTGCCAACGCCCGGCCCGGTTGAAAGTGGGCAGCGACGTGAAGGCCTTCACGTAGATTGCCGGGTGTTCCATCAGGTTCGCTCCGACGCCGTCCGCGTCGTACAGGACTGGAATTCCGTATGCGGCCAAAGTTCTCGCCGGCCCAATCCCGCTGTGCATCAGGAGCCCGGGCGTTCCGATTGCGCCACAACTTACGATGATTTCGCCGCCGCAATGCGCCTGCTCAGTCGTTCCGTCGCGGCGATACTCGATACCTGCGGCGCGACGGCCGTCAAACACGATCCTGCTCGCCTGGGCCCCGGTGCGGACCTCCAGGTTACGCCGACTAAGCACCGGCTTGAGAAAGGCTTCGGCGGCACAGTGGCGTCTGCCATTTCTTATGGAGGACTGCGTCAGCGCCACGCCCACCTGCTCGGCACCGTTGTAGTCGGGATTGTGGCTGTGGCCGCAGTACTGCGCGGCCTCCAGCCAAGCACCGATCAACTCTGGCTGGAATGCCGGAAAGCTGACAGACAGCGGACCGGAGCCTCCCCGATAGGCATCGGATCCGCCCTCGAAGTTTTCAATGGCGCGAAAGTGGGGAAGGACCGAGGCGTAATCCCATCCAGTACAGCCGAGCTCACTCCAGCCGTCGTAGTCAGCTTTTGCGCCGCGGATAAACAGCATACCGTTGATGCTGCTGGAGCCGCCGAGCCCGCGGCCTCCCGACCAGCTATCGACCCGGTTGTCGCGCGAGGGATCCTCGCGGGCGGGATACCGCCAGTTGTACTTCTCGTTGAATATGGTGGAAACCACGCCCGCCGGTATTTTTATTTCCAGTGCTTCGTTGTTCCCGCCCGCTTCGAGCAGCAGCACCTTCACGGTCGGATCTTCAGAAAGGCGATTGGCGAGAACGCACCCGGCCGAACCGGCGCCGACGATGACGTAATCCCAGGCTTTTGTCGTCATTCCCGCTCTTCTGGGCCGTGGGCTCAGCCGCATCACACTGCGGCCAACGCCTTTCGAAGGCTCGGCACCGCATCCATCAGAGTGCGACTGTAGGCCTGTGTCGGCGCAGTCAACACCTGCTCGGCTCGGCCGGTCTCGATAATCCTTCCCTGATGCATGACTGCGACCCGGTCCGAGATGTGCCGTACCACGGTGACATTGTGCGAAATGAAGAGATACGCCAATCCCTCCGCAGCTTGAAGGTCGAGCAGCAGATTGAGAATCGTGGCCTGAATCGAAACGTCGAGGGCCGACGTCGGCTCGTCAAGCAGCAGCAGTCGAGGGCGCACCGACAGCGCGCGCGCGATCGCGACGCGCTGGCGCTGACCCCCGGAGAACTCATGGGGCAGCCGGTCCATCGTATGCGGGTCGAGGCCGACCATGTCGCACAATGCGGCTGCTGCCTCGCGCAATTCCTTGCGGGTCACCCTGCGACCGACCGTGAGCGGCTCCGTGACGATGCGCCACATCGGCCAGCGCGGGTCGAGTGAGCTCTGCGGGTCCTGGAACACAAATTGGATCTCGCGCCGCGTCGCTGCGTCTAGCGCGCCTAACTCCTGTCCTCTGTAGAGGACACGCCCCGCGGCCAAAGGGACGAGGCCGACGAGGGCGTTGGCGAGCGATGTCTTGCCGCTTCCGGACTCGCCGACCAAGCTCACAGTCTCTCCCTCGTTGACTGTCAGAGACACGCAATCCACTGCCGTGTTGAAGCCCACCGCGCGGCCCAGCATGTCGAACTGGCTCGGGTACTGCACCGTCGCTTCCGATACTTCAAGCAGCGGCTTGTGTGCCTCGACGCGCGGCGACACCGAGGCCGGCCGCATGGATGGAACCTCGGCGGCTTTCGTGGCGTCAGCGGCCGTCGCGAGCCGTGATCTCCATGGCTTGCCTTCAGGCAGTGCGTTCAGTAGGGCGCGGGTGTAGGCGTGGCGAGGTTTGCCAATAACCTCTCCGGTCGACCCTTCTTCCACGATCTCGCCCCTGTACATCACATAGACACGGTCACAGAGTTGGGCCACCACCGCGAGATCGTGGGAAATCAACAGGACGGCGGTACGCGTGGCCCTCGCCCGCTCCTTCAGAAGGTCAAGAATCTGAGCCTGCACCGTGACGTCGAGCGCGGTGGTTGGTTCGTCCGCAATGATCAGACGCGGCCGGCAGGAGAATGCCATGGCGATCATCACGCGCTGGCGCAGTCCGCCCGAAAGTTCATGCGGATATGCGTCGAAAACGCGCTCCGGATCCGCGATCTTCATATCCCGCAACAGGCCGAGGCACAGATCCCTCGACTCCGCCGCTCCCATTCTTTTGTGGCGCCGCACCACATCCATCATCTGCTTGCGAATCCGCAGCACCGGATTCAGCGCCGTCATGGGCTCCTGGAAGATCATCCCGACTTCGCCACCGCGAACATCTCGCAGCGCCCGGTCCTCCAGCTTGAGAACGTCATGGCCCAGGACGTCGATCGTGGCGTGCGCCCCGATCCGAATCTTGCTCGGCGGCAGCAGCTGCAGCAATGTCAGCGCCGTAACAGACTTGCCGGACCCGGACTCACCCACCAGCCCGATGATTTCGCCGGCGTCGATCCGCAGTGAGATGTTTCGAAGGGCCTCGACTGGCGGCTCCTGTCCTGAGAAAGCGACTGACAGGCCCTCAATTCGAACAACTGTCGATCGAGAGGGCACGTCTTCTACGCCAGTCATACGTCGATGCTCCGGCCGCTCATCCGGGAGCGGGCGGCAAGCCCGTCACCAACAAGATTCAGCGTCACCACGCAGACGACGATGGCGCTCGCAGG
>JANNEY010000568.1:0-4166 GCA_031379235.1 Opitutaceae bacterium | reverse complement strand
CTACGAAAACGAGGAGTTTCACCTCCTGCAATCCGCGCTGAATGTCGAGGAGGCCCTGGACGGCCTCCGCTACAACAAAGTGGTGATTGCGACGGATGCGGATGTCGACGGCATGCACATCCGGCTGCTGCTGATTTCGTTTTTCCTCCAGTTTTTTCCCGACCTCATTCGCAACGGCCATCTCTTCATTCTGGAGACGCCGCTCTTCCGCGTGCGGAATAAGCGCGAGACGATCTATTGCTACAACGAGGAGGAGAAGCAGGCCGCAATGATGAAGCTCGGGACGACGCATGAGATCACGCGCTTCAAGGGTCTCGGCGAAATCTCCGCGGGTGAATTCAAGGACTTTATCGGGGAGAAGATTCGCCTCGAACCCATCTCACTGAATCATCTCCAGAACACCGACGACCTGTTGAGTTTCTACATGGGTAAGAACACCCCGGATCGACAGGATTTTATTATCGGCAACCTGAAGCTGGAAAAGGATCTCGTGGCGGTGTGAGACCCGTGGCGCAAGCCCGACAGTTTTTCCGGGGCTTAGCGCCGGTGGCTCGGCTGGCCCTGCTCGCCACCTGCATCGCGCTGGTTGGCTGCGTCTCGACGCCCGCGCCGCGCATCTCGATTACGGGTTTGCCGGCCGCGCAGGAAGTGCGGGCGCGGGAAAACGTGCGCGTCTTCGAACGCGTGTGGAGCCTCGTGAAAGATGCGCACTACGATCCGAAATTGCAGGGCGTGGACTGGGAAGTCGCGGGTTTGAAATACGGGGCGGAGGCCGCCGCGGCGCCGGACGAAAAGGCGCTCTACGCCTCGCTGAACGCGATGGTCAATTTGCTCAAAGACAGCCACACGCACGCGCTCGCGCCGACTCAGGCGGAAGAGCGCCAAACGCAGCTGCGGCCGCGCACGGGCTTCAATATGACGCGCGCCGAAGGCCGGTGGCTGGTAAGCGAACTCGTGCCCGGCAGTCCCGCCGAGGCGGCCGGCGTGAAATCCGGTTGGATCGTGGTGGCGCGCAACGGCGAGCCGCTGGGTGAGCGTAACGACTTCCGCCCCCGCGAGGGCGAGGTCGCACAGTGGAGTTTTCTCGACGAGCGCGATCAGCCGGTGGCGCTTGCGCTCGTGGCGCGTCCGCTCACGACGAAGCCGCGCCAGGAAGTGCGCGTGCTCCCGGAAGGATTTGTCTATCTACGCTTCGACGGCTTCGACATCACCGACCGTCGCTGGTTGAGCAACCAGCTCAAAGCGCAGCGCGACGCGCCGGGTGTGGTGATCGATTTGCGCCGTAATACGGGCGGCGGCACGATCTCACTGGGGATCACGATCGGGGAATTTTTTGCGCACTCGGTGGATTGCGGAGCGTTTATCACGCGCGGGGGTTATCGCAGCGGCAAGAGTTCGTGGCAGATCGGGTCGGCGCGCTATGCGGGCCGGGTGGCGGTGCTCGTCGATGGTGCGACCGGCAGCGCTGCGGAGATTTTTTCGGCGGTGTTGCAGGAGCACGGCCGCGCGACCATCGTCGGTCGTAAGACGGCCGGCGCGGTGCTCGCGAGCTGGTTTCATTCCCTGCCCGATGGCGGGGAACTACAGTTGAGCCGCTTCGACTATGTGACGCCGAAGGGCCGCCGGCTTGAGAACAACGGCGTCGAACCCGATCTGCCTGTGGTGCGGACGCTCGCCGATCTCCGCGGCGGGCGTGACGCGGATCTGGAGGCGGCGTTGCGTGCTCTGCGCGACGCACGCACCCCTTGACGCGCCGGCGCCGCACGTGCCAGCTTCCCGTTTTTAGCCACTCACTCTTCGCGCGATGCCCAAGAAAAAGAGCCCCAAGCCCTCCGACCAATCCGAGTTGCCGCTCGATAGCGCAACGCCGCCCATGGCCAATCCGGTCGTGCCGGAGATCATTCCGCCCGGTGCCGCGACCGAGGCGAAACCCGCACCCGTTGCCGTGCCGGCCGCGCCGCGGGTCCGCAGTGGCAAGGTGCAGGAGGAAAACGCGCCGCTCGCGCAGAGCTACCGCAACTGGTTTCTCGAATATGCGAGCTACGTGATCCTCGATCGGGCGGTGCCGCATCTCGACGACGGTTTGAAGCCCGTGCAGCGCCGGATTCTTCACACGCTGTGGGACATGGACGACGGTCGTTTCCACAAGGTCGCCAACGTCGTCGGCCGCACGATGTCGCTGCACCCGCATGGCGATGCCTCGATCGGGGCGGCGCTCGTGGCGATTGGGCAGCGCGCGTTTCTCATCGAGCCGCAGGGTAACTACGGCAACACGCTCACGGGCGACGATGCGGCCGCGCCCCGTTACATTGAGGCGCGACTGACGAATTTCGCCAAGGACGTCCTCTTCAATCCGAAGACTACGACTTGGCAGCTCAGCTACGACGGGCGCGCGAAAGAGCCGGTCACGCTGCCAGCGAAGTTTCCGATTGTGCTGCTCGACGGCGCCGAAGGCATTGCGGTGGGTCTCTCGACCAAAATCCTCCCGCACAACTTCAACGATCTCTGCCGGGCGGCGATCAATCATCTGCAGGGGAAAACATTTCGCATCTATCCCGATTTTCCCTCGGGCGGCATCGCGGACTTCGCGGAATACAACGACGGCGAACGCGGCGGTAAGGTCAAAATCCGCGCCAAGATCGAGCAGCGGTCCAAGTATCTCCTCGCCGTCACCGAGCTGCCCTACGGCACCACGACCGAGACGCTAATCGAGTCGATTCTCGCCGCCAACGCGAAGGGCAAGATCAAGGTCAAGCACGTCGACGACAACACGGCGGACGTCGTCGAGATTCTCATCCATCTGCCGCAGGGCGCCGATCCGGATCAGGTGATGCAGCAGCTCTACGTCTTCACCGCCTGCCAGCAGAACCTCTCGCCGGCGGCGTGCGTCATCGTGAGCGACGAGAAAACGGGCGACGATCGGCCTGAGTTTCTCGGCGTGCGCGAGATCCTCAAGCGCTCCGTCGACAAGACCAAGGCACTGCTCAAACAGGAACTTGAAATCAAGCTCGGCGAACTGGAGCAGCAGTGGCATTGGGATTCACTGGAGCGGATTTTTATCGAGGAGCGCATTTATCGCCGGATCGAAAAATCCAAGACTTGGGAAAGCGTGCTCGCCGAAATTCGCGAGGGCTTGCAGCCGTTTCTCAAGCAGCTCCGCCGCGAGGTGACCGACGAGGATATCACGCGGCTCACCGAAATCCGCATCAAGCGCATCTCGGCCTACAATCGTTTCCAAGCCGACGAAGCCCTGAAGAAAATCGAAGAGGGGATGAAAGAAACGAAGGCGAACCTGCGCAACCTCACCGCCTACGCCGTCGCGTGGTTCGAGATGTTGCAGGAAAAATACGGCAAGGGCCTCAAGCGCCGCACGAGCTACGACGAGATCGAGCAAATCGATGCGTCCGAAGTCGTGTCAGCCAACCAGCGGCTCTACGTCAACCGCGAGGACGGTTTCATCGGGCTCAACTGGCGGCAGCACGAGTTCGTCACCGAGTGCACCATTCTCGACAGCGTGCTGACGATCATGCGCGACGGTTCGCTCAAGGTGGCCAAGGTCGCGGACAAGATTTTCATGGGCCGCGAAATCATGCATATCGCGGTCTGGCCGAAGGACGGGGATCTCAATTTCTACACGATGGTTTATCAGGACAAGGAGACGGGCAAAGCCTTCGCGAAGAAATTCCAGATTGGCGGTCTCTCGCGGGACAAACTCTACCCGCTGGTAAAGAGCGAGGGCTCGCGCGTGGTCTACCTCGAAGTCAGCGCCAAAGAGAAAGACATGCCCAAGAGCATTCACGTTTCACTCGACGGTCGCAGTGGAGCGCGCGTGCGCGAACTCGATTTCGATCTTACGGCAGTGCCCGTGAGCACGCGCTCCGCCAAGGGTCTTACGATCACGAAGTGGTCGGTCAAGGAAGTGAAGCGGACCGATCTGGCCCTGGGGTAGGGCACGCTGGATCGATGTAGGGCGGGGTCGCCGAACCCCGCCGTTTGAGAGGCCTCGGGCACGCTTACAAACCCGGCGGGGTAATTCGCGTGCCTGCCCCAGCGCCGCCTGTGCGGTGATTTCATCTGCCGTGTCCGTCTTCAAGGTTTCAAACGTCCCCAGCAAATTCATCCACGAGCCGTTCGTCTGGCCGGAAAGCACAAACAGGTTTTCAAAT
>JANNEY010000564.1:0-1748 GCA_031379235.1 Opitutaceae bacterium | reverse complement strand
GCAGGATCAGGGCGTGAAATTCCGCAACAAGGGCGATCCGGTGCTCTTCCTTTCCAATCCTCCCGGCATGGACCGCGACACGCGCCGCGAGACGCTCGACGAACTGTCCGCGCTGAACGGGAAACAGTTTGCCGCCATCGGCGATCCGGAAATTCAGACGCGCATCGCCCAATACGAAATGGCGTTCCGCATGCAGGCCAGCGTGCCCGACCTGACCGACACCAGCAAGGAGCCGCAAAACGTTTTGGACATGTATGGCCCCGAGGTGAAGAAGCCCGGCACCTACGCCTCGAACTGCCTCCTCGCGCGCCGCCTCGCCGAGCGCGACGTGCGCTTCGTGCAGCTCTTCCACATGGGCTGGGACCACCACGGCGGCCTGCCCGCCGCGATCAAAGGCCAGTGCCGCGATACCGACCAGCCCACCGCCGCACTCCTCACGGATCTCAAACAGCGCGGCCTGCTCGACGACACGCTCATCGTGTGGGGCGGCGAATTTGGCCGCACCATCTACTCGCAGGGCACGCTCACTGAGACGAACTACGGCCGCGACCACCACCCGCGTTGCTTCACCGTCATGCTCGCCGGAGCCGGCGTGCGCAAAGGCATCACGCACGGCGAGACCGACGACTACTGCTACAACATCGTCCGCGACCCCGTGCACGTGCACGACCTCAACGCGACGATCCTGCACCTCATGGGCGTCGAGCACACGAAGCTCACCTATCGCTACCAAGGCCGCGATTTTCGTCTCACGGACATCCATGGGGAAATCGTGAAGCCGCTGCTGGCGTAGTAGCGACAGACTCAGGCAAGCACGCGCGCGAACAATCAGTCCGGTCCTCGTTCCTGTTGCGATCAAAAAGCGTCATGCCGAAAAGTCGTTGACGGCTACGCCAGCAGCGTAGCACTTTGATTCCAGCCCCATCAAGCGAACGTCTCACCGAGGGCGCAAGCCCTGCTCTGTGGGGTGAAATCAACTGAACGCAAAATGAATCAACACTGCTACGATCTGGCCATCCGAGTCTTGCTTTCGCACGAGGGAAGAAATTTCGTGGCGCACGCTTTGGAGTTGGATTTGGTCGCGAGCGGAGCCACTGAAAAGGAGGCGATGAAGGAATTGCATGAGACGATGATCTCGCAACTGTGGTTTGCCGCGCAGATGGAAAAGCCCGAAATGGTCAGCCATCCGGCACCAAAAAATTTCTTCAAGCGGTGGGACGAAGCGAACAAGCTGGCGTTGCTGGGACTCGTCTCCAAAGACAAGGCAGGCACCGTCAAGGCGAAAGCCGTCTGTTCCAAAATCACGCCGCAAGAACTTCGGGCAATTCGCGAGCACAAGGGCGGCAGATTCAAGCGCATATCGGAGAGCGAACTTGCCCCGACCTAAAAAAGCGGAAGATGTCGTGCGCCTTCTTCGCGAGCACGACAAGCGGTTCCTTGTTTTTGTGAATCAGGGAAAGGGCTCCCATCGGATGCTTTTTCATCCAGACATTGACGGACAGCCGCGCAGCATTCCGATCCCGTGGCATCGAGGGCACGACGTGTCGCTTGGCGTTCTCAGGTCGATCATTCGCCGATTCAATTTGCCACGGCGAATCTTCGGATAGTTGCGGATAATCTGTCCCTTGTTCCAAATTCAGCACGCGAGAACGCAGGCGGCACGAGACCGGGACGCAGGAGCACGTCCTGATATTCGAGATAGACGGGCACAGACAGGGCCAGTTCCCAGCCGGTGACGGGAAATGCGG
>JANNEY010000543.1:0-5754 GCA_031379235.1 Opitutaceae bacterium | reverse complement strand
CAACGCCTGCAACCTCTGCCACCTCGACCAGCCGCTCGCGTGGACCGCCGAAAAGCTTTCCGCGTGGTATGGCCAGCCCACGCCCGTCCTCACCGCCGAGGACCGCGAGATCGCCGCCGGTGCGAAATGGATCCTCAAAGGCGACGCCGGTCAGCGGGCGCTCATCGTCAACAACATGGGCTGGGAGCCCGCGCAAAGGGCCGCCGGCACAGACTGGCTCTATCCTTATTTGATCTTCGAGCTCAACGATCCCTATGCGGCGGTGCGTTTCGGCGCGTGGAAATCGCTGCAAACGCTCCGCGGTTTCTCGGGCTACGCCTACGACTACACGGTCGACGACGCGAAGCAGAAGGACGCGCTCGACCAAGCCTACCGCAAATGGTGGTTCGAGGTGCGCAATCCCGGCGGCGGCTACCGCCGCCAGACAATCCTCGAAGGCACCGGCATGTGGCGGCAGGACGTCTTCGAACAACTCCTCAATCAGCGCAGCAAAAAGAAAATGGTCCTCGTTGAGTGAGTCGTTTTCGCACGTCGCTCTTACTTTCACTTTCACCATGAATTCCTCCGACCGACATCTCCGCTTTGGCTGGCGGTCTCTCTTCGCGTTTCTGGCTCTCGGCCTCGTGCTCGAGATCTTACACGGTTTCAAGCTCGGCTGGTATCTCGACGTCGGAGCCGAGACGCGCCGCCTGATGTTTACGCTCGCCCATGCGCACGGCACGCTCCTCGCCCTCGTCAACCTCGCGGTCGGGCTCACGCTCCGCACGGTGAAAGAGTTCGCGCTTAAGCCCGCCGCCTCGCACGCCCTGATTTGGGGTTCGCTGCTCCTGCCCATCGGTTTTTTCCTCGGCGGCGTGATCGTTCACGACGGTGATCCGGGGCTCGGGGTTTTACTCGTGCCCGTCGGCGCCCTCTTCTTGCTCTACGGCGTCGGCAGCGCCGCAAAGGCTTTCGGGAAAATTGCTCCGCCGAAGTGAAAGCCCGCTGAGGGCCGAATCGCGCGCAAGGCCCCGTCACATCTTCGGTCTACGCGCAGGGCCAGGATAATTTCTTGAGGTGCCCGGCGAGCGCAAGCAGGCCGAACAACGCCAAGGCCGCGGCCAACGGCAAGCCGTCAGGGGTGTTTTGTGCAACCGTGGTCGGCGCTGAAATCGAAAAATCATCGATGGCCAGGCCGTCGTCGGAACCGGACGCGTTGAAATCCTGCCACCGCAGCCAAAGGCTCGAACCGTTCGCGAGGTTCAATCCGGTGATCGCAAATGAAAGCGTGGTGCGGTTCGCAATCGCGTTGCCGTCCAGCGCACCGGTGGTCGGACCGGAGTTGGGCGCGATGAAGTCGAGTTGATTCACGCCCGTCCACGTCCCGTTGCCCAGCCCGGTCGCATCGGCGCTCCAACCGAATGTCAGCTGATCCGTTCGATTCGCGCTGCCGAGACGCCATTGTTCACCGGTGTAGGAAATGGCGAGCGACGTAATCGTGCCGCCCGTGGTGTTGGTTACGACCGTGCCGATCGTCGATACGAGCGAAGAGGTGAGCAACATACCGAGGGCACGATCAGAGCTCCCCGTCGCGCCAAAGCTGAAGGTGTCGCCGGTCGCGGAACTGCCCGTGCCGGCCGTGTAGGTGCTGTTGGCGGCGGAACCGGTTTCAAACACACTCCAACCCGCCGGCAGCACGCTGCTCGTCCCGGTGCTCGCCAACGTATTGAAATCTTCCGTGAGCGTGATGGTGAACTGACTGATTGTAACAGCAACGACCGGACTGACCGCGGCGACCAGCAGGAGGGCAATTTGGGGGATATGAAGCTTGAACATAACGGGTGGTTTGAGGTCACCGACGAACGCATTTCCCAACCTTACGGGGGTCGGCTGCCCCGGAATACATGCGCTGGAAATGTGCGCCGAAACTGGAGCGCGCTACATCGGACTGGAAAGCCCCCTTTCCGCCCAATTTAGGTCCATTTTCCGATGAAGAGCGGAAAGCGGAGCCGTGTCCTTGATCACAGAAGCGAACCAGCGCGATGACTTGAATACTCCGCAACCGGCCGCAGCTGGGCGGCAAGAATCTGTCCGCCAAAACAATTCCCCCCGATCTGCAGAAGTCGGAAGGTCCGGCCGTGGCTAAAATTTTGCGCCAACCGCGCCCGTTGACAGCGTTTGGCGCGCACCCGTAACCTTTCCACCTATGGAAGCCCCGGCTTACGTGTTGGAGTTTGAGAAACCGCTGCGTGAACTCGGTCGCCAGCTGGGCGAACTGCGCCAGCGCTCGATCGAGACCAATGTCGACCTCACGAGTGAAACCCACGCCATCGAGGTCAAGATTGCCGCGATGCAGCGTGATATCTATTCCAAGCTCACGCCTTGGCAAAAGGTCCAAATCGCGCGCCACCCGCGGCGGCCCTACGCGCTCGATTACATCCGCGCCATCTGCGAAAATTTTCAAGAGCTGCATGGTGACCGCCAGTTCAACGACGACCGTGCGATCATCGGCGGCACCGCGTTTTTCAACGGCGAAGCGGTCATGATCGTGGCGCAGCAAAAAGGCCGCGACCCGAAGGAGCGCATCGCCCGGAATTTCGGCATGCCCCAGCCCGAAGGCTATCGGAAGGCCCTGCGACTTTTCCGGCTGGCCGAGAAATTCAAGCTCCCGGTGCTCACCTTTATTGACACACCCGGCGCCTTCCCGGGCATTGAGTCGGAGGCGCGCCACGTTTCCGAAGCGATTGCAGTTAACCTCCGCGAAATGGCCATGCTCCGCACCCCGTCGATCTCAGTGGTCGTGGGCGAAGGCGGCTCCGGCGGTGCGCTCGGGATCGGCGTGACCGACCGCGTGCTAATTTTCGAGAACAGCTACTACTCCGTCATCTCACCGGAGGGCTGCGCCGCGATTCTTTGGAAAGACAGCGCGGCCGCCCCCAAGGCTGCCGAGGCCCTCAAAGTCAGCGCCGATCACTTGGAAAAAATGGGGGTCGTCGACGAAGTGATTCCCGAGCCGCTCGGCGGCGCACACAACGATCCGGCCCAAGCCGCCGCCGCGTTGAAATACGCCCTGCAAAAACACCTGAACGATCTGCGGGCGCTCGATACGGAAAAATTGCTGGAAACCCGCTACGAGCGCTTCCGCCACCTCGGTGTTTTCGAGGAAGCCGGCGTGACCCGTTCCTGAGCCGCGCCCGCCGGATTGGACACTCCCCGGGGCAAGCCTCGGCGTATCACAGAAAGAGGCTTCGCCCCAATGTCAGAGGGCGGCATCCATCCAACCGCGGTAAGCTGCGGGGAATTGGTGCCGCCCTGAAATGAGTTTTTTCGGGGCGGCATCGGGCTGAACGCACCCGACATCGGCATTACTCCCGCTTCTGCGGCGTGCGATCTACCCCACGTGTTCTTATCACGACGGCAGACGTCTGCGGCCCGTTGACTCGGCTGAAACCACGAGCCAAGTTCCTTCTCTTCTCTCATGGTCAGCCCCAACACCCCCGAAACCCCGGGCGGCGCCTCGAGCGCCTCCGGCGTGCCCCGCTCCATTCACGACGTCGTCATCCGACTCGCCGGCAACTCGCAGGATGGCATCCAGTCCATCGGCGGCTTCCTCGCCCGCCTCGCGGGCCGCAGCGATCAGGACATCATGACCTACATGACGATCCCGTCTACCATCTCGGGCGGGCCGTCGATTTTCCAGGTGCGCATGGGCACCGGCGACATCCTCTCGGCCGGTGACCGCGCCGACATGCTCGTGGCGTTTTACCAGCACAGCTATGACGCGCACATTGGCTCGCTGCGCCCCGGCGGCGTGCTCGTTTACGACAGCGATCACGTGAAGCCGGCCGAGGGTGACAACCGCTTCACCAACGTCGCGTGCCCGATTACGACCGGCACCGTCGAGGCCGTCGGCGGCACCTCGAAAGACAAAGGCAAAAACATCTACGTCCTCGGCCTTCTCGCCCGCATCTTCGATCTCGATAGCGCGAAACTCGGTGCGCTGATCAAGGAGCGCTTCGGCGGGAAAGACGAAAGCATCGTCCGCAATTCGATGCTGGCCTTCGACGCCGGCTACTCCTGGCCGCAGAATAATCTCCACGACCTCTTCTACCGCTTCGAAGCCATCGATCGGGCCACCGCCTCCAGCGGCCGCCCGCAGGTCACGATGGACGGCAACCAAGCGCTCGCCTACGGCCTCATCGCGGCAGGTGTGCGCCACGGCGCCGGTTATCCAATCACACCGTGGTCCTCGATCATGGAGACACTCCGGGCCGAGTTCCCGAAATACGGCGGCCTCTTCGTCCAATGCGAGGACGAGATCGCCGCCGTCTCGACCACGCTCGGGTTTTCCTACACCGGCCAACTCGCCGTCACCGGCAGCGCTGGTCCCGGCCTCTCCTTGAAAATGGAAGCGCTCGGCTGGGCCGTCATGGCCGAGATGCCCATCATCGTGATCAACGTGCAGCGCGGCGGCCCTTCCACCGGCATGCCGACCAACGTCGAACAATCCGATCTCATGCAGGCGATCTACGGTTCGCACGGCGACACGCCGCGCGTCGTGCTTGCACCGAAAAACGTCGAGGATTGCTTCTACATCGCGCTGGAGGCGGCCCGCATCGCCCGCGAGTATTCGACCCCCGTCTTCGTCCTCACCGACATGGGCCTCGCGAGCCGCATCGAGGCGTTCGACGAGCCCGACTTCGCGAAAATCATGGTCGCCCCCAAGCCCGACCTCTCGGACCGCGGCGCTGATTTCAAACCCTACCCGCTCGACAAGATCACGCGCCACGCGCCCGCTGGCACCAAGATTCTCTCCGGCAAATATCCTACCGTCACCGGCCTCGAGCACGACGAACTCGGCCATCCGACTGGCAGCCCCAAGCTGCACATGCAGATGACCGCGAAACGCCGTGAGAAAATCAAAGCGCTCGCCTCGTCGCTCCCCGCCCCTGAACTCACCGGCGACGCAGCCGGCGAGGCGTTACTCGTGACGTGGGGCTCCAACTGGGGCCCCGGCCGCGAAGCCATCGCGCGCGTGCGTGCCGCCGGCGTGAAGGCCGGCCACCTGCACCTCCGCCACGTGCATCCGTTGCCCAACGGCCTCGAGGACACGTTCCGCAACTTTAAGAAGGTGATCGTCGCCGAGCTCAACGACGAGGGCGTCTACGGCTTCGGGCAGTTCACGATGCTCCTCCGCGCCCGCTACGCCGATCCGAAGATCGTCAGCGTGACGAAGACCGACGGCCTCACCTTCAAGGTGAGCGAGATCGTCGCCGGCATCGGCCAGCACACCGGCAACATCGCGCTGCAATCCGGCGCCGGCGCCGCGGTGAAGAGCCCGCTCGCGAAAGTTTGACGCAGCCCTGCGCGCGAGCGCAGGGATTTCCGGCAATCGAAAATCATAAATCTCCAATCGAAAATCCCATCATGTCTTCCGCCGTCGCCACTCCCCCGCCCCCCGCCGGTGCCCCGCTCACGAAAAAAATCCTCACCGCCGATCACCCAACGTGGTGTCCCGGCTGCGGCGATTTCGCGGTGCTCCACTCGTTCTACCGCGTCCTCGAAAAACTCCAATACCCGCACGAAAAGATCGTCACCTTCGCCGGCATCGGCTGCTCGTCGCGCTTCCCCTATTTCGTTAACACCCACGGCGGCCATTTCATCCACGGCCGTGCGCTGCCCTTTGCCGCGGGCATCAGCCTCGGCAACGACGATCTCCACGTCTTCGTCTTCGGCGGCGACGGCGACGGTTTCTCCATCGGCGGCAACCATCTC
>JANNEY010000397.1:0-6796 GCA_031379235.1 Opitutaceae bacterium | reverse complement strand
TTCCAGTCGGTCTCGATGGACTTGTAGCCCCACTTGTCGGCGAACTCCTGGGTCTTCGCGGCGTCGCGGCCGCAGACGGCCTGCGGGACGAGCTCGTAGGACGAGGGGAAGAAGTGGTTAACCTGATGAAAGGCGTTGCTGTGGGCGCGGCCCATGAAGCTGTAGCCGATGAGACCGATGCGGAGTTGTTTGTTAGGCATGGGTGGAAGGGGAAAGCGGTAGTTGGGAGATTGAACGCAAAGGCGCAAAGACGCTAAGGTCGGAATGAAGAATGAGCTGAGAGAGACTTAGCTCTGAGCTTCGCGCCGTCGCGTCCTTGCGTTTCAGGGATGTAGGTCACGCCACCCAGCCGTGATTGTTTCGCACTTCGATCATCGCCGAGAGGATGTCGTTCCACGTCTGTTGCTTCATGAGCACCTCGTTCGGGAACATGCAGCCGTCCCAGCAGATGTGCTTCATCTTCTTGGTGACCTTACCCTGCTTGTCGCGGAGCCAATAGCCGGAGTCGCGGGCGATGTTGAGTTTGCCCTTCGGATCGGTGGCGACGCAGTGGCGGCCGGTCTTCTCGTGGTCCCCGGTGCCGTGCACGGTGCCGTCGTTCTGCGCGACGTGGAAATCAATCGTCCACGGGCGGAGCGCGTCGGTAAGCTTGGTCATCGCCTTGTGGAACTCGGCGGGCTCGTAGTGGTAGTTCTTCGGGACGATACGGTGCGCCTCGGCGTTGGCGCCGAGCGTGTAGAGGTGCGTGTGCGACATGTCGGCCTGAAAGCCGACGACCTTGGGCATGTCCACGGCCTCAAGGAGCTGGACCATGTTTTTCCACGAGTGCATGCCGCCCCAGCAAATCTCGCCCTCGGCGGCGAGGCGCTCGCCTTCGCCCTTCGCGATCTTGCCGCACTCGCGGAAGGTCTGCGCGATGAGCTTGGTGACGCCCTTCGGATCCTTGTCCCACGCGGTGACGCCGGTGGCGCTGTCGATGCGGACGATGCCGTAGGGGCGCACGCCGAGCTCACGGAGTTTCTTCGCGATGCGGACGGCCTTGCGGACGTGGGTGACGAAGTTGGCGCGGGCCTTCTCGTCGCCGCCGGCGGCGGCGTCGAACCATACGGGCGCGACGACGGAACCGACCCTGAGGTTCTTCGCTTTGATTTTCGCGGCGAGGGCTTTGATGCCGTCGTCGGAAATATCGATGTCGGTGTGAGGATTGTAGAGGAAGAGATCGACGCCATCGAACTTCACGCCGCCGACGTCCGCCTTGGCGGTCATGTCGAGCATGGTGTCGAGGTCGATGAACGGTTCCGCGCCGGGCGAGCCCTTGCCGACGAGACCGGGCCACATGGCGTTGTGCAGTTTGGGGAAGTTATTTTGAGGCATGGGAGGAAGAAGTAGCGAGTAGTGGGTAGCGAGTAGTGAGTAGGGGAAAGAGCAGCGATCAGAAGGAGCGAGTGACGGCGCGATGCTCGCTACTCGCTACCCACAACTCGCTACTGGTTAGTTGAATTTGTTTTTGCGGTAGGCGCCCATTGCGGGGGCGGTGGGATTCACTTCGGGGCCGAAGTAGCGGAGGCACACGAGCGGCTCGGTGCTGCTGGTGTTCTCAAACGTGACGCCGGCCTTGGCGCCGTCTTCGGTGCAGAAATATTCGTCCTCGGTCAGCTCGTGGAAGCGAATGAGCTTCGGGCTGACGAGGGGCTGGCCGTTAATCTTGCCGGAGCCCTGCACGCAGATGAGGCCATAGGCGCCGGTGTCCTTGACCGTGCACTTGGTGCCGGGATCGATCGTGAGTTCCTTGGCGGTGAAGAGCTGCTCGCCGTCCACCTTGCCGTAAACGATCCAGCGATCCACGTAGCCCTCGCTGCGCGTGTCGGCGACGGGGACGGGCTCAAGGTAGTGGTTGTCCTTGAAATTCGGATCGACGTTCTTCTCCCAGTCGAGCTGGTCGACGATGAAGTCGACGTCCTTGTGCTTCGACTTAGGCATGTCTTTCACGAGGAGGCTCCACGGCACCTCGCGGCCCTCGACGAGATTTTGATACATCCCGAAGACGTCCGAGCCCCATTGCGGCTCATAGGTGCAGAGCGAACCCGGCGCGTGAAGGATGCACGGATCGATGAGCCAACCGGAGCCGACTTTCAGGCGGTAGGCCTTGGACAGATCGAGGATGCCGTTGTCGCCCTTGTTCCAGTTGCGGATGCACTGCTTGACCTGCTCCTTCGTCGTGCCGGGCTCGAAGCCCATGAACGTGTAGGGGAAATTATTGCCGACGTTGTTATGCTGCGGCGGGAAGTAATACGACTCCGGCTTCCCTTCTTGGCCGACGAGCTTCGCCTGCGCGGCGCTCTGGTGCATATGGTGCGGGATCGGCCCCATGTTATCGAAGAACTTCGAGTAGACGGGCCACTTCTTGTATTTCTTCCAGATGGCGGAGCCGACCAGCGTCGCGCCGGTGTCGGCCACGGCTTGCTGGAGGGTGAAGCGTTGGTTGCCGACGACGCACCAGCTCAAGCCCTCGTCCCACGCGCGGCCCTCGTTGGCGGTGACGGTCGTCGAGGCGAACCAGCGCTCGTCGATGCCGCCGCGATTGAGACCGTAGGCATAGGTGTCATCGGGATGGAGCTTGATGCGCAGGCCGGGTTGGAGAAACGAGCGCGGCACCCACGCCGGCGCGAGGCGCAACAAGCCGCCGGTGCGGCCGAGCTCAGCCTCGACGAGGCCTTGCGTGGATTTTTTGACGGTCTTGAGATCGAGGACGGAGGATTTCGACATGGAAAAGAGGAGGGGGAAACGGGACCGAGGGGTGCGCGAGGATGGGCGACGCAGGGAAGGGGAAGAAAGGGATGAGAATCCTACTCTGCGCCGACGCAACCGCCTAGTAGCGCGGCGGCGAGTTTTGGTGAAATTGCGGCGGGGTGCGAGTGTCGGTTCACCTTATCTGGCGCTCATGTAACGATCCCCTCGCTGATGATGCGTTCCACGATGCTGTGAGCAGGTTCGGACAAGGGATTTTCTTTTTGTAGCAGCAGCACGCGGTCGCGGAATTCTCCTGCCACGTGCGGGTGGACTTTCTTCATGCGTTGCAACGTCTGCACAAAAATCAGGCGAGTCACCACATTGGTCGGGTTGTTGAGGCAAAGCTGCAGATTGCCGTCGAGCATATCGCGTTCGCCGTTCAAGAAATCCGGCGTCACGCCTTCCATCCCGGCACAACGCACGGCGAGCAATTGCTCTAGGCGCAGAAGATAGTAGGGAAAATCGGAACCAGCAGGGACTCGATAGTAAGCGGGCTGGGTTGAGGGAGCGGCATCGGCCTGCTGCACTAGCTCAAGCAGAAGCTCGTCAGCCAAGGCTAGCAACGCCGCCTCCGGTTGGTTAGGCGGGAAACTTTTGGATGCCGTTGCGAGACACTGGGCGTCGATGGTGCGAACGAGGCGGAACTCGCATCCCCATTGCGCGGAAGCGGCCTTTAGGTGCGTGATGACGACGTAGTCGCAAGGTTTGTCAACGGTCCGGGCGTGCTGAGCGGCCGTTGCTTCGTCCCAAGGCACACCACTCAAGACGAAAGCCGGTGCGGAGCCCTTCGACCACGGCACGAGGGTGCGAACCGCGGCGTGAGCTCGGAAGCGCACCTGCTCGGCGAAGAAAAGAGGAGTCGCTCGGCTCAGCCGCCCGGGCGCATCGCTTAGTTGGTGCAGAGGTCTCTCGCCAGTCGCGGCAACGCCGGTCGCGGCGGTGCTACCGATAAACGCGACGCGGATTGGTTCGCCAGTGAGTGTCGGGAAAAGCTCGCTGGCGGGCGAGTGCTCCGAAAGCCAGACGGGGCCTTCGCCACTCAAGAGCACGACGGAAATATTGTGGTCGGGCTCGGCCGACGTGGAAGCGGCGCGAAGTTTCGCCAGTTCGGTGTCCCAAAAAGAGAGGGTTTCCTTCCAGTCGGGTCGTTTCTGCGCGTAGTGCTCATCGAGCAGCCTTCGCGCGCTATCGAGCTGGCCGAGATCCAGATGGGCCTTGATGAGATTGTTGCCGACGGCGATTCCGTGATGGGTGACATCAAACCGCGGTGACACGAGAGCGAGGATTTCCGGGAGATGGCCTTGGTTGCCCAAATCCCCGCTGATCTGCTGCAGCATGTCGACGGGCGCCGGAATGACCAACGCTTCGGAATAAAGCGCCAGCGCGGTGGAAAGATCGCGTCGAGAAAGGGCGTCGCGGGCCAGCCACAGCCGAGCACGCCAAGCCCGTGGAATCGCGGCGATGCGGCGGAGGGCGTCAAGGCCGGCGGCGGGACCACCGCTTTCGCGATGGATGACTTCATACCACCCCATGCCGTTGTCCTGGTTGGGATCAAGTTGGAGCCCGCGCCAGAGAGTTTCCAGCATCCGCTGTTGGTCGCCACGATCGGCGTGGATCTTTGCGAGGTTGGTGAGGACGACGCCGGACTCCCCATGGCGTTCGATGTGCCGAAGGAGCACTTTCTCCGAATCGCTGATGCGCTTTTGCTCGCGATAAACGATGGCGAGAACCACGGCGCCGCGCTCGGCATCGGAATCGATGGACGCCAGCCGTTCGGCTGGCTTCACCATATCGGCGCCAAACCCATCTGAAAGCGCTTGGACGATGGTCGCGTAGAGAGCGCTGGGATCGCTCCAGATTTTTTGGATGTGGCCGAGCAGGACGGAATCACGCCAAGTCTGCTTGGTGATGAACATCTCGCGGCCGTAGGCGTCGTGGACCCGAATCATGTTCGGGTCCTTCGATGGATCAGACGGCGGCTCCGAGGCGCCCTGCGGCGGTAGGACCAGCGGCGCGGCCTGATCCTGTTTCTTGCCGAAGAGTTTTCCGAAAAAGCTCATGGTCGTGTGCTGTTGGCGCTTCCAAATTTTTGGGATGTCACCGCCGGGGAGCGGCGTGCCTGCGCTGGTTAGGCGCGTCAACGGTGCGGGAACGGTTGAAGTTGAACGGTCTTTCGGCGCGAGATCGAAGTGCGGAGAAGCACGTGGAAGAGAAGTCTTGTTCCTGAGCCGGTTGAAATCGCCCGAGAGGATGGGATGCCTACCGCTGCCGATACCGCGTCCGATACGCCCGCGGGGTTTCGGCCATGAATTTCCGGAATTCCTTCGTGAAATGGCTCTGGTCGGCGAAGCCGAACTCGGTCGCGACCTCGGCGAGGGATTTGCGCGAGAAGACGAGGGCGTTGCGGCTCATTTGATCGGCGGCCGGAGCTGGCGCAGTTCGCGGCGGAGTTCGGTCTTGAGCTGGGCCTCGGTCGGCAGGTGGAGCTGGTAGCGGCTGGCGAAGATGCGTTTTTCCTGATCGGCGCCGAGCGTGTAGCGGACCATGGCGTCGTTTTTATCCGTGCACAGGATCAGCCCGAGGGTGGGCTGGTCGCCGGGCGTGCAGCGCTCGCGATCGTAGTAGTTCACGTAGAGCTGGAGCTGGCCGAGGTCGGCGTGCGTGAGTTTGCCGACCTTGAGATCGAGCAGAACGTAGCACTTCAGGACGGTGTGATAGAAAACCAAATCGATGTAGAAATGATCGCCATCGAGGGTGATGCGTTCCTGGCGCGAGACGAACGCGAAGCCTTTGCCGAGCTCGAGGAGGAAGGTCTGGAGGTTGGTGATGAGGGCCTGCTCAAGGTCGGTCTCGGCGAGGCGCGGCGAGGCGGGCAGGCCGAGAAATTCCATCACCACGGGGTCCTTGAACACGTCAGCGGCGCGCGTGACTTCCTGGCCCTTGCGGGCGAGGCGGAGCAGGCCGGCCTTGTCCTTGCTCTTCGCGAGGCGGTCGAAGAGGAGGCTGGCGATCTGGCGTTCGACTTCGCGGGCGGACCAGTTGTGGCGGATGGCCTCGATCTCGTAGAAGGCGCGGGCCTCGGGGCGGTCGACCTTGAGGAGCTGGCGGTAGAGCGACCAAGAGAGGTTGGCGTGCAACTGCCCCGGCGACCACGATTCGCCACACACTGTGTGGCGAATTGCGGCCAACGAGGTATCGGAACCGGATTCGCCACGCGGTGTGTGGCGAATCTCAGCCGAGATCGCGGCCGGGGATTTCCGCGACGCCGTCTCGGAAATCAACTGCGGGTATCCGAGATAAAACTGCCGCATGTAGCGGAGGTTTTGGATCGAGTATCCGTCGCCGAAATCCTTTTTCAGTCGCCGCGCGAGTGATTCGAAGAGCTTGGTGCCATAGGTGGCCCGACGCCGGCCTTTCTGCTCCTCCTCCACGATTTCGCGACCGATGAGCCAGTTGGCGACGACCTGCGTGGTGTTGACCGTGCGTGCCACGCCGGTGCGGGCGGACTCCAAGATGCGGCTGATGCGGGCGTAGAGTGCGGCGGGCTTAGCCATGGTCAGGAGGTGGTTTCGGGCGCGAGAAGCACGAGTCAGGTGACGAGCTCAAGGTCGCCACTGGGGCTGAGCTGGGCGCGGAGAAAATCGGCGACGCTGCCGCGGGCGTGGTTGTCGCGGAGGCTGCTGTGGAAAAACGGGCCGGCCATGAGTCCTGATACAGAGTTCCGTTTTGCAGCGGGGTGGAAGTTTTTTCCAAGGTGTGATTCGCCCCATTCTGAGGGTGGAGAGATTGTCTTGCTCGGTTCCGACTAACGGATTCGGTCGCGTCAGCCTTGACCTGCACTCCCCGGCTCCGGCCGCGTGTCCTGTTCACCCCGACCGATCCCTACCATGAGAAACCGCTCCCTAATCTCCGCTTTAGCTCACGTGTTGGCCGCACTTGGCGCCGCCCTCCTCGTCGTCAGTGCTGGCTCCGCGCAAACCGCTCCGTCCGCCGCCACCGCCTCTCC
>JANNEY010000395.1:0-2244 GCA_031379235.1 Opitutaceae bacterium | reverse complement strand
CGTGGCGTCGGCCCTTCGCGATTACATGCAAATTCGGCCGCGGACCGACCACGATTTTCTCTTCGTCGGCATCGGCACGCTCGCCGGGCGCGCGGTCACCACGGCCACCGTCTCGGCCGCCATGTGGCGGGCGTGTCAACGATGTCACTTGAAGCAGGCCGGCACCCATCGTCTGCGCCACAACTTTGCCACGCGACTGATGCGCCACGGCGCCAATCTAAAGGAGATCGCCGACCTGTTGGGACATCGGTTGCTGAAGACGACGAACATCTACACCCACACTGGCGTCGACGACCTGCGACCTCTTGTCCGACCATGGCCCAGGTAACACGTCATGTTTCCATGCTGGGCTTGGCGCGCCGCTACGTGGCGCACCGGCAGATGCTCGGCTATAAGATGACCGACGCGGGCCGGGTGGTGGCGTTTGCCGAGTTCATGGACCGCGTCGCGCCCGGACGGCCTTTGACCGCCGCGCGTGCGCTGGAATGGGTGACCGCGGATTCCGCGCGCAAAATCACCACGCAAGTCGGATTGCTCAGCACGCTACGGGGTTTCGCGCGCTATTGCCTAGCGCTCGATCCACGCACGCAGATCCCACCCGCCGGGGCGCTGGGACGGGGTTACGGTCGCCTGCGACCTCACATCTACACGACGGCGCAGGTTCGTTCGATCCTGCGGCGGACGCACGCACTCACGACGCAGTATGGCCCGCTGCATCCGGTCACGTATGAGACATTCATCGGCCTTCTGGCGTGCACCGGCATTCGCTCGGGTGAAGCACGCCAACTGAAGCTCGCCGATTTTAGTCCGCGGGCTGGCCAGCTGCGCATCGCGCCCTTTAAGGCCAGCCCGGAACGGACGATTCCGTTGCACCCCACTGCCGTGCAGGCGCTCAATCGTTACGTCACGCTGCGCCGCCGCTGTTTTCCCTTCGCCGATTCCTTCTTTGTCGGCGTGACCGGCCGGCCCTTGGGCACGGGACCGACCGAGGCCGTTTTCGACCGTCTCGTCGCTGGCATCACGGCCACCGGGGATTTTCCGCGTCCGCGGATGACCGACTTCAGGCACACCTTCGCCTCGCGCTGGATCGCGGAGTGGAGCGTCCAGGCCAAGCCCGTTTCGCATTACCTGCTGCTCCTGGCCCGCTATCTTGGGCACAAGAACTTCGCGTCCACCTGGTGGTATGTCACCAGCGATCCGCGTTCGCTGCGCGCCGCGGCCGACACGTTCTGGCGCTTCCATCAACATGAACCGTCGAGCACATAATCCTACCGACGATTTTGCGGGACTCGTGCAGCGGTTTTTCGCCGAGTATCTCGCAGCCCAGCGCAACTTGAGCCCCCATACTCGGCTCAGCTATCGGAACACCTTTCGCCTGTTGCTTCATTTTCTGGCCGAGCAGCAGCGCCGCGCCGTCGACCAGCTCACGCTCGACGCGCTTACTCCTGAATCGATTCTCGCCTTTCTCGATCACCTCGAGCGCACACGCCGCAACTCACCCCGCACCCGCAATGTCCGGCTCGCCGCCATCCGCACCTTCGTGCGCTACGTGCTCGGCACCGCGGCACTGGAGTTCCTCGGGCCGGGCCAGCGCATCCTCGCCATCCCGTTCAAAAAATCCTCCCGCGCCGCGCTCGGCTTCATGACGCGAGAAGAGATCAACGCCGTCCTCGCCGCCACCGATCAAAATACGTGGTCCGGCCGGCGCGATCTCATCCTGTTCACGCTGCTCTACAACACCGGCGCGCGGATTTCCGAGGCGCTGCAACTTCGCGCGCGCGACATTCACGACGACATCGTTCTGCTCCACGGCAAGGGTCGCAAGGAACGCGAGGTGCCGCTGTGGCCCCAAACCGCGCGACGACTACGGCGGTGGTGCACATCGAACAAAATCGCGCCCGACCATCTGGTCTTCACCAACCGCTGGGGTGGACCGCTGAGCCATGATGGCGTCTCCTGCCGCCTCGATCTGGCAGTGAAACAAGCGGCGCCGCAATGCCCGTCCCTCAAAGGCCGCCGCATCACCTCGCACCGCTTTCGCAATAGCTGCGCCATGGCATTGTTGCAGGCCGGCGTGCCGCTCGAAGTCATCGCGCTTTATCTCTGTCACCGGCCAGGTGAAAACCAGCCACGACGGGCCGGGTCAAAACCAGCCACCCTGAGAGTGGTGTGGTCATGGAAGATTGGAGAGGAAGGACAAGGTTAAATCGGGACGATGGGCAGCGGTCAGGAGGTTTCCCCCAC
>JANNEY010000394.1:0-31560 GCA_031379235.1 Opitutaceae bacterium | reverse complement strand
AGGTTTTCGGAGCGTAGCTCATGCAGGCACTGCGGAAGACGCGCTCGGGGTGGGGCATCATGATTGTCACGCGGCCACTTGTGGTCGTGAGCGCGGTCATACCGAGCGGCGAGCCGTTCGGGTTGAGCGGGTAGTGCTCGGTTACGGCGTGGTGGTTGTCCACGAAGCGGGCGGCGACGAGGCCGGACGTGCTGCAGCGCTGCATCGCGGCGGTGTCCTTGAATTCGGTGAAGCCTTCGCCGTGCGCGACGGCGATGGGCAGCACACTGCCCTCCATGCCGGCGAAAAACACACTCGGGCTTTTTTCGATTTTCACGGAGACGAAGCGGCCCTCGTAGCGCTCGCTTTGATTTTGCACGAAGCGCGGCCAGTGATCGGAGCCGGGGATGATCGCGTGGAGGTTGCTCATCATCTGGCAGCCGTTGCACACGCCGAGGGCGAAGGTGTCCGCGCGCGCGAAGAATTCGGCGAACTCCGCGCGAGCGCGTTCGTGGAAGAGAATGCTCTTGGCCCAGCCCTCGCCGGCGCCGAGGACGTCGCCGTAGCTAAAGCCACCGCAGGCGGCGAGGCCGCGGAAATTCTTGAGCGAGACGCGACCGCTGAGGATGTCGGTCATGTGGACATCGATCGCCTTGAAGCCGGCGCGGGTGAAGGCGGCGGCCATCTCGACTTCGCCGTTCACGCCTTGCTCGCGCAGAATCGCGATGGGAGCGCGGCCGGCGGAGTTGCCCACGGAATACACGGAAGGCACGGAAAAATCGGACGATCCTGACTTCGGCGCTTTGACCGCGGATTTCGCGGATGGCGCGGATGAGGTGGGGGCGGAGGCGGATTTGTTTTCCGTGTTTTCTGTGTGTTCCGTGGGCACTGTTCCGAAATCGAACGTCAGCTTCGGCGTGATGCCGGGGTTGGTCGCATCGAGGCGGAGCGCGTGTTCCTGTGCGGCGGCGGCGGGATTGTCGCGCATCGCGGCGAGGCGGCGGGTGACGTCCGACCAGATGGCGCGAAGGGCGAAAAGGTTTTCTTCGAAGATGGTTTTGCCGCCGCGCGTGATGCGGACGGTGTGCGTCGCGTTGAGGGTGCCGATGCGCGTGGTGCAGGCTTTGAAGCCGTGTTCACGGAGCGTGAGGGAAACGTCGTCAAGGTCGTCGGCGCGGATTTGGATCACGGCGCCGAGTTCTTCATTGAAGAGGGACGAAAAGACTTCGTGGCCTGGCGGGAGTTGGAGGTCGACGCCGGTGTGGCCGGCGAAGGCCATCTCCACGACGGTGGCGAGGAGGCCGCCGTCGGAGCGATCGTGGTAGGCGAGGAGCTTTTTCTGGCGACCGAGGAGCTGGATCGCGTGCCAGAAATTTTTCAGATCTTTCGGTTGGTCGACGTCGGGGGTGGCTTCGCCCATCTGCGAAACAGTCTGCGCGAGGATAGAACCGCCGAGCCGGTTTTTGCCGCGGCCGAGATCGATCAGCAGCAGGACACTGTCCTGCTGCTGATCGATGTTTGAGTGAGAAGTTGAAGATGAAGCACTGACAGAAGCGGCCGCGTTCGTCCTGGCGGGATCTCTTGAACTTAAACTTCTGGCTTCAACTGGCTCCAGCGTGGGACGCTGGAGCTGCGGCGTGAGTGTCAGGCGGATGTCGGCGACGGGCGCGAAGGCGGAGACGATGAGCGAGACGGGGGCGGTGATGCGTTTCTTCTCGCCGGTGGCTGCGTCGTTCCACCCGGTGCTCATGCTCATCGAGTCTTTGCCGACGGGGATCGTGATGCCGAGGGCGGGGCAGAGCTCCATGCCGACGGCCTGAACGGCGGCGTAGAGATCGGCGCCGTCGCCGGGGATCGCGGGGGCGGCCATCCAATTCGCGGAGAGATTCACTTTGCCGAGATCACCGATCTGCGCGGCGGCGAGATTGGTGAGCGCTTCGCCGACAGCGAGGCGGGCGGACGCGGCGGCGTTGTTGACGGCCACGGGTGTGCGTTCGCCCATCGCCATGGCCTCGCCGGTGTAAACATCGAAGGCGGCGGCGGTGACGGCGCAATCGGCGACGGGCACCTGCCACGGGCCGACCATCTGGTCGCGGGCGATGAGACCGCCGAGCGTGCGATCGCCGATGGAGATGAGAAACGTTTTGTCGGCGACGGTCGGGTGCGAGAGCACGCGGCGGATCGCTTCGGCAAGGGCGGCGCGCTCGGTGGCGACGGCGGTCTCGGCGTTGAAGGGTTTCTTCGGGCCGGTGGGCGCGGGCGTGAGCGTGGTGAGATCGAGCGGGTGCTGCGGCCGCAGGAGCGTGGTGTCGGTGCGATGCATGCGCGGCGGTTTGCCGAGGAGCACGTCGAGCGGAAGATCGATGGGACGGTTCTTGAAATGCGGATCCTCGAGAACGAGTTGTTTCTCCGCGGTGGCTTCGCCGACGACGGCGAAGGGGCAGCGCTCGCGTGCGCAGAGTCGCGAAAAGATTTCGAGCTGCGCGGCAGGGACGGCGAGGACGTAGCGCTCCTGCGACTCGTTGCACCAAATCTCGAGCGGGGACATGCCGGGCTCGTCGTTGGGGAGGGCGCGGAGGTTGAATTTTCCGCCGCGGCCGCCGTCGTTGACGAGTTCAGGGAGGGCGTTGGAGACACCGCCGGCGCCGACATCGTGGATGAACGAAATGGGGTTCTCGTCGCCCAGGGCCCAGCAGCGGTCGATGACTTCCTGACAACGGCGCTCCATCTCGGCGTTGTCGCGTTGGACACTGGCGAAATCGAGATCCTCGTTGCCGGAACCGCTGGCCATCGAACTGGCGGCGCCGCCGCCGAGGCCGATGAGCATGGCGGGTCCGCCGAGGACGATGAGCTTGTCGCCGGGATTGATGGCACCCTTTTTGATGTGCTCGGCCTTAATATTACCGAGGCCGCCGGCGAGCATGATGGGCTTGTGGTAACCCCGCAGTTCCGCTGCGGGGAGTTGAGAGTTGAAGGTTGAAAGTTGAGCGACCGGGCGGTCAGTGGCGTTGCCTTTGCTTTCAACTTTCCCTTTTGAACTTTCAACCGCAGGAAGCGCCGCCGGCACTTTCTGCTCGAAGGTGCGGAAGTAGCCGTTGATCGCGGGGCGGCCGAATTCGTTGTTGAAGGCGGCGCCGCCGAGCGGGCCCTCGATCATGATGTCGAGGGCGGAGACGATGCGGTTGGGTTTTCCGTTTTCCTTTTCCCACGGCTGGATGGCCCCGGGGAGACGGAGGTTGGAAACGGTGAAGCCGACGAGGCCGGCCTTGGGTTTCGAGCCGCGGCCGGTGGCGCCCTCGTCGCGGATCTCGCCGCCGGAGCCGGTGGCGGCGCCGGGGAACGGGGAGATGGCGGTGGGGTGGTTGTGCGTCTCGACCTTGCAGAGGATGTGAATGTCTTCGTCGTGCGCGGCGTATTCGTGTGTGCGCGGGTCGGTGTAGAAGCGGCCGCCGCGGGTGCCGGTTAGAACGGCGGCGTTATCCTTGTAGGCGGAGAGGATGCCTTCGCTGTGGAGCGTGTAGGTATTCTTGATCATCTGGAACAGCGAGCGGTCGCGCGCGGTGCCGTCAATTTCCCACGTGGCGTTGAAAATCTTGTGGCGGCAGTGCTCGGAGTTGGCCTGCGCAAACATCATCAGCTCGATGTCATTCGGGTCGCGGCCGAGCGTCGTGAAGGCTTTGACGAGGTAGTCGATCTCATCGTCGGCGAGAGCAAGACCGAGGGATTGGTTCGCCTCGACGAGTGCCGCGCGGCCTTGGGCGAGGACGGGCACACTGGTCATCGCGCGGGGCGACTCGTGGCGAAAAAGGGTTTCGCACTGCGCGACGTCGCCGAACACGACCTGGGTCATGCGATCATGGAGCTTGGCGGCGAGGCTCCTCGTTTGCTCGTTGCTAAGCGCCGCGCCACCGAGGTCGACGGTGTAGGCGATGACGCGCTCGATGCGCCGCACCGCGGCAAGTCCGCAGATGTGCGCGATGTCGGTCGCCTTCGACGACCACGGTGAAATCGTGCCGGGGCGCGGGGCGACGATTTGCTCGCGGCCCGTGATTTTCTCCGGCGCGCGCGTCGGGCCGTAGGTCAGCAGTTTTTCCAGCACGCCGCGTTGCACTGCGCTCAGCTCGCCCGTCATCGTGACGACGTGGACAAAATCCGCGCCCACTGCGCGCGCCGGCAAGCCCGCCGCGATCAGATCAGCGAGGAGTTTTTGCAGGCGGAAAGGGGAGAGGGCGGGGGAGCCGCGGAGGATCAGCATGGAAATCGAAGAGGAACGGCGACGTTTCACGACATCGCGGGTGCGGTCAAGGGGCGGCGCCGTCATGCGCCCGGTGCGATCGAGCGGAGAGGGCGGAGCGCGCGGGGTTTGCCGTTGCGTCACGCGACCGCCCGCGGCTTTTTCGGGTAGAGTTTTTTGCGCGCTCATGTTCGCCCCCACCTCCACTCGGTTTTTCCCGCTCGGGCTTGTTGCGTTCATCGTCATGGCGGCATCGCCGGGCGCGCTCGTCGCGCAGCCGACACGGTTCAAGGACGTGAAGGCGTGGCGTGGGACGTTTGTGGCGACGGCGCACTCGAACCACAGCCTCTTTCCGCCGCCGATGGCCGGGCTCAAGTTCAATTATGATGCGTCGCTGACGGTGAGCTTCATCCTCGACGAATTCGAGGACGAGCCGGAGGTCTGGAGCGGGCGAATCACCAGCTCGAACCTCAACTCGAGCCACGACGCCTCGTTCAAAAACGGCGATGTGGAGATGGTGAGCGACTTCAACACGGGCGGGCCGCTCATCGCCGAGAGGGCCGGCGTGCCGAAACTGCTGTTTCATCGCGAGCGGGGCTGGTCGTTCGTGATGGGGTCGCCTTGGCGGGAGATCGAGGCGCACAAGAACACGACGATGCTCAAGGTTGGGATGTCGTTTCCCGAGCAACAATCGTCCTTTGCCACTGCGCCCAACGCCACCAACAACGCGCCCTATCCGGAACGTGGGCTCGTGCTCCACGCCGTGGGCCAGACCGAGGCCGGCGGGGACGCCAGCACCTCGTCGCTCCCGTTGATCGATCCGCCGGTCTCCTGGAGCTACACGATCAACCTTGAGCCGCTCGCCTTGCAGGAGCTGCGCCTCGAGATCGAGGAGACGCCGGCGTATCGCGAGTGGCGGCCGAGCGCGGCGCTCGACGGCGGGGCCGGCGCGCCGCTGGAAATCACCGCCCGGCTCGTGACGGCCGATGGCAAACCGCCGCAGTCGCGCGTGGAGCAATTTGAGTGGAAACTCGAGCGCACGTCGCGCGAACCCGGCCTCGCGATGAATTTCCCCGTCGATGCGCGCAGCGATCGGCTCGATTTCGAACTCGACGCCGCGGGCGAGCTCTTCGAGCTCAGCCAGGAAAAGCAGCGGATGGTGCGCGTGGTGCGCGAGGGATTTTCCGACACCGTGAAGGTGATGCCCTACGACTGGGGCGGATGGTCGACGCTGCGCGTGACGGCGATCATGGCCGACGGGCGGCACGTGGAAGGCAAATTGAAGGGCAAGGACGAAGTGGGCGCGCGTCTGCCGAAACGCGCCTTTGATTCCCACGTCGCCGACGCCTGGAAAAAGCAGCTCGGCGTCGCGGGCCCCGACAACGCCGATGATGAGAACGCGCCCGTGGGCGACGGCGCGAAGGGCGACGGTCTCACGCTCTACGAGGAATACCGCGGATTCTACGAGGCAGGCAGCCACATCGAGGGCGATCCGAAGAAGAAGGATTTCTTCGTCAATCTGAACGACGCGTGGATCGCGCTGCCCGGCGTCGTGAAGTTTCGGAGCCTCACGGGGCTCAAGGTCCATTTTCTTTTCACGCGCGCCGAGTTTCCCGAGTCGCGCGTCATGAACGCCAACCATGATCGCGGTGCCCACATTGTCGCGCAGCACGGCGTGCGAATTCGGATCAACAAGGGGCTGCACGGCAAGGCCGACACCGTCGGCGGACCCGGCAACCCGAAGATGATCACCTCGATTGATCTCATGTCCGACTTCGCGCATTTCGATCCGGCCCGCGCCGCGAAGATCGTTGCCCACGAGCTCTGCCACGCCGTGAACGTCTTTCACCACGGCGACACGGACGAGAAAGTGATCTGGGCCGCGCTGGACGGAAAACTCTATGAAATGTCCACGGCTGCACCGGGTGGGGAGGAAATCACCGTGCTCACCGAGCAGCAGCAGGATGTCACGCTGAGCATCATCGGGGAGCTGAAGGATGTCGCGCTGGTTATCAGCGAGGAGCCGGACACTAAACTGGAAAACGCGGTCTTGGGCTATCTGGGGCGGGACAACGGGCAGCACTCCGGCGCCGAGTGCTGCGTCATGCGCTACCACAATTCAAAAGCTTACGTCTTGCGCGCCGGAGCGGGCCCAGGCGTGCGCTATTCCCGATTCGTCGAGCCGATCGGCGCGACTTGCCTGTGCACGAGCGCCGCGGGCTCCGGGGTAAATGCGGAGAGCCACCAGCCGCAGTCGCGCTACGGCCCGACGCTCGCCGGCCGCGGCAATTGCCTCCACCAACTCCACGTGACCGACGCGATCCCGGCGCCGAGCCGCGGCGGCTCACCCGCGAGCCAATGAAATTCCCGCGCGCATTTTTTCATGTCGCCGCGGCGATAATTCTGAGTGCGACAGCGCTGCCGCAGGTCCGCGCGCAGACGCCGCCGCCGTTCAATCTCGCGCTCACGATCAACGACGGGGCGTCGACGGTCGTGTATCGCGGCTGGCCGCTCGTGCTGCGCGCCGACGCCGTGCTGATGGAGGAGGTCACCGCTCCGATCGGGTTGGGGGGCGCTTCGCTGGTGCTCACGATCACGTCGGCTCAAGGGACGCCGGCGGCCTGGCCCTTGCGGCGGGTGTCGGATGTTTCCGCCGTCACGGCGCTCGGAGCGACGAATGAGATCGTGCGCGTTCTGTGGCTCGTCCCGGCCGAGCAGATGGCGACGCTCGCGCCCGGCGCCTACTTGGCCCGCGTAGTTTGGGCGGGGCGAACTTCACCGGCGGTCGCGTTCACGCTGGCGGATGCGCCCGCGACGCTGCCAATGGACGATGAGATTCGCCGCTCCCTTTTGCAGAGCGAGGCGGCGCAATTGCTCGGTGACACGGCGGGAGCGCTCGCCGCCTTGGCGCCGGCCCAAGCCCGCCATCCCAACTCCACCGATCTTCTGGTGCAGCGCGCGCGGGTGCATCTGCAGCGTGGCGAACCGCGCGAGGCGTGGCAGGCGGCGCAGCGCGCGCTGGTGATTTTCCATCGCGACGATCCGCGCTCCTCGCACCCGCCGGTGAGTATTCTCGAGGTGGAAGCGGCGGCGCGAACCGAGCTGTTTAAGAATCTGCCGATCGCCGCGCCGCCGAGCCGCGGTCCGCGCGCCGTTTCGTCGCCGGCTAGCGCGGGAGGAACGCTTTCCGGGCCGACGCCTGCTGCTCCCGCAGCCGCCTCGGCCGCCGCGCGTGCTGCAGTTCCGCCACCTGCGCCTGCGACGACTGCGACGCCCGTGCCGACGCCCGTGCCCGCCGGCCCGCCACCCGGTGCGATTGTCGTCGACGTCGAACTCGAGGAGAAAAAAATCCGCGCCGATGCCGCCGGCCAGTGGGCGGCGACCGCGACCGCCGGCTCCTCCTACAGCAAGCCCAACTACGGTCCCGCCAAGGCCACGGGTGCGCCCGATGTCGGCGTCGCCGGCGACAGCATCGATGCGTGGTGCCCGGGGCAGCAGAACAGCGGCACCGACTGGCTCGAGGTCGCGTTCGCGAAGCCGACGCCCGCCGTCGAGGTGCGCGTGCGCCAGAACCATAACCCCGGCGCCATCGTGAAAGTCGAGGCCATCGCCGCTGACGGCACGACGCATCTCTGGTGGGAAGGCAAAGATCCCTACGTCGCGCCAACCGTGCGCGACTTCGCGTGGTTCGCCGTGCGCGTGCCCGCGACGAGTTACGCCGTTGCGAAAATCAAACTCACGCTGAACCTCGCCGCGGCCCCTGGCTGGAAGCAGATCGACGCCTTGCAGCTCGTCGCTGCACCGTGAGTGACGTGGCTTTCCGGGCGATTAAGACGCGGAGGGTGGAGAAAGCCGTTGACCGCAGGCTGTCCGTGGGCGGAATCGGCACCTTGCGGCGCGTGACGACACCACAACTTTCCTCCCGACGGACCAAGGCATGAGCGACCGGATTACTCACGAGTGCGGTGTGGCGTTGGTGCGGCTGCTGAAGCCGCTCTCCTATTATCAGGAGAAATACGGGTCGCCGCTGTGGGGCTTCACCAAGCTTTTCCTCCTGATGGAAAAGCAGCACAACCGCGGGCAGGACGGCGCGGGGGTGGCTTGCGTGAAACTCGACATGCCGGCCGGCACGCCGTTCATGTTTCGCGAGCGCAACATCAAGTCGAACCCGCTCGACCGCATTTTCCGTTCGCTGCTCGGCCAATACAACGAGCACGTGAAAACCGGGGTCGTCCACCCCGAGTTCACGGAGACGGTGAAGAAGAATTTCGACTTTGGCGGCGAGCTGCTGATGGGCCATCTCCGCTACGGCACGAGCGGCGGCTACAACATTTCCTCGTGCCACCCGTATTTCCGCCGGAGCCCGTGGCCGACGCGCAACCTCGCGCTCTGCGGCAATTTCAACCTCACCAACACCGAGGAGCTCAACCACTCGCTCATCGCGATGGGCCAGCATCCGATCTTCGCGACGGACACGCAGGCCATCCTCGAAAAAATCGGCTTCTTCCTCGATGAGGAACACGAGGACATCTACCGCTTCCTCCGCACGCGCGAACTCGCGGGCGAGGAACTCTCGCGCCGCATCAGCGAGGATCTCGACGTCACGCGCGTCATCACGCGGGCCTCGCAGAAGTGGGACGGCGGCTACGTGCTCGCCGGTTTGATCGGTAACGGCGATGCCTTCGTCGCACGCGATCCCTCGGGCATCCGGCCGTGCTTCTATTTTCAAAACGATGAGGTCGTCGCGTTCGCCTCCGAGCGCGCGCCGCTGATGACCGTGTTCGATCTCGCGGTCGAGCAGGTGCGCGAGGTCGAGCCCGGCCACGCCGTCGTGATTAAGAAACGTGGCACCGTGGTCTCGGCGCCGTTCACCGCGCCGCTCCCGCGCGCGTCGTGCTCGTTTGAGCGGATTTATTTTTCGCGCGGCAACGACGTGGACATCTATCGCGAGCGCCAGGCGCTCGGCGGCCGGCTCGCCCCGCAGGTGCTGCAGGCCATCAACCACGAGTGGGGCAACACGGTTTTCAGTTTTATTCCGAACACGGCGGAGACCGCTTTCTACGGGCTGATGTCGGCGCTCCGCACGCAGCGGCGCGACGAGGTGAAGGCCGCGATTCTGAAGGCGAGCAGCGAGGGTAGACTTGATGAAGCGATGCTGGATGATCTGATCCTCCGCAACTGGCCGCGCGGCGAGAAGGTCGTGAGCAAGGACATCAAGATCCGCACGTTCATCGGGCAGGAAACGCTGCGCAACCAGCTCGCGAGCCACGTTTACGACATTACCTACGGCTCGGTGCGCGCCGGGCAGGACAATCTTGTCGTGGTCGACGACTCGATCGTGCGCGGCACGACGCTGAAGCGCTCGATTCTCCGCATCCTCGCGCGGCTGAATCCGAAGAAGATCGTGATCGTCTCCACGGCGCCGCAGATCCGCTACCCGGATTGCTACGGCATCGACATGTCGGAGCTGGGGAAATTCATCGCGTTCGAGGCGGCCGTTTCGCTGCTGATGGAGCGCGGTCGGAAGAACCTGCTCGACGAGGTTTACGAACTCTGCCGCGACGAAGTGGCCAAGGGCGGCGCGACGAACCACGTCCGCCGCATCTACGAGCCGTTTTCGCCGGAGGAGATTTCCCAGAAGATCGTGGAGCTGGTGCGGCCGAAGCAGCTCGAATGGAAAGGCGAGTTCGAGATTATTTTCCAGACGATTGAAAACCTGCACGTCGCCGTGCCGCATCATCGCGGTGACTGGTATTTCACGGGGAAATATCCCACGCCCGGCGGTTACCGCGTGGTGAATCAGGCCTTCGTGAACTACCACGACAAAGTCGGCGCTCAACGGGCCTACTGATGAGCCTCTCCTACGAAGCCTCTGGCGTGCGTTACGATCAGCTCGACGCGTTCAAGCGCGCGTGCCAGCAGGCGGCGAGGACCACCGCTGGTTTGCTTGGCGACCACGGTTACTCCGAGCCGGCGACCACGCGGGGCGAGAGCGCCTATCTGATCGAGGCCGCGGATCATTTTCTCGCGCACGTCGAGGAAGGCCTCGGCACAAAAAACCTCGTGGCGGACGCGGTGTATGCCGCGACCGGCCAATGTTTCTACCGCGAGATCGCGATCGATACCGTCGCGACAATCGTGAACGACCTTATCACCTGCGGTGCGCTTCCGATCTCGGTGGCCTTGCACGCGGCGGTGGGCGACTCGGGGTGGTTTGCGGACACGACGCGCACGAACGCGCTCGTCGCCGGTTTCGCCGAGGGCTGCCGCGCGGCCGGTGCGGTCTGGGGCGGGGGCGAGACGCCGACCCTGGGCGGCGTGGTCGAGCCCGAGGCGATTGTGCTCGCCGGATCGGCGATCGGAAAGATCACGCCGAAAAATCTGCGCATCACCGGCGACGTCCATGCGGGCGACGCGATCCTTTTCTTGGCGAGCTCGGGCGTGCAGACGAACGGGCTGTCGCTCTGCCGGCGGCTCGCGGCGCAGCTGCCGCTCGGCTACCGCACGCCCATCGGTCACGGCGATGCACGGATGTTTGGCGAAGCCCTGCTCGCGCCGTCGGTGATCTACGTGGCGTTTGTGCGCGAGTGCCAGCGGCGCGGGTTGAAGCTGAACTACGTCGCGCACGTGACGGGTCACGGCTGGCGCAAACTCATGCGGCTCGAGGAGCCTTTCGTTTATGAGATCGACGCGCCGCGGCCGGCCCCGGCTTTGTTTCAATTCATGATGGAGGCCGGCCCGATCGAATTGCGCGAGGCCTATGCGACGTTCAACATGGGCGTGGGTTTCGCCGCCTTCGTGTCTCCGGATAAGGCGGACGCCGCGCTCGCGGTCGCGAAGGCTACGGGCTACGACGCGTGGCGCGCCGGCACCGTGAAAAAGCAGGGCACGCGCAAGGCGGTCGTCGTGCCCGGACTCAACCTGACGTTTGAGGGCGACACCTTGCAGGTGCGTTGACGAGTGCCCACGCCGCCGCGCAAGCTCAGCTCACTACCCCATGCGCCCCGTCGTCCAGATTTCCCTCGACCTCATTGATCGCGCCGAGGCGCTGGCCACGGCGGAGATGGCGTTGCGCGCGGGGGTGGACTGGCTGGAGGCGGGCACGCCGTTCATTCTCGCCGAGGGCGTGCACGGGGTGCGGGCGTTGCGCGAGCGTTTTCCCACCACGCCGATCGTCGCCGATCTCAAGATTATGGATGGCGGCTACCTCGAGGCGCAGATGATGGCGAAGGCGGGTGCGACGCATGTGGTCGTGATGGCGCGGGCGCACGAAGAAACGCTGAAGGTCGTCGTGAAAGCCGGGCGCGACTACGGCGTGAAAGTGATGGGCGACAATCTGGGGTTTCCCGACATGGTGGAAGGCGCGCGCATCATCGAGGATCTCGGCTGTGATTTTGTGATTCACCACATCGGCTACGACGAGCGCCGCGGCATCGCCGCCGCGGGCCGGCGGATGCCGAACCCGCTCGATCAGCTGCGCGAGATTGTTGCCGCGGTGAACGTGCCGGTGCAGGCGGTGGGCGGCCTCACGCTGGAGCAGGCGGTGCGCACGCCGGAGTTTGGCGCGCCGCTTGTCGTCATCGGTGCGCCGCTCGCGGTGGACGCGGATGCGTTCCGCACTGCGGATGGAAATCTCGAAGGCACGCTGCGGATCATCTGCGAGCGCGTGCATGGATTCGGAGACGTGAGAGTAGGGCGGGGGCTCCCGAGCCCGCCCTCAAGCACCAGATGACTTCGAAGGGGCGGGTCCCAGACCCGCCCTGCCACAAACCCGCGCCGCATGAAATCCCCCGCTGTCGTCAATTTTTCCTCCACGCCGCATAGTGTGGAGTTGCGCGAATTCGCGCGTCCGGAGCCGGGCGTCGACGATGTGATCCTCGCGGTTGAGGCCGTCGGCGTGTGCGGGAGCGACCTGCATCAGTGGACGGGCCACCATAGCTGGCCGGTGAACTACCCGGTCGTGCTCGGCCATGAGTTTGGCGGGCGCATTGCTTCGCTCGGCGCGAATGTGAAAGGCTGGAGTGAGGGCGATCGTGTGGTCAGCGAAACCGCAGCGGTGATCGATCCCAACAGTCCGCTGACGCGTGCCGGCCTCTACAATCTCGAGCCGAAGCGCAAGGGCTTTGGTTACGGCGTCGATGGGGCGATGACGCGCTTCGTGCGCGTGCCGGCGCGCTGCCTGCATCGTGTGCCAGACGGGCTGCCGATGGAATTTGCCGCGCTCACCGAGCCGTGCTGTGTCGCCTACAACGCGGTGATTAACAACGCGCGCGTGCGCCCCGGCGATCGCGTGATTGTGCTCGGGCCGGGGCCGATTGGGATTTTGTGCGCGGCCGTCGCGCGGTTGGCCGGAGCTGAGGTCGCCCTCGTCGGACTCGAACGTGATCGCACGCGGCTCGACGTGGCGAAAGTCTACGGCTGCGAGGTAATCGTCGGCGACGCGACGGCGTGGGCGCGGCAGCGCGACGGACTCGGAGCCGACGGCGTGATCGACGCGGCGGGCGCATCGGCGGCCCTCAAGACGGCGCTCGATCTCGTGCGGCCGGCCGGCTGGATCAGCAAAGTGGGCTGGGGCCCGCAGCCGCTGAATTTCTCGCTCGATCAACTGGTGCAGAAAAATGTCACACTCCAAGGCAGTTTCAGCCACAACTGGCCGGTGTGGGAACGCGTGCTTGCTCTACTCGCGTCCGGGCAGCTCAACGTGAAGCCGATCCTCGGTGGCGTTTGGGCGCTGGAGTCGTGGCACGAAGCGTTCGAGAAAATGCACGCGGGCGAAATCGTTAAGGCGGTCTTGAAGCCCGCCTGATTTTTGAACCACGAATGGACACGAAGAGACACGAATCACTGAGAGGAACGGCGCCATGCATTGGTGTTCATTGGTGTTCATTGGTGTCCATTCGTGGTTTCCCAGAACTCATGCGTCTGAAAAACAAAGTCATCATCGTCACCGGCGGAACGAGCGGGATCGGCAAGGCGATTGCAGAGCGTTGCGTCGCGGAGGGCGCGCGCGTGCTCGTCCACGGCATCGAGCGCGCCGACGGCAAGGCCGTCGTAAAGAAACTGGGCGCGAAGCGCGCCGCGCTGTGCCTCGCCGACCTCGCTGATCCGGCGAGCCCGGCGCGCATCGTGGCGGCGGCGGTGAAGGCGTTTGGCCGCATTGATGGCCTCGTGAACAACGCCGCGATCGTGGCGCGCACCAATCTCGAAACGACGACGGTGGCTTTTTTCGATCGCATGATGGCGGTGAATCTCCGCGCGCCGGTGTTCCTGATCCAGGCGGCGCTGCCGCACTTGAAGGCAGCCGAAGGCAGTGTGCTCAACATCGGCTCGATCAATGCGCACAGCGGGCAGGCGAACCTGCTCGATTACAGTCTCTCGAAAGGCGCGCTCCAGACGCTCTCGCGCAATCTCGCCAACGCGCACTGCACGGATCGAGTGCGGTTCAATCACCTGAACGTCGGCTGGGTGCTGACCGATCGGGAGTATGCGCACCAAATCGAACACGGCATGGCGGCGGACTGGCCGACGACTTTGCCGGAGCAGTTCGCGCCGTCGGGCCGTTTGATCATGCCCGAGGAAATCGCGGCGGCAGCCGTTTACTGGCTCGGCGACGAATCGCGCCCGGTCAGCGGCTCGGTGCTTGAGCTCGAGCAGTATTCGATCATCGGGCGGAATCCGAACAAGGGGAACGGGAAGTAGGCGACGACATTGTCCATGCAATCCACGGTGCGAGCGTTCGGTTGGACAGAGCCCCAAAGGGGCGTAATTCGAAAGCCCAGGGCGCAGCCCTGGGACAACAGATGCGAGAAAGACCAAGCCCTGAAAGGGCGACACGTTTGCGCGTCTTTCGCCCTTTCAGGGCTTGGTTTCAATGCAACTGGTTTCCCGGGGCGTTGCCCCGGGCTATCGAATTGCGCCCCGTTGGGGCGTTGGTCGGTGCCCGTTCATGGACGATCGGTTCGAACTTTGGGTCCGCTTTGACAATTCCCGCCATGCCGAAGCTCGCTGCGTTTCCGAAGGCGTTCATGCGCCAGCTCGTCAAAGACGGCACGATGACCCTGCGTGAATGGGTCGATCTCGCCGCGCCCCTGGGACTCGACGGGCTCGAATATTACAGCGGGATGCTGGAACTCGCCGACCCGGCACGTTGGACGCATGCGCGCCGGGAAGTGGAAAGTCGCGGCATGGTGATTCCAATGCTCTGCTGCTCACCGGATTTTTCACATCCTGATGCGGAGTTTCGTCGGCGGGAAATCGAGAAAGAGAAACACTGGATTCGGATGGCGGCGGCGCTGGGTGCGAAGTTTTGCCGCGTGCTATCCGGCCAGCGCCGGCCTGAGCTTTCGCGCGAGCAGGGGATTTCGCTGGTGGTGGAGAGCATCGAGGCCTGTCTGCCGGAGGCGGAGGCGTGCGGGGTCACGCTCATCATCGAGAATCACTACAAGGACGATTTTTGGAGCTACCCGGAGTTTGCGCAGAAGATGGACGTGTTTTGCGAACTGGTGGATCGCATCCAGCATCCGCGCTTCGGGGTAAACTATGACCCGAGCAACGCCTTTCTCGCGGGCGGTGATCCCCTGGAGCTATTGCGACGGGTAAAGCACCGCGTGCTTACGATGCATGCCAGCGACCGGTTTCTCATTGAAGGCACGCTGGAGGATTTACGGCGCGAAGAGGGTGGAGCGGAGGGATACGCGAAGCGCCTGCGCCACGGCGAAATCGGCAAGGGGCTGAACGACTACGACGCTATCTTCACGGAACTGAGGGGGGCCGGTTTCGATGGCTGGGTAAGCATTGAGGACGGCGTCGATGGCATGGAGCAGCTGGCGGCGAGCGTGCGCTTTGTGCGTGGGAAGCTGCGGCAACATTGGCCCGTGCGTGATTAAGGGTCTAAAGGCCGGAGTTGGATTTGGTATTGTTGGTGAAGACGCCTGACGGGTGGGGCGCGAGTCCTCCCCCATGGCATGCTCAGGTGAATTCGGCGGCTTTCGTTTTTTTTGAGAAATGCGATATTTCATAAAATGTTTAATGGTAATCTATTGAATATAATTACCGATTTATTACCCATCCTAGATACTCGGTTAATGGAGGTTTTTGGCTGCTAAGATCGGTAGTTTTCGACCATTTTGTCGAAGTAGATTACACGTTTAAATATCTATTGTTAAATGGTTTAAGTAATGATTCATCTCAGTAAGAGCTGCTTTGTCAGGATTCTTTACGAAATACGCCGTGTGCTGACCGAATGAGGGAAACGGTAAAATTTTTAAAGATATGTCTATAATGAGCATATGTCATTATTGCGGAGCGATTCATGCGTTGGCACGTAGTTCGCTAAGGTGAAGGTGTTCAGAGTTAATCCAACGAAACTAAACCTTACCGTCATGAAAAATTCCTTTATCAAACTACTCAGCGTAGCGGCCACGGCCCTAGCGCTTTCCGGCACGGCTCAAGCCGCGCTTATCACGGGCTCGATCGATTTCAGCGGCGGCGCTACTCTCGACAATGCCACCGTTTCATTGGCGACCAAGGTAGTGAGCTTTTCCGGTGTTGCCGTGGTGAATCCGTTCCCGAACGGCACGACGCTCGGTTCGATTACCAATGGCACTTCGGTCAATATGGCTGGTGCAGCGAACTGGTCCTTCAACTCCGGCGCTCTTCCGGCTTTCTGGGTTGTCAACTCGGGTGGCGCTGCCGGAACGATCACGTTTAATCTGGCGTCTTCGTCTCTCTTCTCAAACGCGGGCGGCTTTATCACTGTTAACGGCTTTGGCACGATGTCGGCGTCGGGTGCGGGTTTTGATGTCACCAATGGCACGTGGCAGTTCAGCACGCAGGGTGGCCAAGACGTGAACTTCTCGTTCTCCTCTACGACTACGGCGCAGGCTCCGGATGGTGGCACGACAGCCGTCATGGCAGGCATGGCGCTGGTTGGCTTGGCTCTCTTCCGTCGCCGTCTCGCCTAAACAGCTTTCGCTTAAGGCTTCTTGCCTTCAAAACCGCCCCAGTCTTTGACTGGTGGCGGTTTTTTTATTTTAGAGATATTTTCGTCTCTAATTTCGTGATTTCGGCTTGGAATTACATGATTTGGTTAATTTTCAGCACTTCGCTACATACCCTTGTCTTAGCTTGTAGGGAGTTCGAAAGTGTGAAAGGTCTCCCATCAACTTGATGTAATGAAGAAACCGCTCCTGTTCTTGATCTTGCTGCCCGGTCTGTTCAGCGGCCAGCTTTCCGGGCAGACTACGTTAGCTCGATGGACGTTCGAAGGTCTATCGCTCTCATCTTCGCTGAATACATCGCCAACGGTGTTGGGTGGCTCCTTATCCGCCAATTCAGGCTCGGGCTCAGCGACCGGGGTGCATGCTTCAAATAGTTTCTGGATTACGCCGACAGGTAATGGATCAAACAAGTCCCTTGCGGCTTCGACTTGGGCAGTGGGGGACTATTTCCAGTTTCAAACGAGTTCGACCGGGTATGCAGGTCTTGCATTCACATGGGACCAGCAGTCTACACAGCCAGGCCCGCGGGATTTCACGTTTTCGTATAGCCTTGATGGGGTGAATTTCACGAATGTGCTCAATTACTCGGTCATAGAAGCGAGTCCGTCTTGGAACAACTCGACGCCGCAGACGGGCACGAGCACGAATTTCTCCTTGGATTTGAGCTCGGTCTCGGCGCTGGCGAATTCGAGTTCGGTGTATTTTCGCCTAACTAATACCTCTACGGTAGCAGTCGACGGCGGCAGCGTTGCGAGCAACGGTTTTTCACTTATCGACAACTTCAACGTCAGCGGGACAGCGATTCCCGAGCCGCCGATGTTCGCCTTTGGAATGTCACTCTTATCTGTGATTGGCGTTGTCGGCTGGAAGCGCAGCCGTGGTCGTTCGCATAGCTGAGATTTGGTGTAAGGAAAAAGGACGGCTGACAACGTCGCCCGAGCGTCTGCCGATGTCCATCTCACCTGTTGTGGCTTTGATCTAGCTTGGGTCTCGTCATTGCCCCCCTTTTTTCGACCAGTTACAGCAGCCGAAATGTCCGCCACCCTGATTTTTGATTTTGTTGCGTTGTTCTGCGCAGCCGGGCTGGCGATTGCAGCGGTTTTCAAAGCGCAGCGATCCTATACGCGCTGGTTGTTCGCGGTGGGTATGATCGTGTTGGCGGCTGAGAGCCTGTTGATGGCTTTCGCGCATCGTGCCAACGTAGCTGAAGGAGTAATTCACTGGCAGAGGTGGCGGTTGCTCGCGATGGCATTCTTACCCGGAATTTGGCTGCTCTTCAGTCGTAATTACGCGCGATCGCAGACAGGGAAACCGACTCTATGGGCGCGAACGAAAACTATTGGTGCTTTTGCCGTTCCGCTGGCTCTCGCCGTTTTTTTTCAGCGCGATTTAGTAGAGACCGTCCAAGAAACAGCGTGGGGTTCGCAGTGGGTCGTTCGATTGGGAACAGCAGGCAATCTGCTTTTTCTTGTCGTGCTCGTGGGGGCGGTGGGCGTGGTGGTCAATCTGGAGCGGACGTTTCGCGCTTCGGTCGGCACGATGCGGTGGCGAATCAAATATGTAATCATGGGCGTGGGCCTGTTGTTTACCGCACGGATCTATTCGACCAGTCAGGTGCTGCTCTATCGGGGAATCGATTCCTCACTTGAGAGCATCGGCTCGGGAGCGCTCATTGTCGCGACGCTATTGATTGCGCGCTCCTTTTTCCGGGCCGGGCACTTCGAGATGGAGGTTTATCCCTCCCAGGCGGTGCTCCAAAATTCTCTCACCGTGCTCATTGCGGGCGCATACCTGCTCATCGTCGGTGTGCTGGCGAAAATCGTCACCCACTTTGGTGGTGACTCGGCGTTTGCGACTCAAGCTTTCCTCGTGCTGGTGGCTTTGGTTGTCCTTGCAATCTTACTACAATCGGATCGCGCACGCCTTCAACTGCGACAGTTTATCAGCCGAAATTTCCGGCGTTCGCCCTACGACTACCGCGCCGTGTGGAAAACTTTCATGGCTGGCACGGCTTCACGTGTGGACTCGACGGATCTCGCAAGAGAATTGGTTAAGCTGACGGCTGAAACCTGCCAGGTCCTTTCAGTTACCATTTGGCTGACGGACGAGAGGCGCGAGGCCCTGCATCCGATCGCTTCAACGATGCAATCCTCGGTGGCTGCCGGCGAGGGGCTGAGTGAGAAAATCGAGTGCCAGCAAATGAGTCGGCATTTTCAGCAGCATCCCGACCCAATCGATCTCGATTCGTCAAAGCATGACTGGGCGATTACGCTCCGTGATCGGCATCCGAGTCAGTTTGCCAACGGTGGAAATCGCATCTGCGTGGCGATGCTTGGGCGCGGCGACCTGCTGGGGATCCTCGTGGTGGGGGACCGTGTGGGCGGAGTGGGCTACTCCGTCGACGATTTAGACATGCTCAAGTGCATTGGTGACCACGCCTCGGCGGGGCTTTTGACCGTTCAACTTTCCAGAAAACTGGTGGAGGCGAAAGAGCTTGAGGCCTTTCAGGCGATGGCGGCTTTTTTCGTTCACGACCTGAAGAACTCAGCTTCGACGCTCAACCTGATGTTGAAAAACCTGCCGGTGCATTTTGATGATCCGGAATTCCGCCAAGACGCGTTGCGCGGCATCGCCAAAACTGTCACGCATATCAACCGGTTGATTGGCCGGCTTGGGCAGCTACGTGGTGAGCTAAAAATGGAAACGATCGAGTCGGATCTAAACGAGTTGGTTGATGGCGTGCTTGCCGGTTTAGAACGGTCATCCGGATTGCAACTAAGCAAAGAGCTGCAGTCTGTGCCAAAGGTCGCGCTTGACCGAGATCAGATGCAAAAAGTGATAACCAATCTTGTGCTCAATGCGGCCGAGGCGGTTGGGCCGGATGGGCGCGTCCAAGTGACCACGCGTGAAGAAGGTGGATGGGCTGTGCTCAGCGTGGCTGATAATGGGTGCGGGATGAGTCCTGAATTTATGGCTCATTCGTTATTTCGTCCGTTTCAAACGACGAAAAAGAATGGCCTCGGCATCGGCATGTTCCAAAGCAAGATGATCATTGAGGCTCACGGCGGAAAGATCACCGTTCAGAGTGAGCCGGGAAAAGGCACAACGTTCCGGCTCTTTCTTCGCACCGCTTCCGTCCATTGATGAAAATCCCTCCCGCGTCCTCAACTAACCAATCGGCGCTCGTCGAAAACTCCGTGACCGGGCCGACGGTGGCGCAGAAAGCGGGGACGATTAAGCCCAAGTTGCTGATCGTGGACGACGACGACGAGATTCGCACGCAGATGAAGTGGGCGCTGGCTGCGGACTATACGATCGCGCTGGCGAACGATCGGGCGAGTGCGCTCGAACAATTTCGGGCTTTGCGCCCGGCCGTGGTGCTGCTCGATCTCGGTCTGCCCCCGAATCCGGCGAATCCCGAGGAGGGGCTCGCCATTCTTTCGGAATTGTTGAATGCGGACCGATCGACCAAGGTCGTGATCGTGAGTGGTCAGTCGGAAAAAGGTCCGGCTTTGCGTGCGATCGGGGCGGGTGCCTATGATTTTGTTGGCAAGCCGGTGGAGATGGACGAATTGAAGCTTTTGTTGAAACGCTGCTTTCACCTCGCGCAGTTGGAGCGGGAATATCAGCGAATGCAGCAAGAGTTGCGGGGAGATACCTTTGAGGGGCTCTTGGGCACTGGCTCCCGGATGCAGGCGGTGTTCGAATCGATTCGGAAGGTCGCGACAACGGATGCGCCTGTGTTGATTTTGGGTGAAAGCGGCACCGGCAAGGAAATGACGGCGCGAGCGATCCATCAGCGCAGCGCGCGGAAAAACGAACCGTTTGTAGCCATCAATTGCAGCGCGATTCCCGAATCCCTGATCGAGAGTGAGTTATTTGGTCACGAAAAAGGCTCGTTCACCGGTGCGCATGCGCTGCGCAAAGGGCGCATTGAGCATTCCAGCGGTGGCACGCTTTTCCTTGATGAAATCGGTGAGGTTCCACTTCCCATTCAGGTGAAATTGCTCCGTTTTTTGCAGGAACAATGCATCGAACGCGTCGGCGGCCGGCAGGAAATCGCGGTTGATACGCGGGTGATTGCTGCGACCAACGCTGACCTGAAAAAGGGCATGAGCTCGGGAAGCTTTCGCGAGGATTTATTCTATCGTCTTGCGGTTGTGCAAATCGTGTTACCGCCATTGCGGGATCGCGACGATGATGTTCCGCTAATTGCACAGGCGTTTCTCCAGCGTTTTGCCACGGAGAATGGCAAATCCGGCCTCACTTTTTCGCCTGATGGTTTACGCGCGATTCGTCAGCATGGTTGGCCTGGCAACGTTCGTGAATTACAGAACCGCGTGAAGCGGGCTGTGATTATGAGTGAAGGGAAACGCCTCAGTCCGGCTGATTTGGAGCTAGATTCACTTACGATTCCGACACAGGTCCTCTCGCTGAAAGAGGCTCGCGAACGATTGGAGAGAGAAATGATCGGGCAGTCTTTGCGTCGACATGCGGGGAAAATCACGGCTGCCGCCCTTGAACTTGGGGTAAGTCGTCCCACGCTTTACGAGCTGATCGACCGACTTGGGATAGCCAAGCCGGAATAGCTGAACGATCTCATGGCTGATTGGGACGCGTAGAGGATGACTGTGTGCCTCGTCTGTTTGGACTGATTACCTTCCAGAGTGCTCCTTTGCGTGAACACTTTGTAATATGCGGCCAGGGGATTTTTTTGTAAAATAAAGATTTCGCAAGTGCTTATTATGCAACTTGAAACGGGGCGCGTTAACTGCGTATTGCGCCCATAAGTAGTGTTCTGGATTCCCGCCCACCCGCGGCAGCGTGATTAGGGTGGTAATGAATTTTTCGATGTTGAGTGGGTTTCTGCGCTCTCTGGCTATTTTCGTTTTGCCGCGGACGTGTGTGGTGTTCGCGATCTTAGCGTGCTTGGTCGTGTCGAGCCGCGCGGCTGAGACGTCTACAATATCAACTGGCGCCAACGTCACATTGTTTGCGACGGCGGACGGCTCACCGGCACCCACTTTCCAGTGGAAAAAAAACGGTAGTGCGATTGTCGGTGCAACAACGGCGACATTTTCGATCAACAACGCAGCACTTTCGGACGGTGCAAACTATCGAGTGACGGCCACGAATGAGGTGGGATCAGCCGATAGTCCGGACTTCTTGTTAGAAGTCGTGCTAGCCAGCGGCCCAACAAACGTTGCGCCTACGATCACGTTACAGCCAGTGACACCATCGAACGCCACGGCCGGTGGAACAGTGAACCTGGTTGTTGCGGCTTCGGGAACGCCGGCGCCCACGTTTCAATGGTTCAAGAATAGCGTGGCGATGTCGGGCTTCACGAATTCCACACTGTCCATGGTAAGCATTACCACAAACGACAATGCGACCTATTCAGCCTCGGCCACTAACGTGGCCGGATCTGCCACGAGTAACACGGTGACGTTGGTGGTAACGGCACCCAGTGCACCCCCACCTCCCGTTACGCCGCCATCACCTTCGACTGTAGCTCCGACTTTTTCCCAGCAGCCTTCGGCCAGCCAAACCGTGGCAACGGGAGCGAGTGTCTCATTCGCTGTGCAAGTGAGCGGAAGCCCGGCACCGACGATTCAATGGCAAAAAAGTGGAGTCGCAATCGGTGGTGCGACCAACGCGACGTTCAGTATTCTTGGCGCGACGACGAACGATAGCGGGACTTACTTGGCGGTCGCGACCAACGCAGCAGGAACAGTCTCGAGCAATCCTGGCGTTTTGACTGTCTCGGCTCCGGTGGTTCCCCCCGTTGCTCCGCCTGTCTCGACCAATGTGGCGCCGACATTTACGACGCAACCAGTGGCTAGCCAAACGGTGGGCACAGGAGCCAGCGCGACCCTCGTGATTGAAGTGAGTGGAAGTCCTGTGCCGACGATTCAGTGGCACAAAAATGGGAGCGTGATCGTTGGCGCCACCAACGCTACGCTTTCGCTCATTGGCGCGACGACAGGCGACAGCGGAACATACCTCGCTGTGGCCACCAATCTGGCGGGAACGATCGCGAGTAACTCATCTTCTCTAAGCGTCTCATCACCTGTGGCACCTCCGCCTGCCACGAATCCTCCGTTGGTCCAACCCCCCCAGGGTGGCGGTGCTTCCCAAGCACCGGCGATCGTTGGTCAGCCGACGCCGACGCAGACGCTAATCGCCGGCTCGTCGGCGAGGCTTACTGTGGTCGCAACGGGAAATCCCTCGCCGACATTCCAATGGAGAAAGAACGGCACCCTTTTGATTGGTGCGACGAACGCCGCGTTGTCCTTGAATGGTGTTACAGCTCGTGATGCCGCGACCTACTCGGTTTTGGTCTCCAATGCTGCAGGTGCGGTTGCGAGCACTAACGCGGTGCTGGTCGTAAATAGTGGGCCAGTATTCACGGTGCAACCTGCGACCCAGGCGATTACTCTTGGTGCGAAGGCGATCTTCACCGTTGCCGTTTCAGCCATCCCAGGGGCTGACCTACAGTGGATGAAAAATGGTGCGATCATAGCTGGCGCAACAAAATCAGTCCTTTCGATTGATGCCGTGGTGGCGGCTGACTTGGCGACTTATGCGGTCGTCGCGACAAATCCTGTGGGTTCAGCTACGAGCGCAGAGGCTGCGTTGGTAATTGCCGCCCCTCCGGTCTTCACTTTGCAGCCAACAAATCAGACAGTGGCTGTTCATGCGGATGTTACCTTTGCTGTTTCCGCCACCGGTGGCCCAGCGCCAACATTTCAGTGGAAGAAAAACGGCGCGAATATCATCGGAGCGACTAATTCAACTTTGCTGCTTAGGGATGTCGAAAAAGCTAATGAAGCTTATTATACGGTTGAGGCGACGAATAGCTCGGGATGGGCGGTGAGTAACCGCGCGGTTTTGGTAGTAAATTCCACTTCGAGCCAGGGTGCGACTGGCGGTCTCCCACCGGAGATTGCGCCGCCCCCCCCTCTCGATACTTCCAGCCGCGCGCGGATCATTAATCTATCCGTCAGAGCGAAGGTTGGTGGTGCGGCTGAAGGACTGATTGTGGGATTTGTGATTAACGGTAGTGCGCCGAAGTCTATGCTTCTTCGGGGTGTCGGTCCTGCACTTACGGCTTTCGGCGTGCCCGACGCCCTTTCCGATCCTTCAATGGCTCTCTATTCCGGGGCTGTGCTATCGTTGGCGAATGACGACTGGCGCACTAGCGCAAACGCATCACAAATTATTGAAGCTGGCACCCGACTGGGTGCATTTGGACTTCCTGAGGGTGGAGCGGATGCAGCTATTTTGGCGGCTCTTGAAGCCGGCGCGTATACAGTCCAAGTTATTGGCAAGAACGCCGGAAGCGGTGTCTCTTTGGTCGAGGTCTATGACGCTGCTCAGGACAATCCTGCGAGCTTGGTTAATTTGTCGGTGCGGACTTATGTGGGAACGGGGGCCGATGCGCCAAATCTTGGTTTTGTCGTCGGTGGCACCGGCTCCAAGCGCGTTGTGATTCGCGCGGTTGGTCCCACACTCGCGGTGTTTGGCGTGGCTGGCGTCATCGCGGACCCTCAAATCGAACTTTTCCGCGACGGTGTTCTGCTCGACCGCAACGATAACTGGGGAGGATCCACTTCCCTCAGCGCAGTGTTTGAGCAGATTGGGGCCTTTGGATTTAGAGATTCTGGCAGCCGTGACGCGGCGCTTGTGGCTACACTCGATCCCGGCGCCTACACCGTCGTTGTCTCGGGAGTTGGCGGTAGCGCCGGCATCGCCCTTGTTGAGGTGTATGATGTGCAGTGATGATGGTTCTGCCGAAGCGGCCATTCAATAAATTGATCACGGGCCGCCTGCTTCTAAGTGCGTAAGTGAGGAAATGCGTTGCGGGTATCTTTATCGTCCTGATGGCTTTGCTCATTTCCGAACTCGGCTTCTGCTGGTGGCTGCTACGCTGAGGAGTTTCGCGTAGCATGCATAGATTGTATTGCATTGCTAGGGTTGGAAGTGCTCCTTCGTAATCGATAGCTAACAGTCCATTTCCAATCCAGTTTTGATACTAAATCCTTGTGAAAAATAAGACGTTCCGGATCTGAGTTGCAGACCAAACTATTTGGCGTTTGGTCTACTTTTCCAATCTATACCTATGAAAATATGCGTCGTTGGCCTTGGTTATGTTGGCCTCCCACTTTCGCTTCAATTCGCCCGTTCGGGAGCGACTGTTTTGGGTCTGGATGTTGACCGATCAAAGGTCGATTCTCTTACGCAAGGTAAGAGTTACATTAAGCACATCGCAGCTGAGACGATTAGGTCGGCGGTTGAAAACGGGAGCTTTTCGGCATCGGTAGAATTTTCCCGCGTCAAGGACGTTGAAGCGATAATCATCTGCGTTCCTACTCCGCTTAACAAAAACCGAGAACCCGACATCTCATATATCGTCGAGACCGGCAAAGCCCTTGCGCCACATATGCAAAAAGGGGTGTTAGTTGTGCTCGAGTCTACGACGTATCCCGGCACTACAGACGAAGATCTTAAGGCTGTTTTGGAGTCGGGTTCAGGGATGAAGGCGGGCGTGGACTTTCACTTGGCGTTTTCACCGGAGCGCGAAGATCCCGGCAATCCTAGCAGTGTCGTCGCGACCATTCCCAAGGTGGTTGGCGGATTCACTCCTGCTTGTCTAAAGAAAGCTATAGCGCTCTATTCGATCGCTATAAAGACGCTGGTGCCGGTTTCATCCTGTCGGGTGGCCGAGGCGACCAAGTTGCTTGAAAATACTTTTCGGGGCGTAAACATTGCATTGGTCAATGAACTCAAGGTGGTCTACTCCGCGATGGGAATCGACGTGTGGGAAGTGATTAATGCGGCCAAGACCAAGCCTTTTGGCTTTATGGCCTTCTATCCCGGCCCAGGCTTGGGCGGGCACTGCATACCTATCGATCCGTTTTATCTCACGTGGAAGGCGCGGGAATACGGCCAGCATACGCGATTTATCGAACTGGCGGGTGAGATTAACACCGCGATGCCGGACTATGTGGTTCACCGGGTGGGTGACGCACTCAATGCGCAGCGAAAATCCATCAACGGCAGCCGGATTCTCATCATTGGGCTCGCCTACAAACCCAATGTCGACGACGAGCGCGAATCGCCGAGTTACGTCCTCATGGAGTCGTTGCAGAAGCGTGGAGCCGAAGTCGCATATTACGATCCCTATGTGCCCGTTATCCGGCCGACTCGGGAGCACGCCCACTGGACTGGCACCCGTTCGGTCGCTTGGGACCAAAAGACATTGGCAAATTACGACCTTGCTTTGATCGCGACTAATCATGCCTCGATCAACTATCGTGAATTGGCGGAGTGGTCGCCGTGTATCGTCGACACCCGTAATGCGATGGCCGCGGTCGCAACCAAACCGGACCAAGTATGGAAGGCGTGAGCCTGCGACAAGCAATGGGCTCAACGACGCAAGATATGAACGAGAGCCACACCGCGCTGGCGGCGCGAGTTGGCGGGATTTGCCTTATGCCTGGAGCCTTGAGTTTCGAGCCCGTGCTGGGCACACTCCGCGCCTGAAATCCCCATCGGCACGATGAATTCATCCCCATTTCTCAAGGTTGTTCGCAACCTGGCGGTCTGCACCTCTATGTTTTCCGCGGTTTCGCCCCTCGCCGCCCAAGCGGTTATCGCGCCACCGCCTGCGGTGTATTCCGCAGAGGCGGCTACGGATGCGCAATCGAAGAATCCACCCGGCAAGCGTTTGTCGAATATCGCGTCGGCATTGGGTGCCGGTGCCCCGTTGATTCAACGTGGCGTGGTGGCATTGCGACCACATTTCCTTTATCGCCTCGTCTACGCTGACCGTTTGTTAAACCCCGGGCAGGATGAGTCGGGCAACAGTATCATTCAGACAGCATCTTTTATTCAGACAGCATCTTTGGGAACGTTGGTCGAATTGGGCAAACATTGGTCCCTTGATTATACCTTAACCAAATCCTACAGTTCGAATCGATTTGTCTCAGGCTCGACCGACCATGCGGTTAGTTTGGCCGGGGGTATTGCCTACGGAGACTTGCGGATTGGCCTGTCGCAATCCTATATTACGAATTCTCCGATTTTGGTGGAGACGGCAGCGCAGACCAAGCAGGAAGTATATTCGACGGGTATCGATGCGTCCTATTTTGTCGGCTCCAAAACAACGGTCGGATTGGCGATAGCACATTCCACGCGCTTGGCCAATTCCCCGGTGCTTACGCCAGAGTGGGTCGCGTCCGATTGGCGTTCTATTAACGCAAACGGATCGATCGGGTATTTTTTGTCCCCTCGGCTTAAGGCCTCTCTAATAATTTCCGCAGGGCGAGATCGTGTCAGTCGTGGGTCAGATATGAGCCATACACAGCCGCAGGTTCAGCTTAACTGGCGTCCGACTCCCAAGCTCTCCGTGAGCGCCAATGCTGGCGTCGAACAGCGGAGATTTATTTCGGGCAGCAAGGAGTCGATTAGTACTCCGCTCTATTCGGTGAGCGGACATTTTCAGCCGACACTGACGACGAGATTCTCGGTCGGAGCGAGTCGCAGCATTACGGCTTCATATTTTGCAAATCAGGCCAGCGAAAACACAGCGCTTAGTTTTGGGTATGAGCAGCGCCTTTTGGGAAGTTATTTTTGGACGACCGATATTTCTCAGTTCGAGACCAAATACATCGCCACCAGCGCGGGTTTTTCCACAGGGAGAACTGACCGGGGTTCGATCGTTAGCACCCGGGTCGCCACGGTCATTTTGGGGAAAGTTTCTCTGTCCGTATTTTACCAAGTCGGACATAATTCTTCCAGCCGCGTTGGGTTTGGACTTAACAGCCATCAGGTCGGTGGTGAGCTTGGTTATCGATTCTAAGTGTCAAACCGACGTGGTTAATTCCGCCCAACCCTATGAGCTGCCGAACTGGGGATGCGTTTCTCATCCGATGGATTTCTTAGATACTGGAAATCGCAGAAATTGGCGTGACGTTTTTCCCGGCGGTGTATGCTTCCGCCCTGTCGGGCACGCTTATTTTTTTTGCGGCATATGAACCCTTCGGCGCCACGTAAGGATCGAAAGACAGTTGGTGCCGTGATACGGACCCTCGATCGCAGGCGGCACTCCGTTCCGGGGGTGTGGATTGCAATGGCGCTTGTCGTCGTGGCGTTTAGCCCGATCCTGCGCTCGCTTGGAAGTTTTGCTCTCGAGCATGATCTGTATTCATATGTTCTTTTGGTTCCAGTAGTCAGCCTCTATCTAATCCATGCGAAACTGAAGTCTGCTGCCCAGATCGAGAAAAGAGGTCGGGGCATTGGAATAATCTTGAGCCTGATCGGCTGCCTCGGGCTTGGGTGCTATGGGCTGGCGCTTGGGTCCGGCGTCTTTATTGCAGTTCAAGATTCGCTCGCCGTCGCGACGATATCATTTGTCGCCTTGGTCGTCGGTGCTTGTGGCCTGCTCCTCGATCAAGGGCGGTTCCGTCTGATCCTGTTCCCACTCGCGTTTCTCGTTTTTATGGCTCCTTTGCCGGTGGCGGTGGAGGCCGCACTTGAGAATTTTCTTCAGCACGGTTCGGCCCCGCCAACGGCGTGGCTATTCTCACTCGTTGGCACGCCTTACTTTAAACAAGACATGGTCTTTCAGCTGCCGGGCATGACATTGCAAATTGCACCGGAGTGCAGCGGGATCAGGTCTACTTTAGTCTTGTTCATGGCGAGCATTCTGGCGAGCCATCTGTTTTTGCGCTCGCCGTGGAAGCAATTGGTCCTCGTGGCCTTCGTCATCCCGCTGGCCCTGGCCCGCAACGGCTTCCGGGTGTTCACGATTGGAGAGCTATGTGTTCACGTTGGTCCGCACATGATCGATTCCGATATTCATCATAAAGGTGGAGCGATATTTTTTGCTCTTTCACTCATTCCTTTTTTTGGGGTGCTTTATTATCTTGTTCGCTCCGAACGTTTGAAGAAACGCACCGTGGCGTAATACGCGGCAATTCACTATGAATATTCGTCCATGCCATCGTCCAAGCCTGCTTGCCCTTGCTGCTCTGCTCGCCGCACTGGTTTCCGGGTGCTCTGCTGATGCGCGAAAGGGCCGTGTTCTGGCGAGAGCCGATGGTTTTTTCAAAGCTGGGCAATATGATAAGGCCGAGATTGAATACAAGAATGTGCTCCAAGCGCATGGCCTCGACCCGCAGGCTGTGGGCCGACTTGGCACGATCTACTTCGAGCAGGGGCGAATCGGCCCTGCGGTTCAGGCGCTCACCAAAGCCGCCGAGCTTCAACCGGAAAATGCAGAGATTCGTTCGAAACTTGGTTTGGGCTACCTATCGATGGGGCGGATAGACGATGCCCGAGGTTTGGCGGCTCTGATTTTGGAAAGAGACTCTACGAATCCTGAGGCGATTATGATTCTCGCAGAGGCCTCCCAAAAGCCTAAGGATGTCGCCGCTGCGCGTTCCCAACTAAAGAGTCTGCCGAATCAGACCGCCGCAGTGCTGTCGGCTCTGGCGCTGTTTGATTTACGGGAAGGGAAGATGAAGGAGGCGGAGGCGTTGTTAAATCGCGCGCGGGAGCTGGATTCCAAGTTTGCTCCGGCGAATTCGCTGCTCGGTGCCATCTACCAGTCGGAGAAGGATAACGTGCGCGCGGAATCAGCTTTCGCAGCCGCGGCCAGTTCGGCCCCGCCACGATCGCCTTTCCGAATTCAACATGCGCAGTTCAATCTTCAAATTGGGCAGATTTCGGCGGCGAAAAAGATTTTGTCTGAAACGCTTAAGAGCGCTCCCGATTTTATTCCGGCGCATATCCTCATGGCCAAGGTGTTTGCCAGTGAGAAAAACTACGACGAAGGAATCACGAGCGTCGAGAAGGTTTTGGCTTTGGATGGAGCTCATCCTGACGGGTTGCTGCTATCTGCACAGCTCCGTATGGCCAAAGGTGATAAGGAGAAGGCGATTATCGTCTTGGAAACCGCGACCAGAATCTATCCTAAAGCCCCACAGGCACACCTCAGTCTTGGTTCCGCCTACTACGCAAAGGGAGAAATTGGCAAGGCGGCGGCAAGCTTCGCGCAAGCCCTCGCATTGGCGCCAGAATTCCCTGCTGCGGTGCTCGCTTTGGCCGAACTCAATGTGCGTCAAGCCGACTTCGGCTCGGCAATTACCTCACTGAAGCAACTGCTCAAGCAAACTCCGGCCCTGGTTGATGCCCAGCTCCTTCTTGCGACGGCCTACCGCCTGCAGGGAAATCTCACGGAGGCATTGTCCGCCTACCGCCAGCTTCTCGCGATCGAGCCGAAAAACGCTCAGGCGCATTTGTATTCTGGCGTGATTTTGATGCAACAAGGTAAGAATGCCGACGCGCGAACCGCACTTTCTATGGCAGCCGAGTTGGTGCCGGACGATTTCACGGCGCAGGAGCACCTTGTTACGATTGACATAGCTGAGAAGAAGACGGCCGCGGCGTTGGGGCGTGTAAATGAGCTGGTCGCACGCAGTCCAAAGCAGGGGCGGCTTCAGGTGCTGCTGGCCCGGGTGTTTTATGCGCAGGCGAATTTTCCTGCCGCTGAAGCGGCCTTGCGAGCGGCCATCGAGCTGCAGCCGGACTCGCTCGACCCTTACTTCTCGTTGGTTCAGTTGCTGGTTTCGACCAACCAGCAAGAGAAGGCGGTCGCGGACTTGAAACAAGCCGCGCTTAAAAATCCGAAGGATATTCGTCCTCAAATGATCCTGGCTGTCTTGCACGAGCAGAAAAAGGACTTTGCCGCTGCTCGTCTGGCTTACGAGCAGGTCATTGCGATCGATCCCAAAGTGGCGGTGGCGCTTAATAATCTCGCTTACATCTATTCCGAGCACGTCAACGATCAGGACAAGGCGATGGAGTATGCTCAGCGAGCCCGAGACCTTTTGCCAAATCAATGGGAGGCGGCCGATACGTTGGGATGGATTCTCTATAAAAAGCGCCAACCCGCGCGGGCGCTGCCCCTGCTTGAGGAGGCGGCTGCGAAAAATCCCGACAATGCCGAACTCAAATATCATCTCGGCATGGCTTACTACATGGTCGGAGATGAGGTGAAGTCACGTGCGGCTCTGGAGCGGGCTCTGCAACTGAATAAGACCTTTGTCGGGGCGGATGAAGCGGCACAATCGCTCGCTTTGCTGGGCATAGATTCCACGAGTGGAGATTTTTCGGCGAAAGCAAAACTTGAGGAACTGGCATCCAAACGAAAAGATGACGTCGTTGTGCTCAACCGCTTGGGTCTGCTCTACGAAAAGGAGGGCAACCGGGACAAGGCACTCGCTGCTTATGAGTCTGCGCTCAAGGCCAGCCCGGCACACATCGGTGCTATGCTCGGCACCATCCGAGTTTTGCGGGCCAAAGGTGAGATGACAAAGGCACTGGATTTGGCCAAATCAGCACGGAAGTCGGCGCCAAGCGATCCGCGTGTTGCCCAAGTGCTGGGCAGGCTTTCTTACGACTCCGGTGAATTTTCGACCGCAACAACATTGTTGCAGGATGCCGCCCGGCAATTGCCCAACGATCCTGTCGTCCTGTTCGATCTGGCGGAGGCTAGCTACAGTGTAGGCCGGGTTGCTGAGGCGCAAAACGCGATGCGGGGCGCACTCGAAAAGTCGCCTGATTTTTCTAATGCGGTGAAAGCGCGCGAGTTCCTCGCGATGCACGCCTTGGCTGGAAACGCGGCGCAGGCCGGGGCCGCGGTGGGAAAAGTTGATGCCGCCCTTGCCGCGAATCCCGGCGATGTGCCGGCGTTGATGGCGAAAGGACTTATCGCCGAAGAAAAGCGTGATGCTGATGCGGCGAAGAAGATTTACCTGCGTGCGCTCGAGCGCTTCCCGGAATTTTCTCCCGCGAAAAAGCGCCTCGCAATCATTTATGCGGCCAAGGCAGACGACGATCGCAAGGGATTGGAATTCGCGACCAAGGCACGCGAAGCCTATCCGGACGACGCGGAACTCTCCCGGGCGTTTGGCATCATGACGTATCGCTCGGGGAATTTTGCGCGCGCGGTGAGTTTACTCTCCGAGAGCGCACGCTCCCTTACCACCGATGCCGAACTTTTCTATTACTTAGGACTGGCGCAACAGAAGCAGAAGGACGCGTCGGCTTCGCGCTCGCTGCAGAAGGCTCTGGACCTCGGTTTACCGGAGAATCTGGCGAAGGAAGCGAAGAAGGCGCTCGCGCCAGTGGTGAAGTAGGCTGTCACCGGCCAGGTGAAAACCAGCCACGACGGGCCGGGTCAAAACCAGCCACCCTGAGAGTGGTGTGGTCATGGAAGATTGGAGAGGAAGGACAAGGTTAAATCGGGACGATGGGCAGCGGTCAGGAGGTTTCCCCCAC
>JANNEY010000389.1:0-9823 GCA_031379235.1 Opitutaceae bacterium | reverse complement strand
GTGGGGGAAACCTCCTGACCGCTGCCCATCGTCCCGATTTAACCTTGTCCTTCCTCTCCAATCTTCCATGACCACACCACTCTCAGGGTGGCTGGTTTTGACCCGGCCCGTCGTGGCTGGTTTTCACCTGGCCGGTGACAGGATTGGCCACTGCGATGCGTGAACCTGCCGGCGAGAAAGTTGAGGAGCTGCATCCATATGATGAGAAGATCAGACAACTCACCGCCGAGAAAATCGGACGCCCCTTGATTTGGGAGGCGATTTACGAGCCGGATAAACTCCTGGCGCGAATCAATAGCACGGCGAACAGGAAGAATCAGATTGTCGGCAAAAATGGTCGGTCGGCCGCTGATTCCTACGAATCGCTCGCGATGATTTTTCAGGCACTCGGGACTGAACTCGCCACGGAATCACCCACGGGACTAGCGCGGGAGCTGATATCAAATCCCGATTTAACATTGAAGCGCCTTGAGGCATACGTGAAGGGTTGCCTTGAGCGGCGCGGCGACGCCCCCAAGGGCGTTAAGATTGAACGGAAGATTGTTACCCTTGAGGAAGAGCCCGAGGTGAGCGGGGCGGCAATGAGACGCGGCGTGACGACAGACGTAATACGTCAAGAGGTGCAGGAATCAGTCGGAATCAAAGTCACGCCCGCCACTGCGGGGAAATTCGCGCGACAGATTGTAGCGGACGCAGAGAAATCCAAATGCAAGCGCGCGCACCGGAGAAAATCGACTTAGCCTGACACGCAAAAGTGCGGGGCGGTGAATTGCGCGCGATACCGCGGGTGCCGTTGATGCCGGCGTGGAAGCATCAAAACCAACAGCCGCAGCGCACGGCCTCACAACCAATGCGCCAACCGTCGCGGGTAATCTGCCTCCGGGCTGGATGCCTGCTTCATCGATTGCCGACGCTGAGTTTCTCTCCCTCCCTCGCCCTCGCGAGCGGTGCAGGTTTACAGGACTGAGCCGCACGACGCTTTGCGAATTGCTCGCACGCGGAGAAATCCGGGGTGTGACCATTCGCCGGCCGGGCGCGGTTCGCGGCAAGCGACTCATTGTGAAATCCAGCCTCTCCGACTACCTTCACGGCCTCGCGCGAGCGGAGGCCAAGAACTCGGCGAGCGAGTCCGCGCAGGACGGGGAGGCGGTGCGATGAATCACCTGTCAATCCCATCACTCGGCAAGCTCCTCCGTTTGGCTACGCGAGCGTGGCGAGAGCAAACCGGCGCTGGCATGAACGAACGATGGGAAACGGATGGCCCGGAGGACGGCGAGCTGCAGTCAGCCACGCGCGACCTTCACCTTTTCCTTTCGGCTCTGAGCCGTGAAGAACGGAAAGACGTGTGGGGCTTGTATGGCCTCGGCCGGTGGGCGGACTCGTTTGAGTGCGCCCGCGAGAATCCGGGCCATGCGATTGAACTCACTCCCTTCATTCTTTCGGAGCGCCTTGACCTGCAAGATAGTATCATTGCTGGGTTGAAACGTCTCGGGGAACCGGGAGTTCTATCGAAGGGCAACGGCCGCGCCTCCGCCGCATGAATGTCCCTCTCTCAGACCTCAAGGCCCGCTATTCTATCGCGCAGGCGTGGTCCGACCTCGGGCTAGAGGGCGCACCGGCGAAAATCTGCCGCTCGCCGTTTAGGAACGAACACCGCAACGGCGACGCGCATCCCTCATTCTCCGTTTATGCCGAGGGCGCACGATTCAAAGATTTTTCGACCGGCGAGTCTGGGGACGTTTTCGACCTGGTGCGCAAAGCTCGCGGCGTGGACATGGCGGGCGCGCTCGCGTGGGTGCGCGAGCGCATGGGCGCAGCTTCAGCGCGGCCCGTTGTGCGTCTGACATCGGCGGAAAAACCGCGGGCGGTAATGCCGGACCTGCGACACGGCACCCCCGCCGAGCTAGCGGCGCTCGCAAAGCTCCGCTCGATTAACGTCGAGGCCGTGCAGCTCGCGGCGGCGCGCGGCTTCCTGCATTTCGGCACGCTCTGGCGTCACCAATTTTGGGCGCTGACCGATTCGCGGCGGAGCCTCGTGGAGTTTCGCCGGCTCGACGGCAAGCCGTGGCCTGCGTTTGGCCGCCTGTCGGAGCGCAAAAGCCATTGCCTCGGGAGCGGGAAGAATTGGCCCGTGGGCATCGTCGAGGCGGCGCAGTGCGAGTCCGTCGCGTGGTTGGAGGGTGCGCCCGATTTTCTCGCCTTCCTGCATTTCGCGCTCGCGGAAGGGCGGGCGGAGCACGTCGCACCGGTGGCGATGCTGGGAGCCGCAAATCAGCGCGTGGCGGCCGAAGCGCTGGAACTGCTCCGTGGCAAATCCGTCGTGCTTTACCCGCATTGCGACCCGGCCGGGCAGACGGCGGCGAAGGCATGGGCGCGGCAACTGCGCGTAGCCGGCGCACGCGTGAGCGCCTTCGACCTTTCCGGCGCAATCTTGGACGACGGGACAACCGGGAAAGACCTCAACGACCTGTGCCGGCTTTCGGCGGACTGTTTCGACGGGCCGGCCGGCGTGCGCTTCCGGGAGGTTTGCCCATGAGCGCCGCAGTCGAACCGGAGCTCGCGAACACATCCCAAACGGCGGCGGCTCACGCCGACGGAAACGCCGGCAGGCCGGGATTCTACGACCCACTCGCGAGCGACCCAGAATCCGCGTCCTGTCCGGGCGATTCGCTAGGGAGAACGGCGGACGGACGGACGGAGGCGGATGAAATGACTCCGCGACAAGAGGAGCCAAAGGTGATGGTGGAATTTCTTTCGCCCTCACAGCTCAAGGCAACCGTGGTGCCGGAAGGTTCAAAGCTCGTCGGCGATTTTCATATCGAGCGCGGAAGTCCGTTTGTGCTTGGGGGCGCTCCCGGCGTCGGCAAAAGCCGCGCGGCCGTGGCGCTCGCGGTGGCCGGCGCAACGAGCGCCGACTGGTTCGGCCTGACGATTCACCGGCGATTCCGCACGATGATTTTGCAGGCGGAGAACGGGCGGGTGCGGCTGAAAAACGAATTCAGCGACCTCGATTGCTCGGCGCTCGACGGGTGGGTGTGCGTAACTCCGCCTCCGCCATACGGCTTTGCCTTCATGGACCGGCACTTTTTGGCGCAACTGCGAGTGCAAATCCGGGAGTTCAAGCCGGATGTATTTATAATAGACCCATGGAACCAGGCCGTGAAAGACTCGACTGAGCGTGATTACTCAGAGGGATTCGACCGTATCCGAGCGTGCCTGCCAATCGGCGACGACTGCCCAGCGCTCGGTATCGTCGCGCACACGCGCAAGCCCAGGCTTGGCGAGAAGGCCAGCGGTCGCGGCCTGCTCAACCTGCTTTCCGGTTCATACGTCTTGGCCAGCGTGCCGCGGGCGGTCTTTGTGGTGCAGCCGGCAACTGAGGACACCGAAGACAAACGCGTGGTCTTCACCTGCTGTAAAAACAACAACGGACAGCTCGGCGAACGCAGCGTGTGGGAGCGCCGTAACGGCCTATTCGCGCGCGTGACGGAATTCAATTGGGAAGAATTCGACGGCGGTGGGAAGTCTGCGGCGAAAAGGGGCGTGACCGAGAAACACCTGCGCGAGGTATTCGAAAACGGCGACGCATGGTTGAAGCTAAAGGAGGCGGTTGCGAAGCTCACGGAAGTGTCAGGGGTCGGCCGCACGGCGGCGTATGAGGCACTGCGCACCGACGGCGAATTCGGCCGCATGATGCATAAACGCGAAGATGGCACCGTGGGGATGCTGAACTTCGGGCAGTAACCGGGCGAATAGCGGCGGGACGCCGCCCTGCAAGGCGTGCCCACTCAGCCCAAGGCTGAAACGCGCGTCGCATTCGCAGGAGCCTCGGCGCTACCGGCAACCGTGGAACAGCCGGCAGCGCCGCGAGGCAAATCCCTCGACGAACATCGGGTCTTGCGAGTCCACGCCCCAAGTCGCCGGTGAATCGAGAAATGTCGCCGACATGACGCCTGACAAGCCCAAAGGTGCCACCCTCAAGTTTGGCCCGGCGAGCGACAAGAAAGCGCAGTTTGAACTTTTCGAGGGAGTCAGCCAGCGTCGTCTCAATGTCTGTGCCGTCACCAACCCCACAACCAGAGTCGCCGTTGGAGGTTTGCGTGAAGGTGTCTGCGAGCGACGGAACAGCCGGCAGCTCGAATTCGATTTCGCGACTAATCGACGCTTGGGAGACGCATTGCCCGCTGCCCCCGCAAACGCGGGTGCGGGCGCAATACCCGGAACAGTCGGCGGGCATCTACCAAGTCAGCGCCGAACAGAAGTTGGTGCAGACGGGTTGGAGCGACCCCGCCGTGGGCTACGACTCGAATCCGTAGCGATTACTGAGCAGAATCTCCGCGACGCAAAAGAGGAGCGCCGGGAGCTGAATGCGGCGCGGGCGGGGAGCGGACGAATTGGCCTGCTCAAACCAGAATGATCAAGCGGAAGGAATCTGCGCCGGTCGGCGGTGCCGTCGTCGGCGGCGGACAACCGCGCAATGCGAGGGCGAAGATCATCCGAAGCCGGCCACGGAAGGCGTCTGCATAGAGCACCGAAAGAAAGGGCGGCGCGCACACGAGTAAAGCCGGTGCCCGGTTGATGCCGGCAGGCGAAGCACCAACAACCCGGCGAGCAACGCGCACCGGTCAACTCGGGAGGAAGCGTCACCAAAAAGCGGTGACTGAGGTCAAGTGATGCGCTCCGCGACCTTGCCGGCGCTGTGCGTTCTCGGCGTCTCTGTTAGCACAAAAGGCCGATTTTGTTATCACTCCGCGGCAATCCCCGAAAAGAAAAAGTCCCGATGTTTTTGAGGCATCGGGACTTCTACTAAAATGGAGCGGGCGAAGAGACTCGAACTCTCGACGTCCACCTTGGCAAGGTGGTGCTCTACCAACTGAGCTACGCCCGCAAAACAAAAACAGGTTGCTAGGACTAGGCCCGCTCTCGCTTCCGTCAATAGCTATTTTCCGCCGCACTCGCCGGCGAAACCTCGGTCACTCGTTACCCGGCTCCCGGAGAGTCAGCCGATCCTTTTCAGGAGACGCCACCGGATCAGACCGACGCTCACGACGAGACGCTTTCTGTGCCTCATCCTCGCTGTAATAGGCATAGTTGTCGGTGTAGTAACCGTAGTCACCACCAGCGTTGGCCGGGACTTGGTTGAGCACCACGCCGATGAGCGGCGTCTTCAGGCTCTCGACGATTTGCTGGGCGCGCAGCACCATGCTTTGCGGATTGCGACGGTGCTGGATCAGCAGGACCGCGCCATCGACCGCGCTTACCAGCACGCTTGCATCGCTGACGCCAATGATCGGGGGCGAGTCGAAGACGATCTTGTCATAGCGGCCTTTCAGGGCGGCGATAATTTCCCGGAGTCGGTGGCCGTAAACCAAGCTCAATGTGAAGCCGCCACCGCCGCTCGCGATGAAATCCAGTCCCGGCGAAATATTTTTCTGAATCACTTCGTCGAGTGATTTCTGCGCCCGCAGCAAATCGCTCAGCCCTGGGTCGCGGGGGCAGCCGGCGAGTCGGTTTTGTGTGGGCCGACGCACGTCCGAATCGATCAACACGACGCGCTCGCCGCTCTCGCCCATCAACCGAGCGAGCCGATGCAGCGTGGTCGATTTACCCTCGCCCGGCCCCGCGGAAAAAATCACGAGCGCGTGCGCCCCGCCGGCTTTTAACGTCAGGTTGAGGTTTGTGTGCAACACGCGAAACGGCTCGAGCTCCGCCGGGTCGTCGTCCTCCTCGCCGAGGGGTTTGCGCGCAAAGGGAATCACCCCGAGCACCGGCAGCCGCAGCCGCGTCTCCACATCAGCCACGGTGCGGAAACTCGTGTCAAAATACTCCAGCACCACCGCGACGCCGACGGCGAGCACGGCGCCACAGAGGAACGCGAGTGTGACGTTGAGCGGCCAGTTGGGCCGGCTCGGCCGCGACGCCGGTTCGGCCGTGTTGAGAATCTCAATCGTGCGCTTCGGCACCTGAAAATCGATTTCACGCTGCCGCAATGTCAGCTTCAGCGTGGTTTGCAGCCGGGTCTCGTCGTCGAGTTTTTGCGTCGCCTCTTCAAACGGCCGCATCCGCTCCCGCGCCGAGAGAATCTGATCGACCTTGGCCTGGCCGAGCTGGCTCTTGAGTTCGGTCACGCGCGCCCCGGCTTCCTGGTAAGCGATCTCCAGGGCACTTTCGTAGCCGCTCAGCTGCGCCTCAAGCTGCTCCTTGATCTTCGCACGGGCATCGACCGCCGATACGAGATCGGGATGCGCCTCGCCGAGGCGGGGCTTCAGCTGCGTGACCCTTTGGTCGGAGACGAGGTAGGCTTGCAGGAGATTCTGGATGTTCTGATCCGGGATCAGCTCGGAGTTGACGAGCGCCGCGCGGTCGGCGGGCGCGATGGATTTGAAGCGCTCCCAGCGCGTCTTGCGGCCGATCGCATCGACGCTGAGCGCGATGAGCGTGTTCTGCATCTGCCGGAGCGTCTCGATCTCCATGTCGGAATGGCGGGCGTTGAGATCGACGCCGGAAATGTTCAGGTCCTTCCGCAATTTTTCCACGGCATCGCGCTGGCGTATGACCACCTGCTCCTGCGCCACCAGCTCCTGCCGCAAATGAGCCAGGCCCTCGCGCTGCTCTGAGGTCGCCAGATCGATCCGATCCTTCGAGTAAGTCCGCGCGATCTCGTTGGCGATGTCGGCGGCGAGCTGTGCTTCCTGCGCAAACACGCTGATTTCAATCACCGACGAATTCCGCTGCGACTCGACGCGCAGCATCTTTTCCACGAGGTGCCGAAACGCGATGGAGGGCGGAACGGCCGTCGTCGCGCCCATCGACGACGCCAGCTTGGCGCCCAAGCCCAGTCGTTCGATGACCGGGTAGAGGATTTTCTCCGACTGCATGATCTTAAACTGATCCTGCAGGAAATAGGGATCGTAGCTGTTGCTGCTCTGCGCCTGAAAGAGCTTCACTTCGCCCTCGGGCTTCTCGACGCGGACCTTTGTCGTCGCGAGATACCACGGCGGCAGAATCGCGGTGACGCCCATCGCCGTGATCACCACGAGCGCGAGCACGAGCGCAATCAGGGCCTTGCGCAAACGGAGGATTTGCAAGAAATCCCCCAGCGAAGCACTGTCCTTGCTGGCGTGCAGATTGGCCATGGCGGCAGTCGCGGCAGCAGCCGACGTCAGAACGAAAATGTTGCGCCCACGGACACGCGGTTCCGTTTCAGCCGTCGCACCACGTCATCCGAACGCACGCGATCATGGTCGAGACTGACGGTGACGATCCAATTCTTCGTGGGCACGTAGCTCAGCGCCGCGCCAGCGCGGACGGTCCGCTCTTCCACATCGGCCACGCGCCGCCGGCCTTGCAGCGTGCCCGGCTCGTAGGTGAGCGAGCCCGAGGCCACCACGAGGGCGGAGACGGCGTGCTGCGCGTTAACGAAAAGCCGGTTGATCTTGATGTCCGTGAAGCGCGTGGTGTCGGCCGTTTCCTCAAAAGCGTAGGCGTAACCGCCGGCGAGGAAAGAGCGGTTCGCGTAGTCATATTTCGCCGAAACCTCAGCATACGGCGAAGTCGTGTCGCGCTCGGCGGAACGCCGCCGCCACTCGGCCCCAAGGCGCGTGCTGAGCGAAAGTTTGCGGGCGACCGCGTAGTCGGCGCCCGCCATGAGAAAATCAGACGACTTGTTTTTGGTCTCACCGAGCTTCCGGTAATAAACCTCCTGATGACGGTATTCGCCCACCGCCTTCACCTCGGGCAGCAGGTTGTAGTCACCGGAAACACCAAAGAGATTCTCGGTCCGGTCCAGGCTGCGCCCGAGGACGGGATTGCGATACGCGAAATAACCGCTGCGCGCCTTCACCGTGGCCGTCGCCCGGCTGGTGACCGGGGTCGTGAAGCGGGCATCGAGCTGATTGCGCTTCACCGACTGATCGGGATTCAGCGGCACGCCGTTGAGCAGCGAGGCGGGATTGCGCGCGATCGAAAACTCGTCGCGCACTTCCATGGAGGTGGCAGTCGAAAACGCGTGCGCCAGCCGCAGCACGGCCTGATGGCTGTTGAGCAGTTTGTCCCCCGGCCGCTGATCGAAGCGATCCAGCGTCAATTCGTAGGACGAAATGAAAAATGTCTGCGGCGTGAGCGAGGTGCGGTAGCCCACGAACGGAGCGAGCGTCCACACCATGCTGTCGGTCTCACCCGTGGGGGCGCCGAAGAGATTACTGTCATGCGCCATCCCAAAGCGGAGGGAAAGCGTGAGGTCTTTTTCCTGCGGTCGCTCCGGCACCGGGGCATAAACCGCCCCGAGGGGCAAGGCTGCTAACAGGCTGCCAAGGAACAGAACTCGAAGGGAGAGGGACATTCGGAACGGAAAAGTTGCCGCGGACGGTAGGCGCACGGGAGCGGGCGAAGCAATTACTTTCCCCGCAAAGGCGGCAGTGCGGGATTTTGCAATACGAAGAGATTTTCGGCCAGCCGGAGCGGCGGCCCCAGAGGAAACTCGGCCGGCAACCGGCCCGTGAGCAGCCCGGCATAGACCTCACCCCACTCGCCGAACCGTGCCGGCACCGCCTCGGCACCGCTCCGCGCCACCAATCGCGCGCCCAGTTCGGAGAAAAACGGCCGGTCCAATACCCGGGGTGTCAGCAGCAGTTCGCCAATCGGTTGCTCGGCGGCAATCGCGTGGAAATCACGCAGCCGCGGCGGCTGGGCCCAGGCACGCGTCTGGCCATACCAAGCCAGACCGGCGGGCACATCCGTCATCAGGCCAAACCGGCCCGCGGCGCCACGCTGCTCAAGGTCGCGGCGCACGCCCTGAAAGAGCGCGGGGAAATACGGCGGATATTGAAAGTGAATGCGGCGCGGCTCCAACCCATCGCGCAACAGCGGGAACGCCTGCAGCAACAGCAGCCCCGCGGCGGCGGCCCGGGGCCAGCGCGCAAGCGCCACATTGCTGCCCAGCAGCACAAAGAAAAAAGCCGCCCCAAAAATCAGCACCAGGGGCACGAGCCACACCACGGCCGGCCGCTCGGTCTCCCCGGAATTCAGCGCCGCTTGGGCAACGAGCAAGACCACAAACGACACGGTGAACACCCACCGCATGCGGTTCGCCACCAGGCCGCGAAATCCATACAGCCAGCCCACCGCGAAAAAGGCGGCGAACCACAATGCACCCCCTGCCCAAAATTTCGCCCGCATACTGTCTTGCAGAGTCGTGAGCGTCTTATTCGCGAGTTTCTTGAGGTCCAGTTCGGGTGCCACCGCGGACAGCGTCGCCCGCACAGTTGCGGGTTCGGCCGTCGGGTCACCGGCCTTCAACGCGACATTGTGCGCCGCGAGCGCCATCGGGTGTCCGGTTAGCTTCACGTTACGCAACGCCCACGGCGCACTCACCAGCGCAAAGCCCGCGGTGATTGTGATCAACGCCACCCAGCGCCCGCGACCGCGGAAACTGGCCGCGGCATAACCCAGCGCGACCAAGACCAAAGCACCGGCCGAGTATTCGGCCAAAAGCAAAAGCGCGCAAAGCACCCCGAGCAAAAGCAACTTCAAGATCGGCACGCGCGGTCCCGCCGCGTCGGTCGCGGCGCGCTCGACGTCCGTCCATACGCCAAAGGCCGCGAGCGCCAGCACCATCAACAGCGGCACGCCGTTGACCGCGACGGTCTCCCGCCAAATCGCCACTGACAGCAGCAGCGCGAGAGCCGCGAGCCAGCCCACGCGTGGCTCGAACAGTTTCCGGCCCAGTAGAAACGTCTGCCAAGCCGCGAGCCAAAGCAGCACGAGATTCATGCCGAGCAAAAAATAATCCCCGGCGAATCCATCCGGCGAAACCGGCGGCGAC
>JANNEY010000423.1:0-2599 GCA_031379235.1 Opitutaceae bacterium | reverse complement strand
CAGCACGCCGAAGCGCGACTTCTCCAGCGTGTAGGCGACGGATTTCGCATACGTCGGTCCATCCATGATCGCCGCTACGGCCGGCGGCGGCGCATCCGCGTGCCGGCCTACTTCGGCACGGTTCAGCGCGGAGAGCACCAGTTCGGCAACGAGCCGCAGTCCGAGCAGGACGGCGGTCAGGAGGAGGACAATGGACATAGCCCCAATCCATGCGAAACAACCCGCGCCGCCAGCCCAAAGATGGTTTGAAATGCGCCCGGGGCGACACATGGTCCATCGCCGTGGACGCCAAACTCTCCTTCGAAGCCGCCCTCGGCAAACTTGAGACCATCGTGGAATCGATGGAATCGGGTGACGTCCCGCTGGCCGACTTGCTCGCCAAATTCGAAGAAGGCACGAAGCTGCTCAAGGTTTGCGAGTCTCGGCTCAAGGATGCGGAGTTGAAAATCGAGCTACTCAAGAAGCAAAAGGGCGGGGCCGCCTTCGACCAGTTCGAGGCCGGAAAAGAAGACTAAACCGCCATCACTCCTCTCCTTTTCGTCCCGATGAACGAACCCTCTTCCCCGCCCTCCGCCGGCATTTTATCCACGATCAAGGGCCCGGCTGACGTGCAGGCCCTCTCGCCCGCCCTGCTGCCCCAGCTCGCGCAGGAAATCCGCGAGGAACTCATCGCCGTCACGGCGAAAAGCGGCGGCCACATCGGACCCAACCTCGGCGTCGTCGAACTGACGCTCGCGCTGCACCGCACGTTCAATTCGCCGACCGATCAGTTCGTCTTCGACGTCGCCCATCAGGGTTATGTGCACAAGCTGCTCACCGGGCGCGGCGGGGAGTTTTTCAAAAAACTCCGTCAGAGCGGCGGCGCGAGCGGCTTTCTCTATCGCAGCGAAAGCGTCCACGATTCGTTTGGCGCGGGCCACGCGGGCACGGCGCTTTCCGCCGCCCTCGGCATGGCGACGGCGCGCGACTTACGCGGCACGGACGAACACGTCGTGGCCATCTGCGGCGATGCCGCGTTCACTTGCGGCATCACGCTGGAGGCGCTCAACAACGTCGTCAGCTCCACCAAGCGCCTCATCGTCATCCTCAACGACAACGAGTGGTCGATCGCAAAAAATGTCGGCGCCATCTCCAGCTACCTCAATCGGATCAGCACGAGTAAAACCTACAACAAGCTGCACCACGATGTGGAGGCGTTCTTCAAGAGCTTCCCCGCGGGCGTGGGCATGAACCGCGTTTACACGAAGTGGAAGCGCGAGACGAAGGACTTCTTCGTCGAGTCGTCGCTCTTCGAGAAATTCGGCCTCCGCTACCTCGGTCCGGTCGATGGGCACGATTTTGACGCGCTCCAAAAGAACCTCGCGTTTGCCAAGCACTGCGACGTGCCCGTCGTGATCCATGTGCTGACCAAGAAGGGCAAAGGCCTGGAAGCCGCCATCGCCCACCCGGAAAAATTCCACGGCGCCTCCCCCTTCGATCCCTCGACCGGCGAAAGCCGAAAGGCCGCTGCCGGCACGCCGCCCAACCTGCAGGATGTGTTCGGTCAGGCACTCACGCGTTTCGCCCAGGCGAACCCGAAGATCGTGGGCATCACGGGCGCGATGCCCAGCGGCACCGGCCTTTCCCATCTCGCGACGGGCGCGCCGAAACAGTTCTTCGACGTCGGGATCGCCGAGGAGCACGCCGTGCTTTTCGCCGCCGGCATGGCCACCAAGGGTTTTCGGCCCGTGTGCGCGATCTACTCGACGTTTCTCCAGCGCGCTTACGATCAGGTGATCCACGACGTGGCGCTGCAAAACCTCCCGGTCACCTTCTGCATGGATCGGGCGGGACTCTCGCCGAACGACGGCCCGACCCACCACGGCCTCTTCGATCTTTCCTATCTCCGCTGCGTGCCCAACGCCACAGTCATGCAACCAAAGGACGAGGATGAACTCGTTGACATGCTGCATACGAGTCTCTCGCTACCCGGGCCCGGCTTCATCCGCTACCCGCGCGGCGCCGGCACCGGGGTGAAAATCAAGGAGCAGCCCGCCCTGCTCGCCCCCGGCCACGCCGAGGTTTTGCGCGAAGGTTCGAACATCATGATTTGGGCGCTCGGCGGTATGGTGCAGGACGCGCTTAAACTCGCCGCCCGCCTCGCCAAGGATGAGCACCTCAGCGTCGGCGTCGTGAACGCCCGTTTCGTGAAACCCCTCGATCGCGCGTTGCTGCTCAGCCATGCGGCGTGCATCCCGCTGCTCGTCACGATGGAAGATCACGTGCTCGCCGGTGGCTTCGGCAGCGCCGTGCTGGAGGCGTTGCAGGACGCCGACTGCCCCACCGCCGTCGAGCGCATCGGCTGGCCGGATAAATTTGTCGAGCACGGCAGCAATGTCGAAGTGCTGCGCGCCAGCTACGGCCTCGCGCCCGACGACATCCACCGCCGCGTGCTCGATCGCTGGCGCAATCTGCGCGCGGAACAAGTCGCAGCGGGAGTCTGAGCCATAGGGCGGGTTCGCCGAACCCCGCCTTCCGAGCGCGGGCGAAACCGTTTGAAACTAGCCCGACTTCCGCGATTCGCCCGTTTTTCGCCTATTTTCGGGTCAAATCCGGCCGG
>JANNEY010000374.1:0-3918 GCA_031379235.1 Opitutaceae bacterium | reverse complement strand
GGGGTTCGGCGACCCCGCCCTACATCAGACCGCGCCCTCCGACCTCGCGATTCGACCGGAGGTCGTGGCGGATTTTTTGGCGGCACAGGATCTCGAGGCACGGATCGAGGGTGGGTTCGGCGCGCGGTTTCGGCGGGCCCGAATCAGCACGGAAGACGGCGCGACCCTGTGGGCGGTGGAGCGGCTGGGCGCTCGCGGCTACGTGGTGCGCGAACCCAGTGCGGACTTTATGCGCGGCGTCCTGCTCGCGCGCGAACTGTGGCGGACGCGCAAGCGGAACTTCGCTACCGACCCCGAGGGCGTGACGCACGCCCTCGCGCGACTCGACGCGGTGCTCGCGCTCGTGGATCGCGATGCGGCGTGCGAATTGTTCTTCGCGGAGGAGCGGGTGTTCTGGGAGGCGCGCAACCGTGCCGGTCAGATCCAAAAACGCCGGCAGGATAGGCTCGGACTCGGCTGGGGGAATCACGACCACCACACGTTTCGCTGTTCGCGGGAGCACTTCGCGGATCTGATGCAGTTTCTCGATCGGCTCGGGTTTCAAAAGCGCGAGCGCTTCTTCGCCGGCGCTGAAGCGGGGTGGGGCGCGCAGATTTCCGAGCAACCGGTGGCGGGCATCGTGACGTTTGCCGATGTGGATCTGATGCCGGACGAAACGCAGATCGATTTTTCGTCGCAGCGGCTGCCCGCCGCGCCGGCGTTGCGGACGGTCGGGCTCTGGTGTGGGTTGCACGGCGACAGTTTTCTGCAGGCGGGAATGCATCACCTCGAAGCGCGTTTCGACTTCGCTCTGGCCCGCGATCAGCTCGCGAAAGAAGGGGTGAACACGATGCGGCCGTTCTCGGATTTCGAATTCCTGCGGCAGGCGTTCACCGAGGGCGAGCGATGGACGGTGCGCCCCACGCGCGTCAACGCGTTGCTGACGCAGGGCCTCATCACGCCGGTGCAGGCCGAGGGGTTCATCCGCGACGGCGCGATCGGGAGCCATCTGGAAAACCTGCAACGCAAGGGCGGGTTCAAGGGGTTTAACCAGAAATCGGTCAGCGTGATCATTTCCGCGACGGATCCGCGGAAGGTGCAGGCGGGGCACTGAGAATCCCAAGCAGTAGAACCAACCACGAATAGACACGAATGCGCACGAAGCTCTGAAACACGGTTTTAATTCGTGTCTCTTCGTGTCCGTTCGTGGTTCAAAAACCTCTCATGAAAATCGGCATCATCGGCGGTGGCAAAGTGGGCGGCACGATCGCGACGCTTCTGGAGTCGTGCGATTTTTGCCGCGCGGTGCTGCTCGGGGACGTGCGGCCCAACCTGAAAATCCGAGGTCTGAAGAAGGCGTCGGCGCGCCGGCTCGATGTGCGCCGGGCGGCGTCGCTCGCGGCGTTTGTGAAGACCTGCGATGCGGTGGTGAGCGCGGCGCCGTATTTTCTCAACCAGGCGATCGCGTCGGCGTGTGCGGCCGCCCGCGTGTCCTACTTCGATCTCACGGAGGATGTGGCGACGACGAAGTTCATCCGCGGGCTGGCGCGGAAAACCAAAGGCGTGACGTTCATGCCGCAGTGCGGACTCGCGCCCGGTGCGATCAACATCGTCGGCGGATCGCTGGCGTCGTCGCTCGACAAGGCGCGCTCGGTCGAGATGCGCGTGGGCGCGCTGCCGCAATTTGCGAGCAACCAGATGAAGTATTACCTCAGCTGGAGCACCGCTGGGCTGATCAATGAATACTGCCAGATCGGCGAGGCGCTACACGACGGCCGGCGGATCGCGACGCTGCCGCTCGACGGCGTGGAGCGGCTAACGATCGACGGCGTGGAATACGAGGCGTTCAACACCAGCGGCGGCGTGGCGACGATGTGCGAGACGTTTTCCGGCAAGGTGGGCGAGTTGAACTACAAGACGATGCGCTATCCCGGCCACCGCGACCTGATGAAGTTTCTCCTGCAGGATCTGAATCTCGGCGCGCAGCAGAAGCTCCTCACGCAAATCTTCGATCAGGAAGTGCCGCTGACCGACAGCGACGTCGTAGTATTCTACGTGAGCGCGGTGGGCACGGTCGGCGGCGAGCTGGTGCAGCGCAGTTTTGTGAAGAAGATGCACGGTGCGGTCGTGGCGGGCCGGCGTTTGTCCGCGATTCAACTGACCACGGCGGCGGGCGTGGTCGCCGTGCTGGAGCTGTTCGCGCGGGGTGCGCTGCCGAAGGGTTTCGCGAAGCAGGAATCGATCACGCTGCCGCAGTTCCTAGGGACGCAGTGGGGCGGGCGGGTGTATGGCAACGAGACGAACAAATTTTGAACAGGAAGGACGGGAAGGGCGGAAAGAAAAACCATCTTTCCGCCCTTCCTGATCTGCCTGTTCTGCCCTGTGTCATGAAAAACTCCCTGCTCGTTAAAAAAGTCGTCGCGGAAATTTTTCCGCGGCTCGGATTGAAGGCGAAGACTGCGGGGGTGTTTGCCGGCGAGTGGTTCGGGGCCGGCCCGGTGATCGAGAAGCGCTCGCCGATCGACGGCAGCGTGCTGGGGCGCGTGACGACGGCGACCCACGCCGACCTCGAGCGCACGATCGGCGTGGCGGAGCGGGCGTTTCACGTCTGGCGCGACGTGCCGGCGCCGAAACGCGGCGAGGTGATCCGGCGCTACGGCGAGGCGTTGCGCGCGCACAAGCGCGACCTCGGCCGGCTCGTGACGCTGGAGACCGGCAAGATTCTCGCGGAAGGTGAGGGCGAGGTGCAGGAGATGATCGACATCTGCGACTTCGCGGTCGGGCTGTCGCGCCAGTTGCACGGGCTGACAATCGCGAGCGAGCGGCCGGGTCACCGGATGATGGAGCAGTGGCATCCGCTCGGCATCGTCGGGACTATTTCGGCGTTCAATTTTCCCGCGTCGGTGTGGGCCTGGAACAGCGCGCTCGCCGCGGTGTGCGGTGATGCGACCGTGTGGAAGCCCTCGGAGAAAGCGCTGCTCACCGCCGTCGCCTGCGTGAAACTCGCCGAACGCGTGGCGCGCGAGTGCGGTGTCGATCCGGCGATTTTCTCGCTCGTTTGCGGCGATGCGGTCATCGGCGAGCCGCTCGTGGCCGACAAGCGCGTCGCGCTCGTCTCGGCGACGGGCTCGACCCGCATGGGTCGGCGCGTGGGCGAGGCGGTGGCGAAGCGCTTCGGCCGCTCGCTGCTCGAACTCGGCGGCAACAACGCGATCCTCGTGACGCACTCGGCGGATCTGAAGCTCGCGTTGCGCGCGATCCTGTTCGGCGCCGTGGGCACCGCCGGCCAGCGCTGCACCTCGACGCGCCGGCTGATCGTCCACGAGTCGATCGCCACCAAGCTGACGAAGATGCTCGTCGACGCCTACCGGCAGGTGCGCATCGGCAACCCGCTCGATCCGGCGACGCTGATGGGGCCGCTGATCGACTTGCACGCGGTCGAGGCGTTTGGCGAAGCTGTGACCGCGGCGAAACAGCACGGCGGTCGCATCCTCTGCGGCGGCAAGCGACTCATCGGCGCGGCATTCCCGGGCGGACTCTATGTCACGCCTTGTCTCATGGAGGCGGAAAACGCGTGGGCCATCGTGCAGCACGAGACCTTTGCGCCCATCCTCTATGTGATGACCTACCGCACGCTCGACGAGGCGATCGCGTTGAACAACGCCGTGCCGCAGGGGCTGAGTTCGGCGATTTTCACACACGATCTACGTGAGGCGGAGATTTTTCTCAGCGCGCGCGGCAGCGACTGCGGGATCGCCAATGTGAACCTCGGCACGAGCGGCGCGGAGATCGGCGGCGCGTTTGGCGGCGAAAAGGAAACCGGTGGTGGGCGTGAGAGCGGCAGCGACGCGTGGAAGAACTACATGCGTCGACAAACCAACACGATTAACCGTTCGCGCGACCTGCCGCTGGCGCAGGGGATCGAGTTTGGAAAGTAGG
>JANNEY010000355.1:0-11050 GCA_031379235.1 Opitutaceae bacterium | reverse complement strand
CGGCGTGCTCGTCGAGACCGCGAGCGGCAAGTTTCGCGGCCGCCGGGTCGTGGTGACGGTTTCGACCGGGGTCCTCGCCGCGCGCCGCATCGCCTTTACCCCTGAGCTGCCCGCGTGGAAATGGGAGGCCATCCGCGGCCTGCCGATGGGTTTGCTGAACAAAATCGTGTTCCGGTTCGACGGCGACATTCTCCCGGACGAAGCGGTCAGCGAATGGGTGCTGCACCAGCAGTCGCCTGCGCCCGAGAACGGCGACCCCGAGGTGATGGCCTTCGTCGTGAAGCCGCTCGGCGGCAACCTCATCGTGGGATTCTACGGCGGCACGCAGGCCCGCCGCTTCGAACAGCTCGGCGACAAGGCCGCCGCCGACTACGCCAAGGCGGCGCTCACGCAGATGTATGGTCCCGCGCTGGTCGCCCGTATCCGAGACGACCAGACCAAGGTCACGCATTGGGGGAAGAATCCGTGGACCCTCGGCGCGTATTCGGCGGCGTTGCCCGGGGCGTCGAAGATGCACGAAGAACTCGCCAAGCCGGTCGACGACCTCGTGTTCTTCGCCGGTGAAGCGGCGGGTCCGGTGGAATACAACGGCAGCCTCGCCGCCGCCTTTGTCTCCGGGCTGCGGGCGAGCCGCGCCGTGCAAGGGTCGCTGGCCGAAACGGAGGCCACAGGGCCAGCAGGCGCTGCGGCCGGACCGGGAACGGAGGCCAAGGCCAACCGCTGAAAGGGCAATCCGAAGGAGTCAGGTTACGATACCAACGTCCCGTTGCTTTTGGACTGTAGGGCCGCCGCTTGCCGGCGTGCCGTCGCGATTATCAGGTCCGCCGCGGGACGGCTCGGCGACGAGCGCCGGCCCTACAAATTTTAAGAGCAAGCGGCGATTGGCATGAGTTCTAATTTCCGCGAAACTACGGAGCGCATTTCATAAAAAACCACGCGTCGCAGGGGCGACGATAAGTGCGAGCTGCGCTGCACTCATTGAGCCGAGCCTCGAAAATCAGTAGGCTTGCAGGTCGGCTGACGCTATCACCCGGGCGCCCTTCGCTGAGGGCACTTCCGCGAGCAAAGCCCGCGCAACTTTCTCCGCGGCAATCGCCCGATAGTTACGCGGCAGAATCACCCGCAGGAAACTCAGGATCGGTGCCGCCAGGGTTTCTCCGCGGCGGGCAGGCTGGCCCAATCGCTGGCGGTCGCCCAGCAACAACGACGGCCGGACCACGGCCGTGGCGGCGGTCTCAAACCGCAAGACCGCGTCCTCCAACTCACCTTTCACGCGGTTGTAGAAGACCGAGGATTTCGCGTCGGCGCCCATGGCACTGACCAAGCCGATGCGGCGGGCTCCGGCATGATAGGCGGCGCGCGCGATCGCGAGATTCGCATCGTAATCGACCGCGCGGAAGGCCTCGCGGCTGCCGGCAACCTTGATGGTCGTGCCCAATGCCAAATACACTTCGTCCGCCGCCGGCAGCGGAGGCATCGCACGGAAATCAACGACGTGCATCCTGATTTTCTCGTGCGCGACCGTCACGGGCCTCCGCCCGATCACGTGCACCTCAGCCACCGTGGCATCGGCGAGCAGCCCCTCCAGCAAATGACCACCCACGAGCCCGGTCGCTCCGGCCAAAACGACTCGTCGCGTGGCAGTATTCATGCGTGCGGAATCATTCAGCCCGGGCAGGATTTAACGAGAACCGATGGGGTCGGTTAGACGTCGGGCGTCAGACTTACCCGTTCGACCGGTTCGATAAGCTCACGGAATACAGGCTCAGGGCCCTGAGCGGAGCCGAAGGGCAGAGGCCGCTCCGACTTCGATCGATCCCCATCACGGCGGCAGCAAGAAGGCCCCCGACGATAAGAAAAACCTCCGCTCCCGAGAGGCGCTAGCCGTCGGAACGGCTTAGTTCTTGGCTTTCGCCGCTCGCTTGGCCGCCTGCAGGCGGTCGTTTTTCATCCGACGCGCTTTTCTTTTCTTAACATTTTGAGTGCAAGCAGGCATGGCCCCGACCCAGACGGGCAATCGGAACATAAGCGAGGGAAATCAACCGACGAGCCGTCGGCCGATTGGAGAGGAACCGTGGCCTCACCCTCGGCCTACGGCGGGGGCGATTTCTCCTGCGTCGGAGCGTCGTTCTGGGGATAGAACCGTTTTTGTGAAAGTAATTTGAGGCGGTGCACGGCTCGGGTAAATTGCTTCACACGGTGATCGGCACGACCTCCCGAACAAGCGAACCCGTGCGGAGCTGCTCGATGGCTGGCGTATCCGCACCTCGCGTTTCTCACCCACAACCAGGTGTCTTCTGGCGAAGCCCGCACGGCATTCGTTGTCGAACTGATGAATATATTCGTGCTCCCCTTTGCTGTTCGCATCCATAGTTTCGTCGCGCAATCAAACCGTTCCCCTCCCCGACCATGTCCCAGCCCATCACCAAACCCGTCAGCCGCCGCCGCTTCATCAAATCGACCGCCCTCGTTGGCGGCGCGGCGTTTGTCCTCCCGCGGTTCAGCATCGCGCAGCCCGGCGGTTCACCGAACAGCAAGGTCAACATCGCGATGATCGGCGCGGGCGGCATCGCGGGCATGGCCTACGGCGCTTGTAGCGAAGAGAATGTCGTCGGGCTGTGCGACGTGGACGACACGAAGTTTGGCCAATACAATAAAACTTACCCGGCCTTAGCGGGCGCGAAAAAATTCGCCGATTTCCGCGTGATGTTGGACAAGATGGGCAAGGAGATCGACGCCGTCTGCATCAACACCCCTGACCATACCCACTTCGCCGCTACGATGGAGAGCATGCAGCGGGGCAAGCACGTCATCACGCAGAAGCCCCTCACGCACGACATCTGGCAGGCGCGCACGCTTCGCCTGGCGGCCAAGAAATACAAGGTGGTGACGAACATGGGTAATCAGGGCCACACGTATGACGGCATTCGCAAAATGAAGGAATGGGTCGAGGCCGGCCTCCTCGGGCAGGTCACGGAAATCCACTCGGGGATTGGTGGCCCGGAATGGAAGGGCGGCTATTTCCGCAAACCCGCCAAGCTTCCGCTGGAGCCCGAGCCGGTGCCGGCGGGCTTGAACTGGGATTTGTGGCAGGGCCCCGTGGCGGAGTCGCCCTACAGCCATTTTTATCACCCGAGATACTGGCGCGGTTTCTGGAACTACGGCGGTGGCACGTTGGGCGATTGGTTCTGTCACATCGGCGACGGCCCCGTCTGGGTGCTCGATCTCTACGAGCCGACCGTCGTCGAATGCGTCGAGCGCAGCGTCAACGAGGTGAGTGATTCCATGTGCCCGAACAGCTCGGTGGTGCGCTGGGATTTTCCGGCGCGTGGCAAGCTGGCGCCGTGTTCGCTCTACTGGAGCGATGGCCAGGCCAACGGCGGCCGGCCCATCAGGACGTCTGCCGATTGGAACTGGTCCACCACGCATTCCGAGACGGGAAAAGTCACCGCGACACCGCCCCCGAAAGCGGGCTCCTACTGGACCGGCAGCAAAGCCAACGCCTTTCTCGACAACCGCTCCAATAATCCGCGTCTGACCGACATGGAGAAAAACAACGCCCTGCGGACCAGCGGCACGCTGCCGGCGGAGAAATATCGCCGGGTGAAAGGTGGGCCGCACCAGGAATGGATCGATGCCATCAAAGGACTGATCCCCGACACCGGCGCGATTTTCGAATATGCCGCGCGGTTGAGCGAAATCGATTTGCTCGGGGTCCTGGCCCAGCGGTTCGGCGGACGCATCGAGTGGGATGCCGCCAAGATGAAGGTCACGAACCGACCGGAGCTGAACGCCCATCTGAAAGAGCCGGTGCGGCGCGGCTGGGAATACGGCGAGGATTTGTGGAAGGCGTGAGCGCGCGCAGCGCCGGTTGGAAGCAGGCCGCCGGGGCTAAATAAATGCGCTTGGCCAACGCCGTGTCGCCCCGGCGCCGCACTTGGCGGCCCGCTCTGATCGTAGGCGGCCTCCGCGTCGCGTTCGGCGCCCAGATGCAACACGACGACCCCGAGGCCAAAACCATGTCGCCGGCGATCAAAGCCCATCGCTCCAAGCAAAAAAAGCTTCACCACCTGCGACCGGGATTTCCGTCGAGGTTCGTGCCTCGCCTCTCTGGCTTCGGTAGCGCATGAAGCTGATTCGGGCTGGAGTCCGCGTCCGTTCACCGGGATGGTTCCACGCCAACCTCAACCCCACTCCACCCATGCTCCGCCGAATCCTCCCTTCCCTTGTCGCCTTGGTATTGCTGCCGCTCGCGCTCGTCGCGCAGACCGCTGCGCCTGCGTGGCCCAAAGCGAAACCAGCGTCCAACGATTTCGCCAAATGGGAAAAGGCGGTCGCGGCGTTTGAGGCCGCGGACAAAACCACTCCTCCGCCCAAGGGCGCCGTGCTCTTCGTCGGCGCCTCGACCATTGTGCGTTGGAAGTCACTCGCGACTGATTTCCCCTCGACCACCGTTCTGAACCGCGGCTTCGGCGGCAACCAGATCAAGGACTGCACCTACTACGCGGAGCGGACGATCTTCCCCTACGCGCCAAGCGCGATCTTTCTCCGCGCGGGTGGCAATGACCTCAACTCCGGCTGGCCCGTCGAGGAGGTGTTCGCGGACTTCAAGGCCTTCGTCGCCAAGGTGCGCGGCAAAATGCCGACCGTCCCGATCACCTTCATCGGCCTCTCGCCGTCGGTCAAACGCCTTGAGCAGGTCGACGCGGGCAATCAACTCAACGACCTCGTCGCCGCCTTTTGCAAGACGCAGCGCGGCCTGACCTACATCGACACCCGCACGCTCACCCTCGATGCCGCGGGCAAAGTGCGCCCGGAACTCTTCGTGGCCGACATGCTCCACTTCAACGACGAGGGTTACAAGCTGTTCGCCGCCGCCGTGCGCCCGTTCGTGCCGAAGACGAAGTAAGTGGCGTGATCACGGCGGCCGAGGAGTGTGGTCCCGTGAACGAGGATAGAGGTAGGGCCAGGTCTGTGACCCGCCCTTTTGCACGGTGAGTGTTCGAGCGCGGCGTCAGAGACCCGCCCTACGACGGACGGCGGATGCCAGTTGAGAGCGCAGGGATCTCCCGGCCAGGACACCAGCGATGCAGCCCAACAATCCTCAAAGGCCCGCGGTCATCACGGTTTGCGCGCGGGATAACGCATCGTCGTTTCGACCGCGCGCCTGCATCCCCGCAATCGCATCGGCGCACCTGGTCTCCCGCCGGGGCGCGGAGGCAACGGGGGCGGAGGTGTCAGGCAGCGCGGGACTATCCGCGACCGCGCCGCACTGACAAGGGCGCCCGAGGTGTCGACGAGGCGTGCCAGTTACGCCGCGCCCATGGCCGGGTAATCGGTGTAGCCCCGCGCACCCGGGCTGTAGAAGGTCTTGGCGTCCGGCTCGACCAAGGCGACGCCCGCCCGCACGCGCGCCGGGAGGTCGGGATTGCTGATGAAATGATGGCCGAAGACGATTCCGGCCGCGGTGCCCGCAGTGACCGTCTGCTCGGCCTCGGCGGGCGTGTAACCCATGCCGCACAGGAGCGCACCTTTGAACTCGCGGCGCGCCACGGAAACGACATCGCCCTTTTGCAGGCCGAAGAAGTCGCCCCGCATCAAATCCAAGAACGCGATGCCGCGGCGATTCAGCTCCGCGGCCACGTAGCCGGTGAGTGCGAGCGGATCGCTGTCCTTCATGTCATTGTAGCTGTTGAGCGGCGAAATGCGGACGCCTATGCGATTCGCGCTCCAGACGGCGGCGGCGGCATCGACGACTTCGAGGAGCAGCCGCGCGCGGTTGGCAATCGGGCCGCCGTAGGCGCCCGTGCGCTGGTTGCTGTCGGAGCGCAAAAACTCGTCGAGCAGATAGCCGTTGGCGCCGTGAATCTCGACGCCATCGAAGCCGGCGAGCTTTGCGTTTTCGGCGGCCCGCCGGAATCCTGCCACGATGCCCGGCAATTCGTCATCGCGCAGCTCACGCGGCACCTCGTAGGGCTTTTTGCCTTGGGGCGTGTGCGTCTCATCGTTGGTGATGCGCAGGGGGCTCGGCGCCACCGGCTGCGCGCCGTTGTTCAGCAACGAATGACACGCCCGCCCGCCGTGCCAGATCTGGCAGAGGATCTTCCCGCCCCGCGCGTGCACGCTGTCGGTCACTTTTTTCCACGCGGCGACTTGCGCCGCGGAATAGATCCCCGGCTCTCGCCCGCCAAAGGCCGAATTGCCCTCGATGACCATCGTCGCCTCGGTCAGGATCAGCCCGGCACTCGCGCGCTGGGTGTAGTATTCGACCATCGGGTCGGTCGGGACGTGGGCGGCATCCGCGCGACAGCGCGTGAGCGCGGCCATGACGATGCGATTGGGGAGCGCAAGGGCGCCCAGTTGAACCGGCGTGAAGAGCGGAGCGTGATGCATGGTGGGTGAAGTGGAGCGCGGAGGTTAAAAACCACCTGCCCGAAAACGCAAATCGCCGGAGCAGAAGAAACCCAAATGGTGCGCACCCGACGGACAACCGCGGGATCGTTGGCCGCCTGACGGCGCCGAAAAGGCGGAGCAGATTTAATCGCGGAAACGCGAAAGGGCGAAACGGCGGAAGGATGAGAGCGATTTCGTTCATGGGCACCTTTGCGTTTTCGTAATTATTTCCGCTCTCGATCCCGGCACCAGCAGAACCGGCGCCCTACCTCGATCCGTAAAAAATCGCACTGCTTGTCGTCAGATTTTTTTGCGACTTCTGCGCCTCTTTGCGGCCGATCGAATCGGCGGAATCGCAGTGCGCAGAAACCCTCGGTGAAAAATCTCGTCGCCGTTATCCGGACGCGGCGCCGTTGTTCGTTGAAAGAGGGTCCGACTCAAACCAGTCGTCACCGCACCCACGTCATCCCCTACCCGCTAGGGCTCGCGTCTCCCTTTGGTTTCACTTCGCCGGCAATGCCGAGGAAGCCTTCCACTTCTACAAGTCGGTTTTCCAAACCGAGTTCATCGGTCCCATCAAGCGCTTCGGCGACCTTCCAACTGCCCCCGGCCAGCCGCCCTGACCAACTGCGCAAGCCAGGATGATCATGAACATCTCGCTGCCAATCCTAGGCGGCCATGTGATCATGGGCAACGACGCCCCCGCGACGATGTGCCAGCGCATCCAAGGCAACAACGTCACCATGAATCGCGAGCCCGGCACCCGCGCCGAGACCGAACGCCTGTTCACCGCGCTGAAGGACGGGGGCACGGTGGAGTATGCCCCGACCGAAATGCCGTGGGGCGGCTATTGGGGCAGTCTGATCGATCGCTACGGCAACGAGTGGATGTTCAGTTGCTCGGCGAAGTAAGCGGCTATCCTTTCCTAGACCGAACCGCTTTGCCCGAGCTTCGCCTTGATCGCCGCGAATCCGCCGCCACCGCGATTTTCCCAATGCCGAAGGCGGGAGCGCGAAGCCAAACCGCGCGGCCGAGTGGCATTATCAGTTGCCGGGAATAGTTCGCCCGTCATAGTCCTCCCGTGGCGAACGTCTGCCCGAAGCCGATCAACGGTGCATCTCGGGAAAACTTCACCGAAGCCCCATGAAAAAAATCCACACCCCAATCGCAGTCTTAGCCGCGGCCCTTTTCTCGACCGCTTTCGTCTACGCCGCTGATGCTGGAAAATCGATCGTGATCCCAAAGGCTGACCTGAAATGGAAGGCGATGGGCAACGGCATCGAAACGGCCACGGTGGCCGGTGAGATGGAGAAAGGACCTTCCCGGTTCTTTCTGAAGTATCCTGTCGGCCTCGTCACCCCGCTGCACCACCACACCGCCAATCACCACGTGACGGTGGTGTCGGGTTCAATCACCCTCACCACCGGCGGTAAGGAGCACCGACTGGGACCTGGTTCCTATTTCATGCTTTCCAACCGCGCGCCACACGTCGCCAAGGTTGAAGGCAACGAACCAGCGGTGTTTTTTATCCAAGCTGAAGCGCCTTGGGACGTGGTGATGGCCAAGTAGCGGACCCGGCGTGATCAAGTCACGCTGCGACGGCACGGGCTTGATCACCGTTTCCGACCCGCTGGCAGGAGCAATACCACCGAGGAGCAAGCCGTCTGGGACAACCAGCGAGTGTATGTTCAGCCGCGAGGCATAGTAAGGAGACGGCGAAGGCGTGATGGGCGACAAATCTCCGGAGCCGCGATTGCGCGCGGCGCCGGTCGCCGCGGCGTTCGCGGTGCTTTCATGCCTTGCACGCCGCGGCGCGAGCCGTCATGCCTGAATGCGCAGTTCCCCTCCTCAACCCCTTACCCCGATGGACACCGTTCGTGGACAGGATGACACGCGGCCCGACGCCGGCAATCTGGCCGCGCTGGGCTATCTTCAAGTCGGCACCGGCGCGTTGACCGTAATGATGTCGCTGATGGCGCTCATGCAGGCCCTGGTCGGACACCACGAGCTGTTGCACCCGGCGCGGGCCTTCGATCACTCGACCGATCTCTTCGATCGGGCGATCGCTGCCTATGTCCTGCTGCAGCTCACCCTCGGGTGGTTGGCTGGCGGACTGCAGATCGCCGCGGGGATTGCATGCACGCGGGGAAAACCGTCGCGGCTCGTGTGGATCGCATCGTTTGTCAGCCTCGCCAATTTCCCGCACGGCACCCTCGCCGCGTTCTTCACGCTGCTCGCCTTGCGCCGCCCTCCCGTCGCCGTAACGAAAAACGCCGGGTCCGTCTAGCCCCGTTGCGCCACGGCGGAAACCAACGCTGGTTCAGATTCGCTCGCCGCGCATCGGCGCACCGCATCGTCGCATGCCCAAAACAAAAACTCTCCCCACCCTCGACGAATTCCTCGCCGCCCTCCCCGCCGATCGCCGCGCCACGATGACGACCTTGCACAAGGCCATCCGCAAAGCCGTGCCGAAGCTCGCGCCGTTCATGACGTCCGGCATGGGCCCGTCACCCATCATCGGTTACGGCAAGTATCACTACAAGTCGGCCAGCGGTCGCGAAGGCGACTGGTTCATCATCGGACTCGCCTCAGGAAAAACCGGTTACGCCCTCCACCTCTGTGTCGGCGGCGAAGGTGGCTACCTCGTTGAGCAAAATGCCTCGAAACTCGGCCAGGTGAAGACCGGCCGCAGTTGCATCAACTTCAAAAAACTCGAAGACCTGAACCTCGCCGCCGCGATGGCGCTCGTGAAACAAGCGGCGAAATCAGGCGGCATCAACGCCGTGGGGTGAGGTGGTGCAACGCGTAGGGCTCGCTCAATGACGCAGAGGTCCCGAGGATTTTAGCCACCCAAAAGCGCCGAAGGCGCAAAAAGGAAATACCTCCAAACCTTTCCCAAAAGGTGACGGCGAATTCAGACTGCTCTAATCAGGGGCTTGCTCGGTTCGTTCCATTTCCTCCTGTAAAATCTTTTGAGTTGCGGCCGATCTTTTACGCCGTCCGCGCTGGCGAGCCATGAGCGGTCCCGAAGGGTCACGGGGTGATTTGATCCGAAACATTCGCGCCGACCATTCACTCTAGGCTGAACCCAGGCCGTGGATTTCCGGCTTTCGTTGACGGGGCGTTTGTGCGAGTAATCAGCCACCCTCCGGCGCTGTCCGGCCCCACGCTTTCCCCTATGAATACCCTGCTCGCCCTCTGGTTGCCGATCCTGCTCAGCGCGGTGGTCGTGTTTATCATCAGCTCACTCCTCCACATGGTCTTCAAGTGGCACGCCACGGACTACAGCACGCTCCCTCACGAGGACGCCGTGCGCGCGGCGATCCGCGCCGGCAATCCGGCGCCCGGCCGGTATGTAATCCCACATTGTGCGGACATGACGGACATGAGCAGCGAAGCTATGCAGCGGAAATACCGCGAAGGCCCGGTAGGACACATCACGATCGGCCCGAGCGGCCTGCCCGTGCTCGGCAAGTTTCTTGGGTTGTGGTTCGTCTGGAGCCTGGTCGTTTCGGCAGTGGCCGCGTATCTCGCGGTGCGGGTCGTCGGGGCGAATCAAGGCGTGGCTCACGGTGCCGCCAAGCTGGTGGGCGCAGTCACCTTCATCGCCCACGGTTTCGGGACGGTGACAGAATCCATTTGGTCCATGCGCCCGTGGTCCCAGAGTGTGAAGTATCTTATCGATGCCGCGCTCTATGCCGCCGGCGCCGGGCTCGTGTTTCTCTGGCTCTGGCGGTGAAACGCCGGCCAGTCTGACGCGCGACCGTCGGGGCGAACCTCACGCCTTGGCGGGAAGGTGGTGTTTTGTGACTTAACGGCTCGAACCTCGACTTGCCACCGGGACACCCGCTGCCGGATGGTGGGGCCGTGAAATCAGCCGAACAACTCTGCCGCGCCTGTGGGCTATGCTGCGACGGCTCGCTCTTCGACGGCGTGCAGCTCGGGGCGGGCGATGACGCGAAGAAACTCCGGACGCTCGGACTGCCGGTGACCGTCTCGCGCGGCAAATCGCCACTCACTCGTTTTGCCCAGCCGTGCGCGGCGTTGTGCGCGGATCGCGCTTGCGGGGTCTACGCTGACCGGCCGTTGCAATGCCGCGCTTTTGAGTGCGGCGTGTTCAAGGACGCGCAAGCCGGCCGGATCGCCTTCACCGCCGCCCTGCGGTGGGTCAAACAGGGCCGGAGGCGCGCGGACCATGTCCGTCGGCTGCTGCGCCAGCTCGGGGACAACGAAGAGCACCGTTCGTTGGGCGAGCGTTTTCACCGCACGTCCGAGCGCTTGGAATCGGGCAAGCCGGACGACGCCGCCAAGAGCACCTTCGCGGATTTGAGCCTGGCCGTGCATCACCTCAAATTGCTGGCGTTCAAAAAATTTTATACCAAGTCCGACGCGAGCAAGTGACGCCGCCCACTTACCGGCGAACATAGCCCCGTTGCGCCACGCGACCTGCGAGGCGCAAGACCGGTAGCGGTGGGCTCGCGCAATCGGCCCGAGCGGCCGATGCGGTTCAAAACAAAGTTGTGGCGGCGCAAGCTGCACAGCTAGCCTGCGCACTCTCCGACTTCCTTTCTTACACCCTCAATGATCGCCGCCCCCACGCCTTTCGGTTCTTCATCGGCAACCACTCGCCGCGCGTTCCTCGGGCACGCGGCCGCGC
>JANNEY010000282.1:0-2656 GCA_031379235.1 Opitutaceae bacterium | reverse complement strand
TCGCCAAGTTCGCCCAGATCCTGCCCCTGATGGATCGGATGGGCGTTAAGCTGCCGCGCTTCGGTGATGCCGATGCACGGCTCGCGGGAATCTAGCGCGGCGCGCAGGGTTGGCGGACGTTTGCCGCCGGCCCCTAGCTCGATCCGAAGGGTGGTCGCGACTCTTCTGAAGCCGCCCCTTTGGCGCGGACTTTGTCTTTCCATGTCTGCAAAATGATCGCGTAGCCGATCACGCCGCCGACGATGCCGATGATGACGGCGCCCAGATAGAGTGACTTGAAGCCCTGCGCATATTCCTCGGTCCACTTGGCGTTCCAAGCGTGGTGCCACACCTCCCGGGGATTCGCGCCCCGCGCCACCTCGCCGACAAAATAACACGCTGGCAACTGGATCGCCGCAGTGAGCGGATTCGAGAGAAACTGCAGGGCGATGCAAAGGAGGAGATTCCCGCGCACCATCAGGGCGGCGATGGCGGCGAGCACGGATTGCCCGGGCAGAAACGGGACAACGGTGATCGGGAAACCCACCAGCCACGCCCGCGCCAGCGAACCACGCGTCGGCACCCAGAGCGCCTTGCTGATGATGCCGTCCCCAAGCATGCGATGAATGCGTCCGCCGCGCAATCGGCTGCGGGAGAGCCGCTGTTTGTGCATCCAACGGAGAATCCAATAGGGTAATCGCACGGGTGGGGCAATTCCGGGGCGGCGGCGCGCTGGGTCAACTGATCTTCGGCGACGCCGGTTATCACCCATCCGCAGAGCGCGCTCGCATTCCGCGCCGTGCTCCCCATAACGCGCTGCCAGCGCTCGACCTTGCCCATTTCCGATGAACTCCCCCGCCGCCCCCTCCGGTTTCCGGAAAAACCTCACGAGCTATGGCGACGCGGCGTTTTCCCAATTCCTCCGCAGCGCCTTCATCAAGGGTGCGGGTCTGACCGATGATGCGCTGAAGCGGCCCGTCGTCGGCATCGTCGACACCGGCAGTGGCTACAATCCCTGCCATGGCAACGCCACCGAGCTCATCGCGGCGGTCAGCCGCGGGGTAATGCTCGCCGGCGCGTTGCCGGTGCCGTTTCCCACCATCTCGCTGCACGAAAGCTTCGCGCATCCGACGAGCATGTATCTGCGCAACCTCATGGCGCTGGACACCGAAGAAATGATCCGGGCTCAGCCGATGGATGCCGTCGTGCTCATCGGCGGTTGCGACAAGACGGTGCCCGCTCAGCTCATGGGCGCCGCTTCCGCCGGGGTGCCGGCGATTCAACTCGTGACCGGGTCGATGCTCACCGGTTCGCACGACGGCGTGCGCGTCGGCGCTTGCACCGACTGTCGTCGTTTCTGGGGCCGCTTCCGCGCGGGCGAAATCGACGCCACCGAAATCGCGCGCGTCAACAACCAGCTCGTCGCGAGCGTCGGCACGTGTTCCGTGATGGGCACGGCGAGCACGATGGCCTGCATTGCGGAAGCACTCGGCATGGCGCTGCCCGGCAGTGCCTCGCCCCCGGCCGTGACGGCCGACCGCCTGCGCATCGCGGAAAAAACCGGCACCACCGCCGTGGCCATGATCGCGGCGCAGCTCACGCCGGAGAAAATCCTCACGCCGCACGCGATCGAGAATGCACTTCGCGTCCTGCTCGCCATCGGCGGCTCGACCAACGGCATCATCCACCTCACCGCGCTCGCCGGCCGCGTGGGCATCGCGCTCGATTTCGAGGCGTTCGATGCGATTAGCCGAGAGACGCCCGTGCTCGTGGATTTGAAGCCTTCGGGCCGGCACTACATGGAGGATTTTCACCGCGCCGGCGGGCTCGCCGCAGTGCTGCGCGAGCTGCGTCCGCTGCTGCACCTTGATGCGCTCACCGTCACCGGCCGCACGCTCGGCGAAGAACTAGACGCGGCCGGCCCTGGTTTCCCGCAGGATGTCGTGCGCCCGCGCACGGACCCGATCTACGCGGAAGGCGGCCTCGCGTTTTTGCGCGGCAACCTCGCGCCCGGCGGGGCCTTCATCAAGCAGTCCGCGGCGACGCCTGCGCTCCTGGAGCACGAGGGCCGTGCGGTCGTATTTGAAAACGCCGCCGAGCTCGCGCAGTGCATCGATGATCCGGCGCTCGATGTGACGGCGAACGACGTGCTCGTCTTGAAAAGCATCGGCCCGCGCGGTGCGCCGGGCATGCCCGAGGCCGGCTACCTCCCGATTCCCAAGAAGCTCGCCGCCCAGGGCGTGAAGGACATGGTTCGCATCTCCGACGGCCGGATGAGCGGCACCGCGATGGGCACGATCGTGCTCCACGTCACACCCGAGTCCGCTCTCGGCGGCCCGCTCGCCGTCGTGCGCACGGGTGATCGTATTCGCCTTAGTGTTGCCCGCCGTTCGATCGACCTGCTCGTGCCCGCCGCCGAAATCACTCGGCGCCTCGTCGAGCGTTCGACTCCGCCGCCCACCGCCGCCCGCGGCTACGCGAAACTCTTTCACGACCACGTCACACAGGCCGACCAAGGGTGCGATTTCGATTTTCTCGTGGCGACGGAGATGAAGTCGAAGGCGCCCACGCGGCGCGCATGAGCAGGGCAGATTTTTGTCTGCCTCTCTGGGGTCGCCGAAACGGTCTGTTGTAGGGCGGGGTCGCCGAACCCCGCCGTCATTGCGAATGCGAACAC
>JANNEY010000239.1:0-3693 GCA_031379235.1 Opitutaceae bacterium | reverse complement strand
GCCGACGGTGAGTTGGTCGGGACCGATACGACCTATCCCTATTCGTTTATCTATTCGCCGGCCCCTTCGCCGGCGACGCACCGCATCGAAGCGCGGGCTTACGATAACACGGGGACGCTGATTCCTGATACCGGTCTCGCGACACGCGACATCTTCATGGTGCCGCCCGTCGGGGTGACGCCGCAGGTGCGCATCGTTAATCCGCCCGACGGCACCAGCGTCGCTTCGGGTCTGCCGGTGAATATCATCGCCGATGCGGTCGCCTCCAGCGGCTTCATTCGCAAAGTAGAGTTCTACGTCAACGGCGTGCTGCTGAGCACATCGCAGACCTTTCCGTTCACAGCTGCCTGGACCCCTGCAGTCCCCGGTCGTTACCAATTCGTGGCCATCGGCTACGACGACAAGAGCAACGCCGTTGCCTCTTCACCGATTAATCTCAACGCCACCGGCTCGTTCCCCACGGTCAGCATCATCGATCCTGATCGCAACGGTCTCACCGTTGTCCAGGGCTCGATCGTGCCTGTCACCGTGCGGGCGGCGGGTCCGGATGGCGGCGTGATCTCGCTCAAGACAATCGAGTTTCTCGTCGATGGCATCGTCAACGACTCGCTGCCGAAGGCCGCGCCCGTGACCAGTGGCACCGGCACGACTGGTGGCACGACGACGACGGCGGCGCCCCCGATTCTTGCCGAACCGTTTGTCTTTAACTGGAAGAGCAACGTGGCCCTCGGCACGCATCGGTTCTCCACGCGGGTGACCGCACTCAATGGGCTCAGCATCACCTCCACGGAGCTCACCGTGAATGTTGTCGCGAACCGGCCGCCGCAGGTGGCGATCGCTTCACCGACCACTTCCTCTACCATCGTGATGAATACCGCGACCAACATCGTCGCGAGTCCTTCCGACGTGGATGGCACGATCGAGCAGGTGGATTTCTTTGTGAACGGAGTCAGTATCGGTTCCGCGAAGAAGGCGCCATTCCAGATTGCTTGGACGCCGGCAAACTCTGGCACGTATGAACTGACGGCCCGTGCGACCGACAACGGCGGTTCCACGGCGGCCGCTGCGCCCGTCACGGTGAACGTCGATCCGCCCGCGACCCTCGTGTCCGGCCAGATTACGCTTTCGTATTCCGTTTATCGCGGCGACTACGGTTCTGGGGCGGAGACCGGCCGGTTTGCGTTCTCGGTCAACCGCAACAATCGCGGCACGATGATCGCCTATTCGACCACGCCGGCCAATCGCACCTACCTCTGGACCGACATCGCGATCAATGGCGATGGCACCTTTGTGGTGCGCGACGCCGCCAACGCCATCGTGCTCACAGGGCAGACGTCCGCGACGGGCGTGTCGGGCAATTTCAGCGGTAAGACCTTCATCGGTGCCATCACGTCCGATAAAGGTGCGTTCTCACCGCTTCAGCTCACTGGCACTCTCCCCGACGTGGTGGGCAGCCAAGTTGTGGCGATTGTCGGTGGCGATGGCTCGCTTACGCTCCATGCGTCCGCTGGCAACAATCGCGAAGTCGGCTCCAGCCTGCTCAGTAGCACGGGTAGCTATTCGTTCGCCGCAGCTACGGGCGGCCGCTTCAGCGGCACGGTCGCCAACAACGTCGCAATCGTGAGCGGCACGGTTTCAGGCGCGGTTTCGGGTTCGTTCCTGCTTCGTCCGCTGCCGAGCCGCCTCACCAACATCTCCGCCCGCACGCTCGCTGGCACCGGCGATCGCACGCTCGTCGCGGGCTTCGTGGTCGTCGGCACCGGTAATAAGCCGCTGCTCGTCCGCGCCGTCGGCCCTACGCTCGCCAACTTCGGCGTCGCCAATCCCGTCGCCGATCCGTCGCTCAGCGTGGTCAACCGCACCAACGTCACGGTCGGCTCCAATAACGACTGGGGCAACGCCCCCGCGCTGACCGCGGTCGCCACCCAGGTGGGCGCGTTTCAGCTCACGCCCAACAGCCGTGACGCGGCGCTGCAGGTCTCGGTCCCGGCCGGCGCCTACACAGCCGTCATCGGCGGTGGCAACCCGGCGGGCACCGCGCTGGTCGAAATCTACGACACCGAAACCTCGAACACGTTTACCTCACGGATTACCAACATCTCGACGCGCGGGCAGATCGCTGCGGGTGACGCGCTCATCGCGGGCTTCGTGATTAGCGGTGACCTGCGGAAGAAACTGCTCATCCGTGCCGTGGGTCCGACGCTCGGCAGCTTTGGGATGACCGGTGTGCTCGCCGATCCGAAGATCGATGTGTTTGCCGGCACCACCGCGATCGCGACCAATAATGATTGGGGTGACCCGTCTGTGGTCGCGCAGGTGGTCGCCACCAGTCCGACGGTCGGGGCCTTCCCGCTTACGGCTAACAGCAAGGATGCCGCCATCGTCCTAAACCTGACGCCCGGCGCCTACACGGTGCAGATCTCGGGCGTGGGCGGTGTCACTGGCACGGCGCTCATCGAGATCTACGACGCGGATCTTTGAGCAAGCCTGGTCGACCTTAGTTTCAGGCCGCGCGCTTTTCGGAGCGCGCGGCTTTTTTCTGTCCGATCTATCCGCTCGCCGGGGCAGGGGATGCTTTCTGACTATTGAATGGTCATTTCGCATTTCACTCCTACCGTCCCGTCAATCATGAGCAGCGTTGCCAGTCCCGCGATGGGCACCCAGCCCCATGCTTTTGCCAGCGTGTTCTCGCTGCTGGCGCCGCACATGGCGGACCTCGACCGCTTCTTGCACGGGCAACTCGGCGCCTTTGAGCCGGAGATTCGGACGATGGCGGACTACTGCATCGACACTTCGGGTAAACGAATCCGCCCCGCGCTGGTCTTTCTCAGTGGTTGGCGTGGTCCGGCGGAGGTCGTGCCTGACCTCGTGCGCGTGGCGGCGGTCGTCGAACTCGTGCACCTCGCGACCCTGGTGCATGACGACATCATGGACGAGGCGGATGTGCGCCGCAATCGCCGCACCGCCTCGCGTGAGTATGGCGCCACGGCGGCCGTGCTCTTGGGCGATGCGCTCTTTGCTCACGCACTGCACCTGGCGACGCAGTTTCCCACCACCGAGATTTGTGCGGCGGTCTCCGAGTCCACCCGCCGCGTGTGTGCCGGAGAAATCGTCCAGACGCTGCGCCGTGGCTCTACGAACATCACTCGGGCCGACTACCAGCGCATCGTCGATCTCAAGACGGCGGAACTTTTCCGCGTGTCCTGCTTTCTCGGGGCGCGGCTCGCCGGTTTTACGCCCGATTTTGTCGAGGCCGCGAGTCGCTTCGGCCGTCACCTTGGCATCGCCTACCAAATCTACGACGACCTCGTGGATTTCTTCGGTGACGAGTCGCGCATTGGCAAGACCCTCGGCACCGACCTCGCGAGCGGAAAACTCACGCTGCCTCTGCTCGTGTTGCTGGAACGACTGCCGGCGATTGAGCGCACGGCCTTGCTCGGCGAGGTGACGGGCGAGCGTCCGCCGCAGGCCGCGATGCGCGTTCGCCAGATGCGTGAGCTGGGGATTTTTTCCGTGGTAGTTGCCGCCGTGCATGCCGAGATCGACGCTGCCCGCGCCGCGCTCCGTGAGTGGCCGGCTCAAGCGCCCACGCCATTGCTGCTTGGCTTGTGCGATGGCCTGCGCGCCCAACTCGAAACATTGCGGCCAGTGGAGACGGTGGGGTCCTGAGCCGGACTCATGCAGTTGAAGGTT
>JANNEY010000191.1:0-4229 GCA_031379235.1 Opitutaceae bacterium | reverse complement strand
CGAACCGGCGGGGTTCGGCGACCCCGCCGGTTCGGGAGCGCGTTCGCATTCTCCCCAAGGCGGGGTTCGGCGACCCCGCCCTACAACGCTACCACGGAAAGCGGCTCAATACCCCGCCGCGCGCGAGTCCGGTTTCCGCGGATCGGCGGCACCGTGGCGGAGATTCGTCTTGGGATCGATCGTGATGGTTTCGGCGTCGCCCTGATAACCGCCCTCGTAGGACTGGCGTTCAATCACCGTGTGGCCCTTGGCGGTGAGCAAGGCGTGCGTGTCGGCGGAAATGCCGAGGCGCTCAAACGTGAGCGTGTCGGGCATCCATTGATGGTGGATGCGCGGCACTTCGACGGCCTGCGCCGCGGGCATGTGATGATCGATGACGTTCAGGATGATTTGCAGCACCGTGTTGATGATCGTCGGGCCGCCTGGGCTGCCCGTGACGAGGAGGAGTTTGCCGTCTTTGAAAACCATGGTGGGGGTCATCGACGAGAGCGGGCGCTTGCTGGGCACGATCGAATTGGCGGCGCCTTGGAGGAGGCCGAACATATTCTTCACGCCAATCTTCGCGGTGAAGTCGTCCATTTCATTGTTCATGAGGACGCCGGTGCCGGGAATCGTGACGCCGCTGCCGAAGTTACCGTTGAGCGTGTAGGTGTTGGCGACGGCGTTGCCCGCGGCATCAACGACACTGTAGTGCGTGGTCTCGGTCGACTCGGCGGCGAAGGCCGGCGACGCAGACTGCGCGAGCTTCGCCGGCCCGAGGCCCGGCTCCACTTTGTCCGACGGCGTGGCCCGGTCCGGTGCGAAGTCGCGCATGCGGCGTTGCAAATAGGCCCGCTCCAGCAGCTGCGCGGTCGGCACCGTGACGAAGTCCGGATCGCCGAGATACTCGGCGCGATCGCGGAAGGCCCGGCGCATCACCTCGGCGAGCAGATGGTATTTGGCCGCGGACGTGTGGCCCAATTTCGCGAGGTCGTAGGACTCGAGCATGGCGAGCATCTGCAGGAGCGCGATGCCGCCGGAGCTCGGCGGTGGCATCGTCACGATGTCGTGTCCACGATACGTGCCGCGCAGCGGGCTGCGCTCGGCGACCTTATACGCTTTCAGATCGGCCAGGGTGATCGTGCCTTGATTTTTCGCCATCGCGTCGGCGATGCGCTTGGCCGTTTCACCCTCGTAGAATTCGCGCGGGCCATTTTTTTTCAGGCGCTCAAACGTCGCCGCGAGATCGGGCTGCTTCCAGAGATCGCCGTTTTTCCAGAGCGCGCCGCCGTTGAGAAAGATTTTTTTCGACTCTGCGAACTGACCGAGATTTCTCGCCGAACGGAGCTGGAGGGCGGCCCCTTGCGAGACGAGGTGGCCGTCGGCGGCGAGCCGGCGCGCGGGCTCGCATACGTCGGCCCAAGTGAGTTTGCCCGAGCCGTATTTTTCCAGCGCGAGGGCGAAGCCCGCAATCGATCCGGGCACGCCGCTGGCGCGCCAGCCGAGCGTGGAAGAATTGAGTCCGCTGAGCACGTTGCCATCGGGGCCGACATACATGTCGCGCGTGGCGGCGGCGGGTGCGCTCTCGCGGTAGTCGAGCGCCACCTCGCGACCATCGGCCAGATGGATGACCATGAAACCACCGCCGCCGAGGTTGCCGGCGATCGGATAAACCACCGCGAGTGCGAGCCCGGTGGCGACCGCGGCATCGACGGCGTTGCCGCCGCGCTGGAGCATCTCGAGGCCCGCCTGGGAGGCCAGGTAGTGCGCCGAAGTGACGATGCCGCGCGGCGCCTCGATGGCTGAACGTTGCGCGCGGGCCGGAGCGATGAACACTAGGGCAACAGCGGTGAAGAGGGCGAGGGGTGTGACCAGTCGGGACGGAAGGGGCATGGGGCGCACCATTGCACAGTCCCGGGTGCGGTCGCAAGCCGGCGGCGTGATCGGGTTGCCGCTTGTTTGTGCTCCGATTCTGGCTAGGGTCGGGCTGTTCCAACTACACCAACCATGAATAACCTGAACCAACCCTTGGTGGCGGCACGCCGCGCCATACTCGGATGGGCGGCCGCTTCCGTGCTCCTTGCCCTCCTCGCTTCTGCGTCTTTGGCGCAGACCGCCCCCGCTAACTCCGCCGCGGTGAAAGACGACCCGATCAAGCTTGAAGCGTTTGTCTCGACCGGCACGCGTTTCAACGACCGCACGATCGTCCAATCGCCCGTGCCGATCGACATCGTGTCCGCCAAAGAAATGCAGCAGGGCGGCTACACCGAGACCTCGCAGATGCTGCAGGCGCTCGTGCCGTCGTTTAATTTTCCGCGACCCTCGCTCACCGACGGCACGGACCACATCCGTCCCGCCACGCTGCGTGGTCTCGCGCCGGACCAGACGCTGGTGCTGATTAACGGCAAACGCCGCCACACGAGCGCGCTCGTGAACGTCAACGGCTCCGTCGGTCGCGGTTCGGTTTCCGTCGACTTCAACGCGTTTCCCTCCTCCGCGATTGATCGCGTCGAGGTGTTGCGCGACGGCGCGTCGGCCCAATACGGCTCCGATGCGATCGCGGGCGTGATCAATGTGATCCTCCGCAAGGATGTGGGCTGGGGCTTCGACGCCACCTACGGCACGACCAAGGAAGGCGACGGCCGCGATCTCAAGGTCAGCGGCTACGCGGGCACCAAGCTCGGGACTGCCGGCTCGCTCTTTGTCACCGCTTACGCGCGCAACCACAGCCCGACGAATCGCAGCGCGCCCGACACGCGCCAGCAATATTTCGGCCGCAATACGACGACCGGTGCGCTTACCGCGATCTCCGGCAACTTTGGTTCGGGCACCGGGCTCACGGCGGCCAACGGCACGCTCGACCCGCGCGAGGCGACGGTGAACCGCCTCAACCACCGCTTCGGCGATCCGCGGGTGAAGGAGCAGGGGCTCTTCGTAAACGGTGAGACGCCGTTCGCCGGCTGGACGGCTTACTTCTTCGGCGGCGCCACCCAGCGCCACGGTGAGGGCGCCGGCTTCGCGCGCCGCGCGGGCGACGATCGCACGGTGCGCGCCGTGTGGGCCGACGGCTTTCTGCCCGTCGTGCAGTCCAACATCTGGGATCTCTCCGCTGGCGCCGGCCTCAAGGGCAAGATCGAGGGCGGCTGGATGCTCGATGTGAGCACCGTGCTCGGCACCAATTCGCTCGCCTACACGACGGCGCAGTCGAACAACGTCACGCTGGGGGCGGCGAGCCCGCGCAGTTTCTACGCCGGCACGCTGAACTTTCGGCAAAGCACGACCAACGTCGACCTCACCAATCAGTTCAACACCGGCCTGAAGTCGCCGCTCAAGCTCGCGCTTGGCGGTGAGTTTCGCCGCGAGGGCTACGGTATCCGCGCCGGCACGCCTGATTCCTATCGCGACGGCGGCGTGCGCATCCTCGATGGCCCGAATGCCGGCGCCCAGGGCGCGCCGGGCGCCCAGGTGTTCCCTGGTTTCCGCCCGAGCGATGCCGGTTCGCATACGCGGAATTCCTACGCGTTTTACGCCGACGCCGAGCAGTCTCTCACCGAGACGTGGCTCGTCTCCGGGGCCGTGCGGTTCGAGGACTACACCGACTTCGGCAACCAGACGACCGCCAAGCTCGCCACCCGGGTCGCGCTGTCGGATGCCTTCGCCGTGCGTGGCTCGATCAGCACGGGCTTTCGCGCGCCGCATCTCGCGCAGCAATGGTTCAGCGCGACCTCGACGAACTTCATCGGCGGCGTGCCCTTTGAAAATAAGACCTTCCCGGTGAGCGATCCGGTGGCCAAGGCGCTGGGTGCGCGGGCGCTCAAGCCGGAGACTTCGCTGAACGAGAGCATCGGCTTCACGTGGCAGGCGACGACTGGGTTCAACGCGAGCATCGATTTCTACCAGGTCAAAATCGAGGATCGCATTGTGCTTTCGTCGAATTTCACCGGCGGCGCGGGCAGTCCGTTTCTCGCCTACCTCGCTTCGCAGGGCCTCACGGGCACGACTGGCGGCCGCTACTTTACCAATGCCGTCGACACCCGCACGCGCGGCGTCGATCTCAGTGCGCGCTACGTGTGGCGCATCAACCAAGGGCAGAAGGTGACGTTCACGGCCGGCGCGAATGCCAACAAGACGGAGGTCACAAAAACTGTTCAAATCACTTGCTGATTCGTCGGTTTCCGGAAATGTCAACGGTCCTCAGACCGCAGCCGAGGCCGTTCGCAATGCGTTCTTGCATTGTTTTGAAAGGAATT
>JANNEY010000184.1:0-9895 GCA_031379235.1 Opitutaceae bacterium | reverse complement strand
CAACGCGTGGGTCCACCGGCGGAGTGTCTACGCCTACAACAAGCGCACTGTTCCCATTCCCCTTATACAACTGTTCGACGGCGCCGACCTCAGTGCCAGCTGCGGCCAGCGCATCGCCACTACCGTGCCCACGCAGGCGCTCCTCCTCATGAACAACGACGCCGTGCTCGCGCGCAGCGCCGACCTCGCCGCGCGCATCGCCCGCGAAGCCCCGGAAACCCTGGAGACAAAAGTCGCCCGCGCGTTTGAGATCGCCCTGTCCCGCCCGCCCACGGCCGCCGAAGTCGCGACGCTCGGCCAGTTTTACGAAGCGCAGCTCAAACTCCGCGCCGGCCACCGTGAACGCACCCTCACCGATCTCTGTCAGGTCATTTTCAACCTGAACGAGTTTATCTACGTCAACTGACCGCGCGGTCTCTCCCATTTTTCGCCATGTCCCTCTGTCACAATCAAAGTCTCCCCGGCAGCGACAATCGCCCCTTCACGCGCCGCGAAATGCTCCGCCGCTCCGGCGCCGGTTTCGGACTCCTCGCGCTCTCCGGTCTCCTCGGCACCGAAAAGCTCCTCGGTGCCGCGGCGCCCAACGGCGGCAAAGCCTTCGTCAATCCCCTCGCGCCGAAGCCGCCGCATTTCGCCCCGAAGGCCCGCTCCATCATTTGGCTTTTTCAAGAGGGCGGCCCGAGTGCGATGGATCTCTTCGATCCGAAGCCCGCGCTCGAGCGCTACCACGGCAAACGGCTCGCGACGAGCATCCAGCCGTTCTTCGGCAACCTCGGCCCAATCATGCGCTCGCCCTTCACGTTCAAACAATACGGGCAGAGCGGCTCCTGGGTTTGCGACCAAATGCCGCACACCAGCCGGATGATCGACGAGCTGTGCCTCATCAAAGCCTGCCACGCCGACTCCAACAGCCACGCGCCGGCGATGTATCAAATGAACACCGGCTTCACGCGTCCCGGATTTCCCAGCACGGGCGCCTGGGCGAGCTACGGACTCGGCTCCGAGAGCCAGGATCTCCCGTCGTTCGTCGTGATGCCGAAATCCGACGGCACCAAGGGCGGCGCGCTCAACTGGGGCGCAGGATTTTTGCCGGGCTCCAATCAGGGCACGCTCTTTCGCGCGGGCGACAACCCGATCCTGAACCTTCGCCGCCCCGCCGATGTCACCGACGCCCAGCAGCGCCGCCAACTCGATCTCCTGCGCGAACTCAACGAGGCGCACTACGCGCGCAATCCCGCCGAGCGCGATCTCGAAGCCCGCATCGCCAGCTACGAACTCGCCTACAACATGCAGTTCGCCGCTTCCGACGCCGTGAACCTCGCGGAGGAAAACGCCGAGACGAAATCCCTCTACGGCATCGATCAAGACCGCAGCCGCGACTACGGCTCAAAACTCCTCCTCGCCCGCCGCCTCGTCGAGCGCGGGGTGCGTTTCATCCAGTGCTATCCCAACGAACAGTGGGATGCCCACGGCGACCTCAAGGGCAACCACGGCAAACTCTGCGGCATGACGGACAAGCCCGTCGCCGGCCTCCTCGCCGATCTCAAGCGCCGCGGCCTCCTTGACACGACGCTCGTGATTTGGGGCGGCGAGTTCGGTCGCCTCCCGCAATCGCAGGGCACCAACGGCGGACGCGACCACAATCCCGACGGCTTCCTCATGTGGATGGCCGGCGGCGGTGTTCGGCCTGGCTACCACCATGGCTCCACCGACGAGATCGGCCACCGCGCCGTGTCCGACGCCGTTTCCGTGCCCGACGTCCACGCGACGATCTTACACCTCCTCGGCCTCGACCATCAGCGACTCACCTTCCTCCACAACGGCCGCAACTTCCGCCTCACCGACGTCTCCGGCCAAGTGATCGACAAGATTGTGGCGTGACAGGCAACTCTCCGGAATTCCCGGAGCCAAGAGCCAACCCCTCCTGCCTCCTTCAAGTCCACGGCTTTCCGGTTTGGCCGGCCCGTCGTAGGGGCGCGCCTCGTGCGCGCCCTGAGGCGTGGACGAGCCACGCCCCTACCCAAACCGGAAAGCCGTGCCTTCAAGTCTCCGCCGACTCGCGCGCCTTACCACTTCGCAGGCCGCGACGGGTTCGTGGTGAAGTCTGATTCTACGAGCGAAATGCGAACTGGGCCGGGCCCCTGCGGGCGCAGCCATTCTCTCAATATTTCGCCCGGTGCCGCGCCCGGAATTCGAACGGGCTCACGCCGCACTCGCGGCGAAACATCGCGCTCAGGTATTCGGGATGCTCGAAACCCGTTGCTGCCGCGATTTCGCCCACGGGCAGGCTCGTGCTGACGAGCAGTTGCTGGACGCGTTCGATCCGCAGCTTCCGCAGGTGCGCGTGCGGCGTCGTTCCGAGCGCGGCCTTGAACCGGCGCTCCAGCGCGGTGCGCGCCATCGGCACCGCGCGCAAGACGTCGCCGACGTTCGCCCCGCCCGCGGCCTGTTCGCGCATGAAGCGCACCGCGCCAGCGATCTTCGGATCGCCCACCGCGGCGAGGTCGGTCGATTGTCGCGCGGCCACGCCGAGCGGGGGAATCTCGTGCAGGGCGACCGGAATCTTTTTCCCCGCCATCGCGCGCGCGAGCAGCGCCGCCGCCGTGTGGCCCGCTCGCTGTGCGTTGGGAATCACGCTCGACAGCGGCGGGTCGCAGAGATCGCAGAGCAGTTCGTCGTTGTGGACGCCGATCACCGCCACCTCGTCGGGCACGGCGAGTTCCGCCAGCCGGCACGCGGCGAGCACCTGCTGACCGCGCAGATCGAGGCTCGCGAGCACGCCAACGGGGAGGGGCAGAGTTTTCAACCACCGTGCGATCTCACCCACTTCGTCGTCCACCGGGCCGGGCAACGGGGCGAAGACGGTGCAGCGCCCGCCACCGGCGCGCGTCACCCGTGCAAACGCCGCGCCGCGCCGCCGGGCCCAGTGGAAACGCCGGTCGCCGCAATACGCGAAGTTTCGCAGCCCGCGCTCCGCGAGATGCTCCGCCGCCAGCCGGGCCGCGCCCTCGGTCTCGGTCGCAACTCGTGGAAACATGAGCCGCGGCAGCGCCGCGCTCACGTCGATTACCGGCAGACCTGTCGCGCGCAGCTCGCGAGCGATGGGGGCGTTCTCCACGCGCGCGATCACGCCGTCGCCATCCCAGCCTCGCAGCCAAGCCGGCACCGCGGCGCCGCGGCCCTGCTCCGTGAGCCGGATCGCCCACGGGCCATGTTCGCGCACCCACGCCCGCACGCCGTGCAGCAGCTCTCGCGCATAGCTGTTCGACGTCTCGATCAACAGCGCGACTTTCGGCACCTTTTTCATGACGCGAGGGAATGGCGACACTCCTGTCGCCGCCCCAGCCCCGTCCCCTGATTCGCCTTTTCCATCGCACCACCCTGAACCCTCCGCGCCCCAGCTGGCGACGCACAATCTCATATTTAATATGGAATAACTCCTGCCCAATTCGCCGCCGACCTGTTACCTTCAGGGTGCATGATTACCTCTTTCAAGATCGCGATCCTCGGCGGCGACGGCATCGGACCCGAAGTTGTGGCCGAGGGCGTCAAGGTCCTCCGCGCCGTCGAAGCCGTGCTTTCCGACGTTCGCTTCGACCTCGTGGAACACTCCGTCGGAGCCGGCGAGTTTCTCCGCAGCGGCGATCCGCTCCCGCCCGCCACCCTCAATCGCATCCGCGAGGCCGATGCCATTCTCCTCGGAGCCATGGGCCTGCCCTCCGTGCGCTGGCCCAGCGGCGTGGAGATGACGCCCCAAATTGATCTCCGCGAGCAACTCGATCTTTTCAACGGCGTCCGCCCGATCCAGCTCTTCCACGAGTTACACACGCCGCTCAAGGGCTACGGTGGCGCCAACGGCCGCCCCATCGACTTCGTGATCATCCGCGAAAACTGCGAGGGACTTTTCTCCGAGCGACTGACGCCACGTCCCGCTGGCCGCGACTTCGAGACCGACACGATGAAAATCACCCGTCGTGGTGCCGAGCGCGTTTGCCGCGAAGCCTTCAAACTTGCCCTCAAGCGCAGGAAGCACTGCACGCTCGTCGACAAAGCCAACGTCCTCCCGTCAATGGCGTTTTTCAGAAAAATATTCGATGAAGTCGCCCGCGATTTTCCCGCGGTTAAAACTGACCGCGTTTACGTCGACGCGATGGCATTGTTCATGGTGCAACGCCCCGAGTCCTTCGACGTGATGGTCACCGAAAACATGTTCGGCGACATCCTCTCCGACCTTGCTGCCGGCATCGTCGGCGGTATGGGCATGGCTCCCTCGGCTGATGTTGGAGAAACCTATGGCCTGTTCCAACCCTCCCACGGCACCGCGCCCACCATCGCCGGCAAGGGCATCGCCAATCCGATCGCCACCATTCTCTCTGTTGCGATGATGCTCGAGTGGCTCGAGCACCCCGACGCAGTGCGCGGCGCGAACATGATCACCGAAGCGGTCGCAAGCGTCCTCGCAAATCCCAGCAACCGCACCGCTGACCTAGGCGGAAAAACGTCCACCACCCAAATGGGCAACCTCGTGTGCCAAGCCTTCACCTAAACTCCCTCGCCCCCACTATGATTCGCTTCCATCGCTATCTCTTCCTGCTACTCACGAGTGCCGTCGTTGCATTCAGCGCCGACTCAACGCCTCCATGGCGCGATCTTTTCAACGGCCGCGATCTCACCGGTTGGAAAATCGTCGGTCCAACAACCAAGGCCTCCGCGGTCGTTGAAAACGGCGAACTCGTCGGCCACATGATTCGCGGCACGCCCGAGCACACGTTTTTCTGCACCGAGGAAAAATTCGGCGACTTCATCCTCGAGGTCGATTGCTATCAGACGGGCGGCTTCAACACCGGCGTCCTGTTCCGCTGCATCGAGACGCCCGCCACGGCCAGTGTGCGTCTTCACGGTTACCAGATGAAAGTGGATCCGTCGCCCACGCGCCAATGGACCGGCGGCATCTTTGACGACTACGGCAAGAACTGGCTCTGGCTCCAAACGCTCACGGCCAACGATCGCGGTCGCACGGCCTACAAATTCAACGAATGGGCCCGCTTCCGGATCGAGGCCATCGGCCGCGAAATCAAGATCTGGGTCAACGGCATCCCGACCGCTCACCTGCTCGACGAAAAATACACGCGTGGCCCCATCGCGTTTAAGATTCACTCGTTCCCGGCCACCGGAGACGCCGCCCAGGAAAAGAATCTCATTCGCTGGAAAAACATCCGCATCCTCACCGCCGACCTCGCCCGCTACGCGCAGACGATTGACCTCCCCGCGCTGCCCCGCGACCCCACTCAGACCGTGCTCCCCAAGCCCTAGTTGCCCTCAATCCCAAATCGACGGCACCACTGCCTCCGTCCCAATGCGCCTCCTCGACCTCACTTTGCCGCTCACCCCCGGCCAGCGCGGCGTGTCCACCGAGCCAAAATACACCTTTGCCCGCGAAGGCTGGAACGCGGCCACCTGGCACCTCTATTCCCACGCGGGCACGCACATGGATGCCAAAATCCATTTCGAAGCCGGACCCGAGACCATCGATACGAAGCCGCTGGAAAAATGCCTCGGCCCCGCGTGCGTCGTCAACCTCACGCCCCTCGCCCCCCGCACGCTCCTCACCGTCGCCCACCTCGGAACGGTCGCCACGACGTTTATCGACGGAGAGAGCCTCCTGCTCCGCACGGACTGGCACCGCCATGCGGCCGATCCCGCCATCTACCGCGACGGACTCCCACGCATCTCCGAAGAACTCGCCACGTGGTGCGTCACCCATCGTGTCAAAATCCTCGGCGTCGAGCCTCCGTCCATTGCCGACGTCAACAACCTGCCCGAAGTCACTCGTATCCATAAGATCCTCCTCGGCGGCGGCGTCACCATTGTCGAAGGTCTCGCCTACCTCGATCAGCTCACGCAACCCCGCGTCTTCTTCCACGCCCTCCCGCTCAAACTCGCGGGGGGCGACGGCTGTCCGGTCCGCGCCTTCGCCTACGACACCCCTCCCGATTCTTGGCCGCGCGTTTAGTTCACGCCGGTTCTCCATCCGTTCCACCCCATGATCCCCCGTCGCGCTCTCGTCGTCACCGGCACCTTCCTCCTCTCGGTCCTCCTTTACGTGGACCGCGTCTGCATCTCGACGGCGAAGGGGCCGATCACCAAAGAGCTCGGCCTCACCGACACCCAGTTCGGCTGGGTCATGTCGGCCTTCGCCATCGGCTACGCTCTCTTCCAGACGCCCTCCGGCATGTTGGCCGACCGCATCGGCGGCCGCAAAATCCTCGCCGGGATCGTCACCATTTGGTCGCTCTTCACCGGCCTCACCGCGCTGGCGTGGAGCTACAGTTCGCTGCTCGTGATCCGGTTTCTCTTTGGCGCGGGCGAGGCCGGCGCGTTTCCCGGCATGGCCCGCGCCGTGTATTCATGGATCCCGACCCGCGAGCGCGGCCTTGTTAAAGGCATCAACTTCTCCGGCTCGCGCCTCGGCGCCGCCTTCGCGCTCCCCGTCCTCGCAACCGCCATCGAATCCCTCGGCTGGAAACAAACCTTCCTCGTGCTGATGGCCGTCGGTTGCGTCTGGTCCGTCGCGTGGTGGCTCTGGTTTCGTGACGACCCCAAGGATCACCCGAACATTTCTCCCGAGGAACTCGCTTACATCGTCGCCCATCGTCAGTCGGGTTCCGATACAACTCCGCCCGGGAAAATGCCGATTGGCCACATGCTCCGTTCCCCCGGGCTCTGGCTGATGATGACCCAGTATCTCTTCGCGAACTTCACCACGTTTTTCTGCCTCACCTGGCTCTACCCGCACGTCAAAAAAACCTACGACCTCAACTCTGCCGACGCCGGTCTCTACAGCATGATCCCGCTTCTCTGCGGAGCGGTGGGCAACGTCTTCTCCGGCTGGCTCGTCGATCGCATCTATGCCTCCGGCCGGCATGCTCTTTCCCGCAAACTCCCCGCGATTGTCGGCTTCTCTCTCACCGCCATCGGCATGGTCATGAGCGTGCAGCAGTCGGCGGTCGGTCCGGCCATTTTCTGGCTCTCTCTCGCGGTTTTTGGCGTCGACATGATCCTCAGCCCATCGTGGTCCTTCTGCATCGACATCGGCGGCAAACACGCCGGGCAGGTCTCTGGCACGATGAACATGGCCGGCAACATCGGCTCCGCCATCATCGGGCCCGCCTTCCCCTTCCTCCTCGCGTGGACCGGCAGCGCCAACGTCTTTTTCTATATTGTCGCCGTCTGCAGCATCCTCGCGGCCGCGTGTTGGATCTTCGCTGATTCGACGAAAAAAATCTCCGAACTCCCATGAAGAAACTCCGTGGTGTCTGCCTCGGCGCCGGCTATTTCAGCCGCTTCCAATACGAAGCCTGGGCTCGAATCCCTGAGGTCGAAATTGTCGCCCTCGCCAACCGCTCCCTCGACAAAGCCCGCGAAGCCGCCGCGCTGCACCGCATCCCGCGCGCCTACGCTTGGGCCGATCTCGCCGCGATGTTCGACACCGAAAAGCCGGACTTCGTCGACATCATCACTCCGCCCGAGACGCACCTCGAAGTCGTGAAACTCGCTGCCGCCCGCGGCATCGCGATCATCTGCCAAAAGCCCATCGCGCCCATCTTTGCCGAATGCGAAGCCGTGGTCGAAACCGCGCGCCGCGCCGGCGTGCCCCTCATGATCCACGAGAATTTCCGCTGGCAGCCGTGGTATCGCGAGATGCGCCGTCTCCTCGACGCCGGCACGCTCGGCGAACTGTTCTCCATGAACATTCGCACCCGTCTCGGCGACGGCTGGCAGGAGGACGCCTACCTCGCCCGCCAGCCCTTTTTCCGCACCTACCCGCGCCTCTTCTGCTACGAAACCGGCGTCCACTTTCTCGACACCTTCCGCTACCTCGGCGGCGAAATTTCCTCTGTCTACACCCGATTCCAAAAACGCAACGCCGCGATCAAGGGTGAGGACGCCGCACAAATTGTCTGCGGCTTCGCCAGTGGCGCGACCGCGATCCTCGACGCCTCGCGCTACAACGAATCTGACTCCACCAACCCGCGCTACACGTTCGGCCTCGTCCGCGTCGACGGCCGCAAGGGTCACGTCGAACTCGACCTTGAGGGCAATCTCTCGCTCAAGCTCCTCGGTCAGCCCACGCGCACGCTCGACTACCCGCACACCCGCGAAGGTTTCGCCGGCGACTGCGTCTATGCGATCCAGCGCCACTTCGTCGACTGCATGGCGAGCGGCACGCCCTTCGAAAACACCGGCGAGGATTACCTGAAATCCACCGCACTCATGGAAGCCTGCTACCGCTCTCAAGCCACGAACCAAGTTATCCACCTTTCTTCCTAAGATGCATCACCAAGGCCTCGATCACCTCGCCATTGCCGTTCCCTCCACCGAGGAAGCGCTGAAGACCTGGCGCGACAAACTTGGCTTCCCCGTCGTCTGAACCGAAGTCGTCAACGGCGGCGCGGTCCGCCTCACCCACCTCGACCTCGGCAACACCCACCTCCAACTCGTCGAGCCTCTCACGCCCGATCATCCCTTGCAGGCATGGCTCGCGAAAAACGGCCCCGGCCTGCACCACTTTTGCTTCAAAGTGGACAATGTCGCCGCCTCCCACACCGAGCTCACCGCGGCCGGGCTCGCCCCGATTTCCCCTCCGCCTCACCAAGGCACCCAGGGCAAGCGCGCCCTATTTCTCAACAAGTCCGCCACCCAAAACGTCCAAGTCGAGGTCACCGGTGCCTGATTCCATGCCACTCTCCAAGAGCGCTGCGTTCGCCGCCCTCCCACCCATCTGGCCGACCGATCCCCTCGCCGCCAACGCCTCGGCCGCGTCCGCCGCCGGCCGCACCCTCGTCGTCCTCGATGATGACCCCACCGGCACGCAAACCGTGCGCGACATCGCCGTCGTCACCACCTGGGACGTCGCGACGCTCACCGCCGAACTCGCCGCCGCGCCCGCTTGTTTCTACATCCTCACCAACTCCCGCAGCCTCACGCCTGCCGCCACCCGCGTGCTGCACGTTGAACTCGCGACGAATCTCCGCACCGCCTCGCTCGCCACCCACCGCCCCTTCGTTGTCGCCAGCCGCAGCGACTCCACGCTCCGCGGCTACTACCCGCTTGAAACCGACACGCTCGCGGAAATCCTCGGCCCTTTCGACGCCACCTTTATTACGCCCTACTTTGAAGCCGGTGGTCGCTACACGCTGAATGACACCCACTACGTCGCCGAGGGCGACCGCCTGGTCCCCGCGGCCGAGACGCCGTTCGCCCGCGATGCCGCCTTCGGCTACCGCCATTCGCACCTCCCGTCTTGGGTCGAAGAGAAAACCGCCGGCCGCACCCGCGCCGCAGCCGTCGCCACGATTTCCATCGAGCTCCTTCGCTCCGGCGGCCCGCTCGCCGTCGCCGAAAAACTTCGCGCCCTCCCGCGCGACTCTGTCTGCATCGTCAATGCCGCCGCGCCCCGCGACATCGAGGTCTTCGCCGCCGCGACCCTCGCAGCGGAGTCGACCGGTTCGCGCTTCCTCTACCGCACCGCCGCCGGCTTTGTCGCCGCCCGCATTGGCCAATCACCCCAACACGCGCTCCTGGCTCCGTCGGCCTTCAGCACGCTCACCTCCCACGGCGGTCTCACCCTCGTCGGCTCCTACGTCCCGAAAACCAGCGCTCAACTCTCTGCGCTCCTCGCCACGGCCACCGTCACGCCCATCGAGCTCGACGTCGCCGCGCTCCTCGACGACCCGCGCCGCGCGCCCACGCTCGCCGCCGCCCTCGCCGCTCTCAACACTGCGCTCGCCACCGGCCACGACACCGTCGTCTACACGAGCCGACAACTCATCACGTCCTCCGACGCCTCCGCCAGTCTCGCGATCGGCCGTCGCGTCTCCGACGCACTGATTCA
>JANNEY010000353.1:0-14275 GCA_031379235.1 Opitutaceae bacterium | reverse complement strand
GCGCGATGGCCACCGCTTCGTCTTCATTCACCGCGGTGCCGCTAGGGGCCTGATTGAGCTTCAGGTCGTCGAGAAGTTTGGCAAAAAATTTGCGGTCTTCGGCCAGCTCGATGTTTTTCGGTGAGGTGCCGATGATGTTGCAGCCGGCTTCTTCCAGTTTCGCCGCAAGGTTCAGCGGCGTCTGGCCGCCGAGCTGCACGATGACGCCCCAGCACTGCTCGTTTTCGTAAATGTTCATCACGTCCTCGAACGTGAGCGGCTCGAAGTAGAGGCGGTCGCTGGTGTCGTAGTCGGTCGAGACGGTCTCGGGATTGGAGTTCACCATCACGCTTTCGTAGCCGATCTCACGGAGGGCGAAGCTCGCGTGGACGCAGCAGTAGTCGAACTCGATGCCCTGCCCGATGCGGTTGGGCCCGCCGCCGAGAATCATGATCTTCTTTTTGCCCGAGGGCTTCATGACCTCGTTCTCGTCGCCGTAGCTTGAGTAGTAGTAGGGCGTGAAGGCCACGAACTCCGCGGCGCAAGTGTCGACGAGCCGGTAGGTCGTGTTGATGCCGCGCTGCTTCCGTGCGGCGCGCACGCCGGCGAGATCGCTCTTGAGCAGATGCGCCAGCTGCACGTCGGAGAATCCAAACTGCTTCGCGCGGCGCAGCGCGACGGTCTCAACCGAAGCGAGTGTCGCCTTCTTCAATGCCTCCTCCATTTCGAAAATCTCGTGGAGCTGGGTGAGGAACCACGGATCGATCTTCGTGAGATCGAAGATGCGCTCAACCGAGTAGCCGGCCCGGAAGGCGTGGCGGATGTAGAAGATTCGCTCGGCGTTGGGTGTGCCGAGCTTGGCGTTGAGCGTCTTCTCATCGACGGGCTCGTCGCCGCCGTGTTTGCCACCGCCGCCGAAGCCGCGCGCGCCGATTTCGAGCGAGCGCAGGCATTTCTGCATCGACTCCTTGAAGGTGCGGCCGATGGCCATCGCCTCGCCGACGGACTTCATCGCGGACGTGAGCGTCGCGTCCGCGTCGGGGAATTTCTCGAAGGTGAACCGCGGGATCTTCGTCACGACATAGTCGATCGTGGGTTCGAAGCTCGCGGGCGTCAGCCGCGTGATGTCGTTGCGCAGCTCGTCGAGCGTGTAGCCGACCGCGAGCTTCGCCGCGATTTTGGCGATGGGGAAACCGGTGGCCTTCGAAGCCAGCGCAGAGGAGCGCGAGACGCGCGGGTTCATCTCGATCACGACCTGTCGACCGGTCTGCGGATCAATCGAGAACTGGATATTGGAACCGCCCGTCTCGACGCCGATCTCGCGGATGACGGCGAACGACGCGTCGCGCATCGTCTGGTATTCCTTGTCGGAAAGCGTCATCGCCGGCGCGACCGTGATCGAATCGCCCGTGTGCACGCCCATCGGATCAAAATTCTCGATCGAGCAGATCACCACGCACTGGTCCTTGTGGTCGCGCATGACCTCCATCTCGTATTCCTTCCAACCGAGCAGGCACTCTTCGACGAGGACCTCGTGCACCGGCGAGAGATCGAGGCCGTTGGCGCAGATGCGCTCGAACTCCTCCTTGTTGTAGGCGATGCCGCCGCCCGAGCCGCCGAGCGTGAACGATGGCCGGATGATGAGCGGGAAAATCCCCAGAAACTCGGCCGCCTCGCGGGCCTCGTTCATGTTTTTCACGGTGCGCGATTTCGCGACATCAAGACCGATCTTGATCATGCACTGCTTGAAGATCTCGCGGTCCTCGCCCTTGGTGATCGCCTCGGGCTTGGCGCCGATCATCTCGACGCCGTATTTCGCGAGGATGCCCTTTTTATCGAGCTCCATCGAAAGGTTGAGGGCGGTCTGGCCACCGAGCGTGGGTAACAGCGCGGAGGGCCTTTCCGCCGCGATGATTTTTTCCAAAAACTCGACGGTGAGCGGCTCAATGTAGGTCACGTCGGCAAACTCCGGGTCCGTCATGATCGTGGCCGGATTGGAGTTTACGAGGATGACGCGGTAGCCTTCCTCCCGGAGCGCCTTGCACGCCTGCGTGCCGGAGTAATCAAACTCGCAGGCCTGGCCGATGACAATGGGACCGGCACCGATGATGAGGATGGACTTCAGGTCAGAGCGCTTGGGCATGAACGTGGATTTCGGCGAAGGTTGAGAACGCCGAAACGCGCGGCAAGCGGGAAAGCGGCGGGAAGAGAATTTGCGATGGCGAATTCACGCGTGACTTGCTGCGCTGCGGAGGTGAAGGCGAACATCGACCGAACCCGATGGTGGATTCCCCCGCTGCTGGCCGCATGTTTTTGGCTCCCGGGCGTGCTGCGGGCGGCACCGGCGGCGCAGCCGGACCCGATCCCTGAGCTGCGCGGGAAGTGGCGGTATACGCGCGTGGCGGGGTTGGAGGTGCTCAGCGACTGCCCGGATGCGAAGACGCGCGCCTATGTGCAATGCGTGCTGCGCGCCGTGCCGCTGATGAACCTGCCACGGGCATTTCAGCCGGGTCCCCGCCTGCCGGTGTCTTTGATTCTCACCGAGCGCTTTCTCGAAGACGAACTCGCGCCGCCCGGCTGCCCGCCCACGCTCAACGCGCTGCGGGTCGGCAGCGATGCCATCGTCCACGCGATCGCACACGATGCGGATGTGATCACGGCGCGCATCGGCCTCGCCCTCTGGGAACCGTTTAGCAGCGGCTTGGAACTGACCGGCCTGCCCCTGCGTTTTATCCCGCCACTGTTGCGCGGGCGCGCGCCGCAATTGCCGGCCTGGGCCGAAGCCGGACTGGCCGCACTCTACGGCGCCGATGACAGCCCGATGGGAACCGCGGGGCAATTTCTCTCCCTCCAGGCGGGCCAGCGCGCGCTCCAATCGATCCGCGAGCTCACCGGCCATCCCGAGCGTGTGCTGCCCTTGGCGGAGCTGTTCGCCGAACCAGCGCCGCCCGTGAACTCCGCGTCCCACGCGCGCTGGCGGGCGCACGCGGCGCTGTTTGTGCGCTGGGGCACGCTGCGCAAAGACGCGAAGCCGGGGCGATTCTGGGAATTCTGCGCTCGGGCATGCAACGAGCCGGTGACCGAGGCGCTGTTCACCGAGTGTTTCGAGGCCGACTACGCGACGGCGCAGCGCGAGCTGGCAAAATTTGTTGGCCACGCCCTGGACGAACCGGTGGTCATGGTTGCGCCGGAGCTAGAAAAGTCTCCCGCGATTGAATTTCGCGCGGCCACGCGCGCGGAAATTTGCCGAATCGAAGGCGAGTGGCAGCGGCTCATGGCGGCCACGCTGCGTGAAACCCAGGTGGCGTTGAGCGCCGTCTACCTCGCGCGGGCGCGGCGCACGTTGGAGCACGCCTACCTCGCGGGCGACCGCGATCCGTCGCTGTTGGCGTCGCTTGGCTTGTGCTACCTCGATGCGGGCGCAACGGCCGAGGCGCGTCGGGTCTTAGAGGAAAGCTTTGCGGGGAAGGCCGTGCGTCCACTCGCGCTGCGCGGCTTGGCCCGACTGTTACTGGACGAGACAGACCAGTCGCCGACCGGAGAAAATGGCCGGCACGGCTCCGCGCAGACGCTGCGCGTCCTGCGGCTCCTCCATGTCGCCCGCGCGCAACCTCCGGCCGACATCGAGAACTACCGTTTGCTCGCGGAAGCGTGGGGTAAATCCGAGGCGAGCCCGACCTCCGCGCAGTTCGCCGAACTGGCGGAAGCAGTAAAATCCCATCCGCGCGAAAGCGCCCTGCTATTGAAGATCGCGCGGCTGGCGGCGCGGCACGGCCTGCACGCCGAGGCGGCGCGAACGGCCGAGCGCGGACTGGCGTTTGCGCTGATGCCAGAGACTCGCGCCGGGTTCACGCAAGTGATCGCAGCGGCGCGCGACAGAAAATAAGCCAAGGCGGCCAGCCAAGTTACGCGGCGGCGGCCCAACGCCGTTGGGATAACTGCACCGGCTGGCGCGAAGCGGTGCGCGCCGAGGAGCCGGCCGTGTCGGCCGCCGGCGGAGTTACCCGCGCCGGACACTCGATGCCCGCCCACGCCGCCTGCAGGCGGCGGTAGCTTTCGTGCGAGAGGAGGACGCGACCGTAGTGGGAGCGAATGGTTGATTTCATCGCCGGCACTCTAGCCTGTTCGGTGGGACATCCGCTGTCCCACGCGACGAATCTTCGAGTATTTGCCTGGTCCAAACGGCGTGCCGACCGATCGGCCCGTTGCAACTCGGCCAAGCTCTCTCACGCTCACGGCCTGCGGACGGTTCAGGCGATTTTCTCGAGCTGAATCCCCAGCACCTTGGCGGCGGTGGCGCGGTCGTTGCGGCAGGCATGCATCACCATGTCGGTGTATTGTTTTTCCTGCCCCGTGAGATATTCGACAAGCGTCGGCCAGTGCTTCAGTTCGCGCAGGCGCAACGGAAGCTGCGCGGACGTGATCACGCGGGTATCGGTGGTCGCCGCGATTTTCGAGACGACCTGACCGAGTTCGGTCAGATTGCCCGGCCAGTGGTAGGCCGCCATCAAGGCCACCGCATCATCCGTAAACTCGATGAGGTTGGCGTCGAAGGCCGGATTCGTCGCCTGCGCCGCATAGTGTTTCACCAACAACGGAATGTCATCAAGCCGCTCGCGCAGAGGCGGGAGCTGCACGGGGAGCGACGCGACGCGATAAAAGAGCTCGTCGTGAAATTTCCCCTCGTCGACGAGTTTCTCCAGATCGGAATTCGTCGTGCAGACCAAGCGAAAGCCATGCGCGGTGTTGCGGAGGACGCTCACGAGTTCCTTCTGCACGGGCTCGCTCAGGCAATGGAGATGCTGGAGAAAAAGGGTGCCGCCTTTCGCCTGCTTCACCCACGCCCCACCCTCGCCGTTCTGGCCGATCAGGCCCTCGCGGAAGCTCGCTTCCGAACTGAGCGAACAATCTATGCGCACGAGCGAGGTCTCGGGCGCGCCGCTGACCGAGTGGAGAATCTCGGCGATGGAAGTCTTGCCCGTGCCGTTTTCCCCAATCAACAGCACCGGCGTGCGGACGGTCGCGAGCTTCTTCACCTGCGCGACAAGCCGAGTCAGCTTGGCACTCTTCCCCATCAAGCGGCTGTCGATATCCGCCGGTTTGGCGCCGGGGCCGGCGGTCGCGGCCGCGCGCTCCGCTTGAAATTTCCGAAACTCCAAACCGCGCTTGAGCGTGGCGATGAGTTCATCGACGCGAAACGGCTTCTGCAAATAATCAAACGCGCCAAACTTCAGCGCCTGCACCGCGCTCTCGGTCGAGGCATAAGCCGTCATGATGATCACCACAGCGCTCGGATCGTAAACCTTGAGCTGCTTCAACAGGGTGATGCCGTCCATCGGCTTCATGTCGATGTCGGCGAGGACGAGGTCGAATTTGTCGGCCTTGTAGCGGACGAGCGCCTTTTCGCCATCGGTGGCGAAGGCGGTCGAGAAACCCGTGGGGGCGATCACGGCCTCCAGCATCTCGTGGATGGAAACGAGGTCGTCGACGATAAGAACGGAAGGCATGGAGAGAAGTTGCTAGGCTGTGAGCCCGGAGGACGATTGGATCAGGTCAGGCCAAGCGCGATTAGTTGAGACCGCCCGCGACGGCACCGAGCTGGAAAATCGGGAGAAACATGGCCATGACGATGCCGCCGACCACGATGCCGAGGAACACGATGAGCATCGGCTCGATGAGCGAGGTCAGCGCAGCGACGGTCGCCTCGCATTCCACATCATAGAAGTCGGCGATCTTGTTCATCATGCCGTCGACGTTGCCGGTGGATTCACCGGCCTTGACCATGTGCTTCATCATCGGCGGGAAAAACTCCGCGCTAGCGAGCACTTCGGAAACTTGTCCGCCCTGGCTCACGTGCTTGGCAATCTCTTCGCAAGCATCCTCGATCTGCACCTTGCCACTGGCGGCCGAAACGATCTCGAGCGTGCGCAGGATGGGCACGCCGGAGCGGATGAGCGTCGCGTAGGTGCGACAGAAACGGGACAGCGCGATCTTGTGGATCAAGTTGCCGAAGATCGGGGCGCGCACGAGGAAGTTGTCGCGCATCCGGCGGCCATTGGGCGTCGCGGTGAATTTGCCGAGCCCCCACCAGGCAGCATAGGCGGCAATGCCGATCGCCCACCAGTAACCCTTCATGAAATCGGAAACGTCGATGAGGAATTGCGTCGGCAGCGGCAGTTTGGCGCCAAAGTCCTTAAACATGTCGGCAAACACCGGGATGACGAAAATCAGCAGCACGTTCACCAGCGCGACCGCCAGGCCGATGACCGCGATTGGGTAGGTCATCGCCGACTTCACCTTCTTGGTCAGCTTGACCGTGGACTCGAAGTAGCCCGCGACCTTCATGAGAATTTCCGCGAGACCACCGCTCGCTTCACCGGCCTCGACCATCGAGACGAAAAGCGTGTTGAACGAATTCGGAAATTTCCGCACCGCGGAAGAAAACGAATTACCCTGCGAGATGTCGGCGCGCACATCGCGGATGACGATGCGGAAGCACGGGTCTTCCGTCTGATCCTGCAGCGCCTCGAGACACTGCACGAGCGGCAGGCCAGCGGTGAGCAACGACGCCAGCTGCTGCGTAAACAAGGCCAGCTCGCCCATCGGGAGCCGATAGGTCTTCGCCTTTTTCTCCAATGATTTTTGCTTCGCGAGCGCCTGCGCGGTTTTCACGTTCGCGGGTTTCTTTGCCGAGGCGCCACGCAGGCCATGCGCCGGGAGAGATGCGGCCGAAGATAGAAGTGCCATATTCCTGATAGAACGTCACCGCTTTCCGCCCCGCAATAGCCAGCACGGTAAGAGACCGGTGAAAATCAGGAAGAGAAACCCGCCCCGCGCAGTGGTAATGTTCCACGCTGCGGGCTTGACCGAAACGCTCGGCCCGGGAAGCTTCGCGGCCTGCGCCACGCGGGCGTAGTTTAGTGGTAAAACTCCAGTTTTCCAAACTGGCCTCGAGGGTTCGATTCCCTCCGCCCGCTCCATGCCATCACTAATGCACCGTGCACGTGAAGCATGCCAACCGACGAGACTGCTCGTGACAGGGCCACAGGGTGACGGCCAGGACCGACTCTAGTAAGTCTTCCAAGGCCACTGCACGCAGCCGTCGATGTCGCGAATCAAGGCGAAGTCCGTTTTCCCTTTCAGCACGAAGGGCAGCACCTCGACCTCACGAGGCAGCAGGGCGCGGGCGGCATGCCAGCTCTTGCCGCTCACATAGACATCGTCGACCAGCAACACCCGCCGCCACGCCCTCAGATCAGGGACGGCAGAAAGTAATTGCGGCTCGGCGAAACGTGGCGCGTTCGTCTCGTCGCGGTAATTGAGGGCGATTATTTTCATTTCCACGCCGAGGCGTTGCGCCACGAGCGCCGCGGGCACCACGCCACCGCTCGCGATGCCAATTACGCCCTCGATCCCGGCGGGAAATTTCCATGCCGCCAGGCGTGCAGTGATGTCGGTGAAGGCAAGCGGCGTCATGACCCGAGAGAAGTTGCATCGACCACGCCCTCGTCGCAATCACACTCTCCGCGTGAACCTCGTCCTGTTCGAAACCGCTGAAATCGCCCGCCCGCTGCCGCGCACCGATCGGCGTGCCGTGCACATTCTCGAGGTGTTGCGGCGCAAGGTCGGCGACACCTTCGATGCCGGTGTCATCAACGGTTCCCGGGGCAAGGCCACGCTGATCGCGGTCGAGGCCCGCGCGCTCACGCTTTCGTTCGCCGCAGAAACTTCCCCGCCCGCCGCCGAGCCCATTACGCTCATCGTCGGCCTGCCCCGCCCCCAGACCGCCCGCGATATTTTGCGTGACGCCACGACGCTCGGCGTCGGCGCGATCCAGTTCGTGCGGACAGAGAAAGGGGACGCCAACTACGCGCAAAGCTCACTCTGGTCGTCGGGCGAATGGCACCGGCACGCGATCGCCGGAGCCGAGCAGGCCTTCTCGACCCGCGTGCCCACGATCACGCACGAGCTCACCCTCAGCGAAGCGATTGCCTCGCTCCCTACCGCCGCGACGCGTCTGGCCCTCGACAACTACGAATCCCCGGCTCCGCTCGGCCAACACTCCTTCCGAGCAAACGCGCTTGTCACACTCGCCATCGGCGGCGAACGCGGCTGGTCGGCGGCCGAGCGCGATTTGCTCCGCGCGCAAAACTTCGCCCTCGTCCACCTCGGCCCCCGCGTGCTCCGCACCGAGACCGCCTGCACCGCTGCGATCGCGATCGTCAGGGCAAAACTGGGCTTGCTGTAGTTTCAGCCGTTCGCCGAAAAAACCCCACCGTCGGCTGGCGGGCACCTTTACCGAGGCGTTTCAGCAGTGTCCAACCGGTGGGCGCAAGTTCGAGCTCGCCGGGAAATTCGAACACCACGAGCGCCTCGGGTTTGGGCGCGAGCAACTCGGCGAGCCGCGCAAACAGCGTCGGGCCGATTTCAGGGATGATTTCCCACGGTGGATCGATAAAGACCAAATCCGGCACGCCACCGCCGGCGGAGGGCGCATTGCGCGCGTCGGCCTGCAGCACAGCAAGATCACGCATGTCGCGGCCCAGACTTTTGCAGACGGCCTCGATGTTTTTCCGCACGCAGGCCGCCGCCTTGGGACTCTGCTCCACGAACACGCCGCCCGCGGCGCCGCGGCTCAGCGCTTCGAGCCCGTAGGCCCCGCTGCCGGCAAACAAATCGAGGAAACGCGCGTCGACCACCCGCGCGCCAAGGCTGGAGAACACGCCCTGTCTCATGCCATCCGTCGCGGGTCGGGTGCGGTCGCCCTTCGGCGCGACGAGCGTGATTCCCCGCGCCGCGCCGCCGCTTATGCGCATGGCGGACGCAGTTGCGCGCGGTAAAATTTGGGATTCATAGGTGGCCTCGCGATGACACCGCCGCTCTCCGATCACTTCAACGGGAAAACCTTTTTTCAACCTCATCACGCCTCCGCGGGAGGCCTGCGGGAACTCTGGCGCTGGAAACTCAACGCGAAACCCAAACCGTGGCCCCGGGAGATCGCGTTGGAGGCGCAGCCCAAACCGACGACGGCCGGACCGGCCGGAATCACCGCGACGTGGATCGGGCATGCGACGTTTCTGCTCCAGACCCCGCGAATCAACGTCCTGTTTGATCCCGTGTTTTCCGAGCGCGTGAGCCCGGTCGCGTGGGCCGGCCCGCGGCGCGTGCATCCGCCGGGTATCGCGTTCGACGATCTCCCGCGAATCGACGCCGTGCTGCTCAGCCACGATCACTACGATCATTGTGACGTCGCATCGCTGCGCGCGCTCGCGGCGCGGCACAATCCCGTCTTTGTCACACCGCTGCGGCACCGAGAGTTGCTGGCATCCCTCGGCGCGCGCCAGATCGTCGAGCTCGACTGGTGGCAAAGCCACGGGCTCGGCCCCGATGTGACGATCCGGCTGACGCCTTCGCAGCATTGGAGCAATCGCTTCGGCGCGCCACGAAATCACCGGCTGTGGGGCGGATTTTTTCTCAATGTCGGCCAAAATAGCGTCTGGTTTGTGGGCGACACGGGCTATGACGCGGAAATTTTCCGCGCGATCCATCAGCGCTGCGGGGCACCGGACCTCGCGCTGGTGCCCATCGGAGCCTATGAACCGCGGTGGTTCATGGCCCCGATGCACATCAATCCGGCCGAGGCCGTGCAATTGCATCGCGCCGTGGGCGCGCGCCTCAGTGTGGGGATGCACTGGGGCACCTTTCAACTCACCGACGAAGGCCGCGACGAACCGGGCGAGGCGCTCGCCGTCGCGCGCGCGGCCGCCGGGCTGAGGGCGGAAGAATTTCGCATCGTGCCGCCGGGCGGCAGCGTAGTGCTCTAGGCTTCCGAACGAGCTGAAACCGGGAATGAGCGCGCCCGCGCGGAACTCTTTCCCCTTTCCGCAGTTCAGACCCGCCGAACATAGCGTTTGCACCACACTCTCTCCGAACCACTCTTTCTGCATCTCACTGCCCATTTTTCGTCCGCGGCCGTCCGCAACAATCATGTGCAGCGCTTCCGAATGTTTCCATTGCCCGCGAATCTCCGGCGTGTTTCCGCCCTGCTCGGCCTAGCCGCCGCAGCAGGCGTCGCGCGTGCGCAGCCAGCGGATCGGGAGGCCAATGCCTGGCCGGTCACCGTGCGTTACGGTGACACGGCACGAAGCACCACCGCCTGGACCGGCGCCGGGCCATTTCTTTTCCGCAAGCCTGCGGCGGAAGCCGAGGGTGGCACCGTGAGCGGCTTTCGTCCGTTTTGGGTGCAGCAGCACAACGCCCAGGGTGAGTTTCGCGCCGGCTATTTTCTCTACCCGCTGCTCAGCTACCGCGTCGACGAGACGACGTTTCAATGGAGCTTCTTTGAACTCATCCGGCGCTGGGGTCGCCGCGGTGGTGCGCCTGCGCCCGTGAGTGCGCTTGAGCAGCGCGACGAGTTTGAAGTCTTTCCCTTCTGGTTCTCGCGCACCGCCGGCGATCCGGAGATGAGCTATCGCGCGCTGTTCCCCATCTACGGCACGGTGAAAGGTAAGCTCACCTTCGAGCGACTCTCGTGGACGCTCTTTCCGCTCTATGTCGAAAACGAGCGGCGTGGCGCCACCACTTCCTATGTGCTGTGGCCCGTTTTTCGCCGCACCCAAGGGACGGCGCAGGGTTGGGGCGTGTGGCCGCTCTACACGTATGCCGAACGACTCGGTGTCTCGCGGCACGAAAGTTTCCTCTGGCCGTTTGGTTTCAACTCCACCCGCCAGCCCTCACCCGACGATCCCCCGGGCACACCGCCGCGGCGCGATGTCGGCGTGCTCCCCTTCTACAGCCGCAACACGGGCCCCGGTTTTATCAACGAAGACTACGCGTGGCCGTTCTTCGGCTACACCGAGCGCACGCTGCCGAAGGTTTACCGCGAGACCCGCTACCTCTGGCCGTTGTTTATGCAGGGTCGCGGCGATCAGCGATACGTGAACCGCTGGGCGCCTTTCTACAGCCACTCGGTCGCCAAGGGCTACGACAAGACGTGGCTCGGGTGGCCGCTGTTGCGCTATGCCGAGTGGACCGACGGGGCCGTGGCGCGCCAGCGCACGCAGTTTCTCTATTTTATCTATTGGAAGGAGGAGCAGCGGCGCGCCGGCAGACCTGACGGCTCCGCCGCCTCCCTCACCCATTTCTGGCCGTTGCTCAGCCATTGGGAAAACGGCGCCGGCCGCCGCCAGTGGCAGTTTCCCAGTCCGCTCGAAGTATTTTTCCCCGGTAACGAAAAGGTCCGGCTCACGTGGTCGCCGTTCTTCACCCTCGCGCGCCACGATCAGCGCGCCCCGGGCGACCATCGCACTTCACTGCTCTGGAATGCTGTCACGTGGGAACGCCGCGCCGCGGAAGACCGCAGCGAATTTCACCTCGGGCCGCTGCTCGGTGTCACCCGTCAGGCCACCGACAAACGCATCGCGATCGGCAGCGGGCTATTCGGCTTTCGCCGCACGGCGGACAAAGGCTGGCGAATGTTCTGGTTAGATTTTCCTGCGAAAGCAGCTACTGCTCCCACCTCGTCCAAGTAAGATGAACCAACTCATCCGTATTCTCGAAGGCATTGGCAGCACGCTGCAGCTCCTCCTGCGCAGCGCCTACTACCTGCCCACCCTGCCGCGGCAATTCGGGCGCTTCATCGAGCAGTGCTATCTCATCGGCTACACCACGCTGCCCATCGTCGCCATTCTGAGCTTTTTTATCGGCAGCGTGCTCGCGCTGCAGGCCGGCTACTCGATGCAGAATTTCGGCGCAAAACACCTGATCGGTTCGCTCGTCGGGCTTTCGATGGCCCGTGAGCTCGGCCCGGTGATGGTCGCCATTTTGCTCGCGGGCCGGGTCGGCTCCGCCATCGCCGCGGAACTCGCCTCGATGAAGGTCTACCAGGAGATCGATGCGCTCGTGACCATGAACATCCCGCCGGCGCGTATGCTCGTGATGCCCCGCCTCGCCGCCACGCTCGTCATGGTGCCCGTGCTCGCCATCATCGCCAATCTCGTGGGCTGGTTCGGCGGCGCGATCATCTGCAAGACGACCGATTTCATCTCCATCGAGCCTTCGACCTATTTTGCCACGATGCGGAGTTTCATGAAATTCAAGGATGTGCTCAACGGCCTCATCAAGGCCGAGGTGTTTGGCTTCGCCGTCGTGCTCGTATCCTGCAATATTGGGCTCAACACCCGGGGCGGGCCACGCGAAATCGGCGCCGCCGTCACCAAGGCCGTGGTCGTCTCCCTCATTCTCATCCTGGTGCTCGATTACTTCGTCACGAAGCTCCTGATGTAACCCATGCCGACGCCCGACACGCCTACCACCAGCAGCCCGTTTACCGCCGCCGCCACCGCAGCGGTCGGCGTCTCCGTCGAGGATCTGTCGAAGAAATTCGGCACGTTTGAGGTGCTGAAAAACGTCACCTTCGCTGTCGCGCCCGGGGAAATATTCGTGCTCATGGGCCCCAGCGGCTCCGGCAAAAGCGTGCTTTTAAAACACATCGTGGGGCTCGAACTTCCCACCTCCGGCCGCGTCACCGTCGACGGGCGCGACGCCTCCGCCGAAGACACGCGGGAACACGTGCGCATGGCCCTGGTTTTTCAAGCCGGCGCGCTGTTCAACTCGATGTCGGTTTACGACAACCTCGCGCTCTACCCCCGCGAGCACCGGGCCGCCAATGAGGCCGGCATCCGCGAAAAAGTGATGCGCGCCCTGCAAATCCTCTCGATGGAGAAAGCCGCGCAGAAATTCCCCTCGGAGCTTTCCGGCGGCATGAAGAAACGCGTCGCCATTGCCCGCGCCCTCGTGATGGAGCCGCAGCTGATGCTCTACGACGAGCCCACCAGCGAGCTCGATCCCGTGATGTCCGCCACGATCGCCGAGATCATCGCGACCCTGAAGGAGGAATATCACGTCACCTCGATCGTCGTCTCGCATGATCGTGAGCTCGCGCTCAGCATCGCGAACCGCGTGGGCATTTTGATGGGCGGCAGCCTCGTCACCCTCGGCACGCCCGATGAGTTGCGCGCCACCAAGGATCCCCGCGTCGCCGAATTCCTGAACCCGAAGATCGATCTGAAGAATCCCCGTTTTAAGAAACTGGAGACCTAAACCATGAACAACCTGCAGCAAACCGCCCGCGTCGGGCTTTTCTTTCTCCTCGGCCTCGCGCTCACCTGGGTCACTTTCGAGACCCTGAACGGCGGCAAGATTCTCAAGGATGAGGGCTACACCATCGTCGCCGGCTTCGAGAGCCTGAAGGAACTCAAGGAAGGTGACGAAATCCGCATGGCCGGCGTCCGCATCGGCGAAGTGAAGTCGACCCGCCTCGCCAACCGCCGCGCCGAGGCGATCCTGCGCATCGATCCCGACGTCACGATTAAGAGCGACGCCTTTGCCAGCATCGTCTCCGCCGGCCTGATCGGCACGAACTACATCGGAATCGATCTCGGCTCCGCGGCGGCGCCGGCGCTTGTGCCCATGGAGAAAACCCGTTTCCCCCGCAGCTACCTTTCGCGCATCCTGCCGTTTCTCCAGTCGGAACACGCCCCGCTCGCCGAGATCCGCACGAAGACGGCGGCCGACCTCAACACGATCATGGCACAAATCGGCGCGCTCGGCGAAAAGCTCGAGAGTTCGCTCGGCAACCTCGGCACCGCGTTTGCCGGTGACGGCAAGAATCCCGGTCTCATCCAGAAAATCGACGGGCTCGTGACTGACAACCGGGAGAAACTCACCGCGACGGTGAGTAATCTCCAACAAGTCACCGACAAGCTGAACAAGGGCGACGGCACGCTCGGCAAACTCATCAACGGCTCGCAACTCCACGACGAACTCATCGCCAGCATCACGGAAATCAAGGGCAGCGTCGCCGAGGCAAAAACCTTCATCGCCAACGCCCAATCGATCCTCGAGCAGGTGAAGCAGGGCAAAGGCACGCTCGGCGCACTGGTGTTCGATCAAAAAGCCGGCGACGACATCAAGGCCGCGATCGCGACCATCCGGACCGTGTCAGACAAAATTTCGCGCGGTGAAGGCACCCTCGGCAAACTGCTCAACGACGACAGCCTCTTCCGCGACACGCAGGCGATCATGAAGAAGGCGGACCGCGCCCTTGACGGCCTCGACGACACCGGCCCGATCACCGCTGTGGGGGTCGTTTACCGCGGGTTGTTCTGAGCCGGCTTTCAGTCGGAATACGCCGGCAAAAACCCGGAAGATTTCAGCGCCAAAAAAATCGGCTCGTCCTGAAGGCCGAGCCGATTGCATTTAATCGCAGAATTTGCTGCGGCGGCGCTCAGAGCGC